>JBKPCQ010000090.1:0-4597 GCA_046727455.1 Actinomycetota bacterium | reverse complement strand
TACGCGTACCCGGCCGCGATGACGCCCGGCTGCACCACCCAGGCGTGCGACTTCCGGGACAACATCGCCTCGCTGCGCGGCGCCGGGTACGAGGTGGTCGGCATCTCGCCGGACTCTCCCGCGCGGCTGGCCAAGTTCCGCGAGCGCGACGCGCTGACCTTCCCGCTCGTCGCCGACGAGGACAAGTCGGTGCTGCGGGCCTACGGCGCGTACGGCGAGAAGCAGCTCTACGGCAAGACCGTCGTCGGCGTGATCCGCTCCACGTTCGTCATCGACGAGCAGGGCCGCGTCACCCACGCGATGTACAACGTCAAGGCCACCGGCCACGTCGCCAAGCTCCGCCGCGACCTGGGCCTGGACTGACCACGAGATGGACGTCGACGTCATCGAGGTGGCGCCGGGGGTCCACCACGCCCGGGCCAAGCACGTGTCGTGGGTCCTGGTGACCGAGGGCGGCGAGGTGACCCTCGTCGACACCGGGTACCCGGGCGACCGGGGGCGGGTCCTCGCATCGCTGGAGAAGATCGGCCGGTCCCCCGCCGACGTCGCCGCCATCCTGCTCACCCATGGGCACCCGGACCACCTCGGCAGCGCGCGCTACCTTCGCCGGACCCACAACGTCCCGGTACGGGTGCACGAGCGGGAGGTCCCCAACGCCAGCGGCCAGCGGGTCGAGCAGGTCAGCGAGGCCACGCTGCTGCGCATGATCTGGCGCCCGGACGTCGCCCTCTGGCTCTACGACGTGCTCCGCCTCAAGGCCGCCCGGCCCGAGCGGCTGGACGACCTGGAGACGTTCACCGAGGGGCCGCTCGACGTTCCGGGCAAGCCCGTCGCCGTGCCGACCCCGGGGCACACGAGCGGGCACACCAGCTTCCACCTACCCGAACGGGGCGCGCTGCTCGCGGGGGACGCGCTGTTCACCGGGCACGCGCTCAGCCGGGCGCGGGGGCCGCGGGTACCCATGGCGATCTTCAACACCGACACGGCGCAGGCCCGCGATTCGCTGCGGCGGCTGCGCGGGCTCGCCGCACAGGTGGTGGTACCGGGACACGGGCCGGCCTTCGCAGGAAGCCCGGAGGAGGCGGTCCGCCAAGCACTCGGTTAATGCGCTGGAAACGGCACCGGCGTAAGGTCCCGTCATGGCGGACATCTTCGATTCGTACACCATGGCGAGGGCCTGGGACGAGATGTTCGCGGCGCCCGGCCAGCCCCGCCCGCCGTACCTCTCCCTGTTCGCCACCCTGCAGCCACTGTCAGGCAGCGACCTGCGGTTCCGGGCCGACCAGTTGGCCCGGGTCTTCACCGACCGGGGCGTGACCTTCGCGTACGCCGGGGAGGAGCGGCCGTTCCCGCTCGACCTGATCCCCCGGATCATCGACGCGGCCGAGTGGGACGTGGTCACCCGGGCCGTGCGGCAGCGGGTCACCGCGCTGGAGCGGTTCCTCGCCGACGTGTACGGGCGGGGAGCCGCCCTCGACGACGGCGTGGTACCCCGCAGCCTGGTCACCACAAGCGCGCACTTCCACCGGGAGGCGTTCGGGATCAACCCGCCGGCCGGGGTGCGCGTGCACATCTCCGGTGTCGACCTCGTCCGCGACGAGGCCGGGGCGTTCCGGGTACTGGAGGACAACCTGCGGATCCCGTCCGGGGTGAGCTACGTCATCGAGAACCGGCGGGCGATGACCCAGACCCTGCCGACCCTGTTCGTCGACGCGCGGGTCAGCCCGGTCGACGACTACCCGGCCCGGCTGCTCGCGGCGCTGCGGGCGGCGGCGCCCGAGGGCGTCACCGACCCGTGCGTCGTGGTGCTCACCCCCGGCGTCTACAACGCCGCGTACTTCGAGCACGCGCTGCTCGCCCGGCTGATGGGGGTCGAACTGGTCGAGGGGCGCGACCTGGCCTGCTCCGGCAACCGGGTGCGGATGCGCACGACGCAGGGCGAGCAGCCGGTCCACGTCGTGTACCGCCGGGTCGACGACGAGTTCCTCGACCCGCTGCATTTCCGGCCGGACTCCGTGATCGGCTGCCCGGGCATCCTCAACGCCGCCCGCGCCGGCAACGTGACGCTCGCCAACGCGGTCGGCAACGGGGTCGCCGACGACAAGCTGCTGTATACCTACGTGCCCGACCTGATCCGGTACTACCTCGCCGAGGAGCCGGTGATCCCCAACGTGGAGACGTTCCGGCTCGACGACCCCGACGTGCGCCACGACGTGCTCGATCGGCTGGACACGCTGGTGCTCAAGCCGGTCGACGGCTCCGGCGGCAAGGGGATCGTGATCGGGCCGAAGGCCGATGAGTCCACATTGGACGGTCTGCGCGCCGCGATCACCGCCGATCCGCGCGGCTGGATCGCGCAGCGGCCGGTCGCGCTGTCCACCTCGCCCACGCTCATCGGCAACGGGGTCGCGCCCCGGCACATCGACCTGCGGCCGTTCGCGGTCAACCACGCCGGCGACATCTGGCTGCTGCCGGGCGGGCTGACCCGGGTCGCCCTGCCGGAGGGCGCGCTGGTGGTGAACTCCAGCCAGGGTGGCGGGTCCAAGGACACCTGGGTCCTGGCGGCCGAGCCGTCCGTGGCTCAGGTCCCGGCCCGCGCGGGCGGCGTTCCGGTCGAGGTGGTACCGCACGACGTCGGGCCGCGCGACACCGGCACCGGGTCGATGGACGGACAGCAGTAATGCTGAGCCGGATCGCCGAGTCGCTGTTCTGGATCGGCCGGTACGTCGAGCGGGCCGACGACACCGCGCGCATCCTCGACGCGTTCCTCGCCCGGCTGCTGGAGGACCCGTGGTCCGACGAGGACGCGGCGGCCCGCTCGCTGCTCGCGATCCTCGGCGTGACCGCGACCGAGGACCGCCGCCTGACCGCCGGGGACGCGCTGGAGCGGCTCGGCTTCGACACCGACGACCCCAGCTCGATCGCGGGCGCCGTCGCCGCCGCGCGGGAGAACGCGCGCGGCGCCCGGGAGACCATCTCCAGCGAGATGTGGGAATGCCTCAACGTCACGTGGCACGCGCTGCCCAGCCGCCGCCGCGCGGCCGAGCGGCTCGGCCCGACGCTGTTCCTGAGCTTCGTGCGGGAGCGCGCCGCGGTGCTCGCCGGGCTCGCCGAGTCGACGATGAACCGGGACGAGGGCTGGCGCTTCCTGGTCCTCGGGCGCAGCCTCGAACGGGCGGACATGACCGCGCGGCTGCTGTCGGTACAGCTGCTGACGAGCGGCGGGCCGGGCGACTGGCGTACCGTCCTGCGCGCCTGCGGCGCCGACGAGTCGTTCCTGCGTACCCACAGCGGTACCCTCGACCCGGCGCGGATCGTCGAGTTCCTCACCCTCGACCGGCTCTTCCCGCGCTCCGCCCTGCACGCGCTGACCACCGCCGAGCAGTGCCTGCGGGAGCTGGCGCCGGCCACCGAGCGGGCCGGGGTACGCGACACCGCGCGACGCCCGATCGGGCAGGCGCGCACCCGGCTGGAGTACGCCGACCTGAGCCACCTGCTCGACGAGCTGCCCGCCCACCTGCGCGCCATCCAGCAGGCCTGCGCCGCGTGCAGCGCGGCGGTGACCGCGCGGTACTTCAAGCACGCCGCCCCGGTCGCCTGGGCCCAGGAGGGAGCCTGAGATGGGGTGGCGGCTGCGGATCCGGCATGTCACCGGGTTCACCTACGCCGGGACCGCGTACGCCTCCTACAACGAGGCCCGGATGACCCCGATGACGACGCCGACGCAGATCACCCTGTTCAGCCAGGTGGAGGTGGCACCGTCGGCGGCCGGGTCGACGTGGCGGTACCTGGACTACTGGGGCAGCCACGTGACGGTGTTCGACCTGCACCGGCCGCACCAGCAGTTGAAGGTGACGGCGACCAGCATGGTGGAGACCGACCGCCCGCCGTCGCCCGAACCCGCCGGCTGGGGAACGCTGCGCTCGGAGTCCACAGTGGACAGATACGCCGAGCTTCTCGCGGACACACCGCGTACCACCGTGGATGAAACGCTGCGGGGCCGGGCGTCGCAACTCGCGGCCGGGGCCGCGCCCCGCGACGCGGCCCGCGCGATCTGCGACTGGGTGCAGGAGACCGTCGCGTACGTCCCCGGCTCGACCGGCGTGCAGACCGGCGCGCAGGAGGCGTGGGAGCTGCGCAAGGGGGTCTGCCAGGACATCGCGCACCTGACCGCCGCGCTGCTGCGCGCGGCCGGCATCCCGGCCCGGTACGTGTCCGGTTACCTGCATCCCAGGCCGGAGGCGGAGATCGGCGAGACGGTGGCCGGGCAGAGCCACGCCTGGGTGGAGTGGTGGTGCGGCGGCTGGGAGGGGTACGACCCCACCAACGGCGTGCCCACCGGCGAGCGGCACGTCGTGGTCGCACGCGGCCGGGATTACCAGGACGTGACGCCGCTCAAGGGCGTCTACCACGGCGCGACCAGCTCGACGCTGGGCGTGACCGTGGAGGTGACCCGGCTGAGCTAGACTCGGCGGCGGTCGGCGGGAGTGGCGTAACTGGCAGCCGCGCCTGGTTTAGGTCCTGGTGTCCGAGAGGACGTTGGGGTTCGAGTCCCCTCTCCCGCACACGCCGACCGCCGCCGGGACCGGGCTAGCTG
>JBKPCQ010000089.1:0-6932 GCA_046727455.1 Actinomycetota bacterium | reverse complement strand
TTGCCGGTCATCCTGGACACAGGTTGTCCCCTTCCCCGATCGGGCGACCAGGTGCCGGGACGGGCGGACACAACAGCGATGGGGCAACTGTTTGCGGCAGGTTCCTATCAGGTCACATCCGCCCGGACCGGTCGCCACGCGACTGGATGGTGTGGTGCCGGCCCGTAGCCGACGCGTCCCGGCAAGGACACCCGAGGTGGGGTCAGTTTGATCAAAGGTCAGGCGTTGGCTGCCACCATCAAATCCTCGCCCGCGCACGGTATGTAGATCACGTCAGCCACGCCGACCAGCCCGCAGGAACTGTGGAAGGACACCCCCGCGTCGCGTAGGCGTGCCGAGCCCGGTGCGGGTCGAAATCCACCCCGGTCCGCACCCGCAGCCGCTTCACCAGGTCGTACACGGCCGCGTAAGTCCACGGCTGCCCAACCGGCTCCGCCCACAGATTCACGAACACGTATTGTCTGGACCCCGCCGTTATCTCTACGGTCCGGCGCGACCGCTGTCTGGCCGGGGTGAGTACACCGTTTCGGTCGGGATAACCCCCGGTGGACGCGGTGTTGGACAACAACACCTACCCAACCGGGGTGAAGGTCAGCGCTGCGGCGCAACGCGATCCCGTTGCAGAGGTACGCCTTCCACGAGGAGTGGAATTACACCATCCACTCTGGACCGATCCCGGAGTCGATGCGGAACAAGGCAATCACCCTCGAATCGACCAAGTAATACTTGATCGGGCCCTTAGGATCCAGCCCGACACACAGCAGCTCAACGCAGTCACGACCAGTACCGAATGGCTGTCGCCCTGATCTGTAGCCTGTAACCCGACATGAGGAGCGGCCATGAACGCACGCGCGTTGCACGACGACGCCATCGTCGTCGACACCCACAATGACCTGATTCTCCTGGTGGATCATTTCGACCAGCGTGCGCAGCGGGATCACTTCGGTGAGTTTTGGCTTCCGCAGCTGCGGGCCGGCGGTGTCGACGTGCAGGTGTTGCCGATCTATCTGGAGGAGCCGTTCCAGTCCGAGGGCGGGTTGCGGCGGACCTTGTTGCAGGTGGAGCGGATCTACGACTTGGCGGATGAGTACGCCGACGACGTGTCGATCTGTCTGACTGGTGCGGAGGTGGACGCCGCGTTGGCCGCGGGCAGGATCGCGCTGATCATCGCGTTGGAGGGTGCGCACGCGATCGGTCAGGACCCGAAGCTGATCCGGACGATGGCGAGGGTCGGCGTGCGGGTGGTGTCGTTGGCGCACCTTGGGCGGACGTTCCTGGCCGACGGCAGTGGGCTGGACGATACCTCGCGCGGCCGGCTGACGCCGCAGGGCATCGAGGTGTTCGCCGAGATGCAGCGGCTGGGCGTGGTGTTCGACATCAGCCACCTCGGCTTGGGCGGTGTCGAGGACGTGCTGGAGCGGGCGACGCGGCCGCTGCTGGCCACGCATTCGGCGTGCCTGGCGTTGACAGGCGTACACCGCAACCTCGGTGACGAGCAGCTCAAGCGGATCGCGGAATTAGGAGGCGTCGTCTGTATTGCCGCCGCTATCCCGGCCTTCATCGACCCGAGGAACCCAAGCGCCGAACGGGTCGTGGACCACATCGAGCACGTGGTCAAGGTGGCCGGGGTGGATCACGTCGGGATCGGCCCGGACTTCATCGACGACTACTTCCGGCAGGTG
Source organism: Actinomycetota bacterium (assembly GCA_046727455.1). GTDB lineage: Bacteria > Actinomycetota > Actinomycetes > Mycobacteriales > Micromonosporaceae > AC-43. Next base: position 5,250 of record JBKPCQ010000089.1, on the reverse strand, counting down.
TTCGGTGGATGGCCGCCGGTGCCGGGCATGGACCATGGAGAGAAGATCGCCGAAGTCGCGCGGCCGGCCGACCTGCCCAAGCTCACCGAGGCGATGGTCGGGCGCGGGCTCGCCGAGGTCGACGTTCGCAAGATCCTCGGCGAGAACGTGATGCGCGTCCTCCGTGAGGTCATGGGCCGCCCTGCGTAAACACGACAGGTGTTGCCGTACAGCGCGTCGCCGTCACCACAGCACGGTATGGCTGTCGCGCCGACGAGGCCCAACCATGTCTTTGTACCTTGTCGCCGGCCACGGCGCAGCTACCGTCGCGGCCTCGATCGGCGGACACGCGGACACGGCTCGCCCTTCGCCGGTACCCGTCGGACACCAGCGACGCCGAGTGGCAGATCCTGGCCGGCTACATCCCGGTCGGCGGCACGGTGCCCGGCCGGGGCGGCGGCCCGGTGACCTACCCGCGCCGCGATATCGTCGACGCGATCCGGCATGTCGACCACAACAGTTGCGTGTGGCGGGCGCTGCCGGTCGACTTCCCACCCTGGCCCACCGTCTACCACTACTTCCGGACCTGGAACCGCGACGGCACCCTCACCGCGCTGCATGGCGGCCTGCGTGAGCAGGTGCGCCAGGCCGAGGGCCGGCATGCCGAGCCGTCCGCGGCGATCCTGGACTCCCAATCGGTACGCGCGGCGGAAACCGTCGCCCGATCCAGTCGCGGCTACGACGCCGGCAAGAAGGTCAACGGCCGCAAGCGGCACATCGCGGTGGACACCACCGGTCTGCTGCTGGTCGTGCTGGTCACCGGCACCGGGGTGCAGGACCGCCACGGCGCCCGGCGCTGCTGTGGGCCCTGGCCGGCTGCTTCGCCCGCATCAGCATGGTCTGGGTCGACGGCGGCTACAGCGGCGTACCCGTCGACTACGGCCTCGCTCTGGGCCTGGTCGTGCAGGTGGTCGCCAAGCTGGCCGGCCAGATCGGGTTCACCGTGCTGCCACGCTGGTGGGTCGTAGAGAGAACGCTGGCCTGGATCAACAGGTGCAGACGCACCACCCGTGACTACGAACGCCTCCCGCAACACCACGCCGCCATGGTCCAATGGACCATGGTCATCATCATGACCAGACGCCTGGCCCGCTACCAGCATCGCCAACCGGCACCCAAGGCCGCATGACCAAGTCATTCAACAGGCTCTTAAGGGTGCCGCGCCCCGGTCCGCGAGCCAGAGATTCGGCAGCGCGGCGCCCTTGCGATTGTCCCGGGCCCGCAGGTACCGGCTCAGCGCCCGGGCGGCTTTCGGCCCGAACCGGACCCGCCGGTCCTTGGCGCCCTTGCCGTGGAAGTGCACCGACTCGGTGTTCATGTCCACATCGGTAACCAGCAGGCGGCCCACCTCGGACAGGCGGGCACCGGTGTTGGCGTACAGCCGAATCAGCGCCTCGTCCCGCAGACTCACGAACCCCTTGCCTCGGCACGCCTCGAGCACCTTCGCGGTGTCGGCTTCCCGCAGCACCGGCACCAGCTTCGTCGGCGTCTTCGGCGGCCGCACCCGCTCCATCGGCGAGCGGTTGATCGCCTGCTCGTCGCCCCGCAACCAGCGGAAGAACTGCTGCAGCCCCTTGTGCTTGTTCAACGCTGTCGACGCCGACCTGGTCTCGACCATCCACGCCTGGAACGCCTCAACGTGCGCCCGAGACACCTCGCACGGATCGTCGGCCGCCGCATCGGCGTCGGGGTCCGGCGAGTACTCCCCCAGGTACCGGCCCAACTGCGCCGCGGCGAGTAGATAGTTGTACCGGGTGGTCTCCGGGTAGTTCCCGGACCGCAGGGACCGGTCCCAGTCCCGCAGGTACCCAGCCCAGGTCCGGGACAGCCCGACGGCGAGCTTGTGAAGATCCAGTAGCGGCATGGCAACCTGCCCGAGTCAAGGAGTCCAACAGCGGCGTGCTAGACCGGGCATTCATGCCGAGCTATACAAAGAGGGCTCCCGTAGGCCGGTGACCTGCGGAAACCCTCACGCTATCGGGACGGCGGGATTCGAACCCACGACCCCTTGTTACCAACCGTTACGATCTAGCCCTTGTCATCCGTTGCCGCAGATTGGCATTGACCTGCGAGAACAGCTTCAGACGACGGTCAGCGCTTGTCACTGATTGTCGCGCCCAGACATGGGTTTTCGGGGGGTAAACGGGGGCGATGGACGGAGATACCCGGCCGGGTAGCTCACCGCCACCAGCCGCTGTGTCATCGGTACGTCCGCTCTCGCACGACGGCTTCCCGCAACGGCGCCGCCACCTCTCGCCCGAACGTCTGGATCACCGTGGAATCGTCGGACCAGAGGATGAAGGTGCTGACGCCCTGCTCGAGCACCAGCGGCAGCAACTGCTCGACCCACTGCTGCGGCGGCCCATGCAGGAAGCCCCGGTTGGCGCCGGTGAACTCGCCCCCGATGTTGAGCATTCGCCGGATCTCGCGGGGGGTCGCGGCGACGGTCCGCCGTTGCTGCTCATCACCGGGCTGGGCGCCAGCCTCGACCTGGCCCAGCCGTTCGAGCGGGAGCTGACCGCCCGCGGCGTACAGGCGGTCGCCTTCGACGCGCCGGGGGTCGGCGAGTCGACGGCCTAAGCCTTACCCCGCCGGATGCGCGGCATCGCCCGGACGATCGAGGCGATGCTCGACGCCCTCGGGTACGACCGGGTGGACGTGCTCGGCGTGTCGCTCGGCGGGGTCGTCGCCCAGCAACTGGCCCGTCAGGCGCCCGGGCGGGTACGCCGGCTCGTGCTGGCCGCGACCGGCCCGGGACTCGGCGGGGTACCCGGCTCCCCACGCGCCCTGCTCGCCCTCGCCACGCCGCGCCGCTACCATCAGCCCGACTACTACCGGACCATCGCCGGTCGGGTCTACGGCGGGCTGCCCGCACCGATCCCGACGGCCTGCTGCACGGCTCGCTCGCCCGGTTCATCGAACCGCCCTCGATGCGCGGGTACCTCGGCCAGCTCTACGCCATCACCGGCTGGACGAGCCTGCCGTGGCTGCGCAAGCTCCCGCAGCCGACCCTCGTCCTGACCGGCGACGACGACCCGATCGTGCCGCTGGTCAACGGCCGCATCCTCGCGCGGTGCATCCCGGACGCACAGCTGCACGTCGTCCGCAGCGCGGGTCACCTGTTCCTCCTGGAACGCCCGGCGGAGATGGCCGGGGTCGTCACCCGGTTCCTGCGGGAACGGTGACGGATCAGGCCGCTGCCGGCAGAACGGATCGGGCGGGTACGGTCACCGCCGGCCGGGCGGGGAAGGCACGGACGGCGCGCAGCCGCGGCGACGGCCGGGGCGGTTGCACGCTCGTCGCCGTGGGCGTGGTGGGCAGCAGGGCACCGAGGTCGTCGAAGACGATGGCGCCGTTGCACAGCAGGGTCCAGCCCTGTTCGGGATGCGTCGCCAGATTGCGCGGCGAACCAGTCGGGTGCGGACGCGTCCGGACATCGAGGATCGTGGTACACATGGCGGTGGATCTCCTTAGGTGTCAACGGTGCCGGTGCGCGGCCCAGACACATGCGGCGGTACCGATGACGAGCAGCCCGAGGACCGTGACCACGCCCGTGACGACGGCGGCCGAAGACTTGCGGGTATCGCGTCCGACCGTGGGTAAGTGGCGTTCCCGGTTCGTGGCCGAGCGCCTGGACGGCCTGGTGGATGAGGACCGGCCGGGCCGTCCGCCGTCGATCACCCTGGACCAGGTGGAACAGGTGGTGGTGTCGACGTTGGAGGAGACACCGACCAACGCCACGCATTGGTCTCGGGCGTCGATGGCGCGAACGTCGGGTCTGTCGAAGTCGACGATCGGGCGGTGTGCACGACGCGCGGCGGGTGCCATCGTCATGTCCAGAAGCGATCGCGTTACCCGCGAAGACCGGCCGGCCGAGGTCACCCGTACCGGATCAAGCCCGCAAGGAGGCCGGCAATGGACACCACCCGCCAGCCCAGCCTCGTCGACCTGGCTCAGACCCTGTTCGCCTCGCCGCTGCAGCCGCTCGACCACCCCACCGCCGGGCAGGTACACGGCACCGTCTCCCGGGCGCTCGACACCTGCGGCGGCGGTGATGAGCGTGATCCAGGCGCACGATCTCGGCCAGCACATGCGCATCCCGATGTCGGACTTGGCGCCGGAGGTGGAATGCCGTTCCCGATGGCGGGCCACCGACATCGGGTTAATCGCGTATACCCGGTAACCGGTCGCCACCAGTGCCTGCACCCAGGCGCCGCGGTCGGTCTCGATACCGATGCCTACCTTGGCGGCGGCGTCGGCCGGGTCCAGATCGGCCCACGAATCAGGCATGTGCGCCGCGATCAGCGCATGTAACCGGGTGCTGCCCTCCAGCCCTTCCGGCAGCCGGGCCCGCGCCAACTTGCGCCCGTTCGCAGGCGATTCCGCCCCTGTGGAGGCCACCAAGCTGGTCGCGCGTACCCACCAGAGCTTGATCTGGGACCGCACCCGCCAGGTGCTGCGGTTACGAAGCGCGTTGCGGGAGGTCTTCCCGGCCGCCCTATCCGCCTTCGATGACCTGGCCGCCCCGGACACCCCGGAGGTACCGGGCCGCGCCCCGGATCCGGACCGGGCCGCATCACTGTCCCGCTCCCAGATCGCCGCGGCGCTGCGCCGCGCTCGCCGCCGCGGCCTGGAGGCCAAGGCCGCCGCGATGCAACAGGTACTGCGCAGCCCGCAGCTGCGCCAACCCGCGCCGGTACAGGCCGCGTACGCGGCGATCGTGACCACCCAGGTCCGGCTGGTCACCACCCTCAACACCCAGATCGAGCAGCTGGGTGAGGTGGTGGCGGCCCATTTTGGGCTCTCCCGGCATGAGTGTGGATGTATTCGGCCGTTCATGGTGACCGTTCGTGGGGTAGTTGGAGGGTGATCGGCCCGCAGGAGAGCATGACCAGGGCGAGCGCGGCTTGGGCGCCGTGGAACCCGTAGGCACGGTTGATGATCAGGCGTACGTGGTTGTTGAGGCCCTCGGCCCGCCCGTTGTTGACTTTGAGCCGGATCGCGGCCAGTATCCCGTCGCGGTGTTTGCGGATGGTCTTGGCGGTCTTGACCATCGCGTCGATGCGGGATCGGCTGGCCTTGCTGATCCACCGGTCGAGTAGTTCGGCGACGTCATCGATGGTCAGATCGCCGGCGAAGATGGCCCGAAACGCCTCCCGCAGGGTGTAGGCACGCCACAGCTGGCCGCCGCGGCGGCGTAGCTTGCGCAGC
>JBKPCQ010000088.1:0-30640 GCA_046727455.1 Actinomycetota bacterium | reverse complement strand
GCCCCGGCCGGGTCGGGTCCGACGAAGGCGCCGGTCCAGGCCGGGGCGGGGCTCGCCGGCCGGGCGCTGCCGACCAACCAGTGGTGGACCGCGGCGCTGACCGGGCCGCTGAGCCAGCCGATCTGGGCGCACCCGCTCGCCGTCCGGGTCGACGCGAGCGGAGTCCAGGTCAGCTCGGCGCCGCCGGCCGCCGCGCCGAACGCGGTGGTCACCCCGTTCGTCCCCGCCGTCACCGCGGGCGGTCCGGTCGCCGGGCTTCGGGTGGTCGGGTACGGCGCGTTCCACGTCGTGCTCCGGGCCGAACTGCACGGCGGCGGTACCGTCGACGTGACGCTCGTCCAGGGCAGTCCCCTGCTGTACCTGCGGTTCACCGGTACCGCGCCGGCTCTCGCGTTCGCCGGCCCGCCCACGGCCTCCACCGGGGGCGCGAGCGCGCGCGTCGAGGTCGCCGGCCAGCGCTGGGACGCCCTCGCCGAGGACGGCAGGAGCTGGCAGGCCGCCGGCAACCGGCTGACCGCCTCGGGTACCCGGGTGGTGCTCGCCCGGGTACCGGACGGGGTCGACGAGGGCCGGTGGCGCGCGGCGATTGCCGGTGCCGCCGCCGATCCGGTGGTCACGACGACCGCGAGCGTGGCCTACGACACCGCGTCCGGGACGGTGACCCAGACGCTCACGGCCGAACGCGCGTCCGGCCGGCCGGGAGTGTGGGCGCTGCTGCCGCATCAACAGGCCGCCCTGGTACCCGGTGGCTCCGCGCCGATCGCCGGTACCTACCCCGACGCGCTCGGGTCGCTGAAGCTCGTGCGGTCGGCGGCGGTCCGGATCCGGGTACCCATGCCGGGGCTGCTCACCACCGCGCCCGCCGGGCCGCTGCCCGATGCCGCCCGCGCCGCCGTCGTCGCGGATCTCGACCGGGACCTGGCCGACCAGCCCGGTACCGGCGGCAGCTACTTCGGCCTCAAGGAGCTGGGCCGGCTGGCCACCGTCGCCGAGGTGGCGCGGGCCGTCGGGGCCTCCGCGCAGCGCCAGGCGGCGCTGGCCCGGCTCCGGCCCGACCTGGTGGACTGGCTGACCTACGGCGGCCCGCGGGACGGCCGGTACTTCGCCTACGACAAGACCTGGGGTGGCCTGGTCGCGGTCCCGGCGGAGTTCGGCAGCGGCGACTACAACGACCACCACTTCCAGTACGGCTACCTGGTCCGGGCGGCGGCGGTACTGGGCGAGGCGGACCCGGAGTTCGTGCGCGACTACGGCGGCGCGGTCGACCTCGTGGCCCGCGAGTACAGCGGTGCCATGTCCGGCGAGGGGCCAGCCGGCTTCCCACCGTTCCGCGTCTTTAACGCCTACCTCGGCCACTCGGCGGCGTCCGGGTTCGCGCCGTTCGCGGACGGCAACAACCAGGAGTCCTCCAGCGAGGCCGTGGCGGCGTGGGAGGCCGTGGTGCGCTGGGGCCTGGTCCGGAACAACCTGCAACTCGTGGAATTCGGCGCCACGCACTACGCGCTGGAGGCGGCGACCGCGCGGCGGTACTGGCTCGGCGAGGGTCGCGCCCGCCCGGCGGGGTACGCCCACACCGGTACCGGGATCGTGTGGGACGCGAAGCTCGACTACGCCACGTTCTTCGACCCGCGCCCGGAGTCGGTGCAGGGCATCCAGCTCCTGCCGCTCACCATGGGCTCGCTGTACCGCGCCGATCCGAAGGCCGCCGCCGCCCGCGCGGACGAACTCGCGAAGGCCGTCGGTGGGCCACCCCGGATCTGGGCCGACCTGTTCGCGGCGGACCTCGCGCTCGCCGATCCGGCGGAAGCCCGGCGATGCCTCGGCACGGACCCGCCCCGGGAGGCGAGCACGAGCCGCGGCATGGTCCGGTACTGGGTCGAGCTGCTGGCCGCCCTCGGTCCACCCCGGGCGGACGTGACCGCCGACGGCCCGTACGGGCTCGCCTTCGGTACCGGCGACCGGACCACACTCGTCGCGGTGAACCCCACCGCCGACCGCCGTACCGTGACGTTCCTCACCGGCGGCAGGGTGATCGCCGCCGTACCGGTGGCCCCGGGTGGGACCGTCCTCCGGCAGCGGTGACCGTGCCGCCGGCGGTCAGCCGGAGAGGACATCGGGCCGTGGCTGGGGGGCGAGCGCGGCGGACAGCGCGCGCTCGGCCTCCTCCACGCGTGGCCGCAGCAGGGTCGAGTCGCGCCCGCTCGCCAGCGCCTCGTTCTCGGCGTCCACGGCCGCGACCAGGTCCTGGACCAGGCCGCGGAGTTGGAGGGCCCGGTTCCTCCGCAGCTCGCCGGGAGCCCGCTGGGCGAGGAGGTCCCACCGGCCGACGAGGTCCATCAGGCCGGCCCGCAGCGGTGGCCAGGTCAGGGCGCGCTGCCCCGCGGTCTGCGCGGTCAGGACCGGCGGCAACCGCGTGGTGACGGCGGTGCGGGTGTCCGCCTCAAGAGTGGTCGCCTCGGCATCCCAGGCCGACCTGCGCCGCGCCCGCCAGATCAGCAGACCGCCGATCAGCGCGGCAACCAGCGCGATCAGCAGGATCCAGGCGAGCGTTCCCAGACCCCCGGACTTCGCGGCGGTCGCCGTGGTGGACGGGGACGCCGCGGTGGGCGCTGCCGCGGTCGACGGCGGGGTCGGGGAGGGCGTCCGGGTCGGTACGGCGGTCGGGGTGGGCGCCTGCGTCGGCGCGGGCGGCAGGACCGCCGCCGATGTCGGGGGCTGGGTCGGTGCCACGGTCGGGGTGGGCGCCTGCGTCGGCGTGGGCGTCGTACCCTCGGTGCGCGGCGGTCGTGCCGACGGGCTGGTCGCCGGGCTCGGCGACTCCGGTTCGGCCGCGCGGGAGCGGGTGGCGGACAGCTCGGGCGAGGGACGGGCACTCGGCAGTATCGGGCGGTTCCCGCCATCGCACGCGGCCGGTCCGAGGAGTGCGCCGATCACGAGGCCCGTGACGAGGAACGCGGCACCTGGGCGGCGCTTCCGGAGGGATCCCATCGCGCCGACGCTAGCCGCGGGATCCGACCTTCAGATCCTCCGGCGCGGATGAGGAACGGTCGATGCGTGCGGCCCCCGGGCGGCTCGTAGTGCGTGGTCAGGCTCCGCCGGTGTGGGTCGCGGCGAGCCGGCGTACCGCTTCGGCGCGGGTACGGCAACCGAGCTTGCGCAGCGCCGCGCGGAAGCTCGCCGCGGACCGGAGATGTGCCGCGACCGCCAGCCGCTCGACGGCCGACTCGCCGGGCAGCCCGGCCGCGGCGAACCCGTCCGCCGCCGACTCCCGTGCGGCGAGCGCCGGTGGCCAGTGCAGCGGGACGATCTCGGGTACGTCCTCGAACCAGCCGAACATCTCGCCGGCTACCTCGGCCGGCCCGGTCAGCTCCACGTTCCGGCCGGGCAGCAGGGCCCGCAGTCGTACGTCACCGGCGAGGATCCGCGCAAGGCCCGGCCGGCGGCGGCCACCCGCCCATCCCGGCAAACCGCGCCGGAGGGGAGGCGGCCGCCGCCGGGCGAACCCCTATGACTCGACGAGATCGCGCGGCCGGTCCCCGCTCGCCGGCACCGGACCCACCGGCGCGAGGCTCGTCGGTACCGGGCTCTCCGGGACCGGGCGGGCACCGCCACGCCCCGGCAGGAACACCAGGCTGAGCAGGGCGGAAACCGCGGCGATCCCGGCCGAGATGCCGAGCAGTACGTCCATGCCGTGCACGAACGCGTTCTGCACCATGTCGAGCAGCGCGGTGGAGCCCAACCTGTGCGCCACCGCCACGCCGCTGGCGACGCCGTCGCGTACCGCGTCGGCGACCTGGGTGGGCAGCCCATCCAGGTGCAGCGCGTTGCGGTAGGTGGAGTTGAGCACGGAGCCGAGCACCGCCACGCCGAACGTGCCGCCCACCTGGCGTACCGCCTGGATCAGCGCCGACCCGACGCCGCTGTGCTCGCCGGTGAGCTGGCTGAGTGCCGCGTTGATCGCGGGCGGCAGCACGACACCGGTGCCGAAGCCCGCGATGGCCAGCCACGTCACGGCGAATCCGGTCCCGTCATGGGTGCCGGTGAGCGCGCCCAGGGCGAGCCCCGCGCCGGCCGCCACGAAGCCGATCGCGACGGTGATCTTCGCACTGGCCTTCCGGGAGATCCGGTCGCCGGCCGCCAGGCCGACGACCATGCCGCCGATCAACGGCAGCATCCGGATGCCGGCCCCCATGGCGTCCACTCCGAGGATCGACCGGAAGTACAGGGGCGCCGCGAAGAGCAGGCCGATCAGGGCGAACGACAGCAGCGTCGACAGCACGACACCCCAGGTGAAGCTGCGCGAGCCGAAGAGCCCGAGGTCGATCAGGGGCTGGCGGGTACCGGTACGGGTCAGGCGGCGCTCCCATCCGAGGAAGCCGGCGAGCACCACGACGCCACCGGCCATCCACGCCAGCGACCTGCCGTCCCCCCAGCCCCGGTCACCCGCCTCGATCAGGCCGTAGGTCAGCGCGGCGAGGCCGGCGGTGGACAGCAGGACACCGACGACGTCCAACCGGGCGCGCGTCGCGCTGCGCGACTCCGGCATCAGTACCGCGACGGCGAGCAGGGCCAGCGCGATCACCGGTACGTTGATCAGGAACACCGAGCCCCACCAGAAGTGCGTCAGCAGCCAGCCGCCCACGATCGGACCGAGCGGGTAGGCGAGCACCGCCGCGCTCGCGACGACCGCCAGCGCGCGTTGCCGCTCGTGCTCGTCGAACAGCACGGGCAGCACCGAGAGGCTCAGCGGCAGCACGAACGCGGCGGCCAGCCCGAGCAGGGCGCGGGCCGCGATGAGTTGCCCGGCCGAGCCCGCGTACGCGCAGGCCAGCGAGCCGATGCCGAACAGCGCCAGGGCGGCCAGCAGCAGCCGCTTGCGCCCGAACCGGTCGCCGAGCAGCCCGGCCGGCAGCATCATCGCGCCGAGGATCAGCAGGTACGCGTCCACGAACCACTGCAGCTGCGACGTGGAGGCGTGCAGATCGATGGCGAGGGTGGGCAGCGCGAGGCTGAGCACCGTCGCGTCGATACCGATGGTGACGCCACTGAGGGCGAGCGCGCCGACAGCCCACCACCTGCCGTTTGTCCGTTCTTTCATGATCGCCACCTCCCGTGTCGGCCCGGTACCGGGCATCCGCGCTCTCGTTGACAGCGTGCGCCTGGTTGACAGAGACTGTCAAGAAGACTGAAGCTGCCAATTCGACACGGCATGCCGATCACCTGCTAGACTGGCGCGGGGAGTGGTGATGAAACCGAGGAATTCCGGCCCGCCGGCAGACCCGGCGGGCAGGGTGTCCGGGCTCCGGGAGCGCAAGCGCCTCCGGACCAAGCTGGCGGTGCAGGCCGAGGCGCTGCGGCTGTTCGCGCAGAAGGGGTACGAGCAGACCACGGTCGACGACATCGCCGACGCGGCGGCGATGTCACCCCGCACGTTCTTCCGCTACTTCCCGACCAAGGAGGACGTGATCCTCTGGGACGAGTACGACGACCTGCCGTTCGACGTGCTGTGGGGCGAGCGGCCGGACGGCGACCCGCTGGAATGGTTGATCTCGAGCGTGCGCGCGGTCGTCGCGGAGCTGTACCAGAAGGATCCGGAGCTGCTGCTCACCCGCATCAAGCTGAGCTTCACCGTGCCGGAGGTCCGGGCCCGGTTCCTGGATCAGCAGTTCAACGTCATCGGCCCGCACTTCGCCCAACTGGCGAACGCGTTCGGCGTACCCCTGGACGACCTGCGGCTGCCGGTACTCCTCGCGGCGCTGTACGGAGCGATGCTCGTGGCGGTCGAACGCTGGCAACGCAACGACGGGCGGGAGGACCTGGTCCAGCTCTTCGACGAGACGATCGCCGTGCTCGGCACCGGTCTGACCGACCTGCACCTGGCGGTCGCCCCCGCCAAGCGCGCCGCGCGCCGGGCCTGACCCGTCAGCCTACGGCGGCCGGCCGGCGACGCCGGCGCACCGGGCCGGCGGTGGGGCGTACGGCCGGGCCGAGCGCCCCGGCTGGTACCGGTTCGGGTTGTCCCGGGTGGACCACCTGGTCCCGGACGTCGTCGAGGAATCTGGCCAGCTGGTCCCGGCTGCGGTTCAGGATGGCGATCCGCTCGGTCAGGGCGTCCAGCTCGCCCTGGAGGGCTTCGGCCAGCCGGGCCCGCTCCGCGGGCGGTTCGGGTACCGCCGGCTGCCCGTCGAGGAGGAACCGCAGCGCCTGCTCGATCACCCGGGCCGGTAGGGCCGAGGCGAGCATGCAGCGGATGTACCGTACGCGCACCACGTCGGACTCCGCGTAGATCCGGTACCCGGACTCGGTGCGCTTCGGCTGGAGCAGGCCGTGCTCCTCGTAGTAGCGCAGCATCCGCCCGGTGGCGCCGGTACGGGCGCTCAACTCGCCGATCTGCATGCCCTTGACTTTAACGTCAATGTCAAGGTTTAGCGTCGGTCTGTGATCGTCTACGTGTTGATGCTCTGCTCGTTCGCCGTCGCGACGACGGAGTTCGTCCTCGTCGGCCTGCTGCCGGAGATCGCGGCCGACCTGTCGGTGTCGGTACCGGCGGCGGGACTGCTGGTCACCGTCTACATGGCCGTCGTCACCGTCGGCGGACCGGCGGCCACCGCGTGGACCCGGCGGCTACCCCGCCGCGGCGTGCTCGTCGCCACCATGGCGATGGCGTTCGGTTCCGCGGTCGTCTCGGCCCTCGCCCACACCTACGGTGTCCTGCTCGCCGCGCGGTCCGGCTCGGCACTGGCCCAGGCCTTGTTCATGGCGGTCGCCTCGCAGATCGCGATGGCCGCCGTACCGCCGGACCGGCAGACCGCGGCCGTTGCGAAGGTGTTCAACGGCTTCGCCCTGGCCACCGTCATCGGCCTGCCGGTCGGCAGCCTGGTCGGCCACGCGTACGGCTGGCACGCCACGTTCGTGCTCGTCGCCGTGCTCTGCGCCGCCGGTCTGGCGGGCGTCCTGGCCTTCTGCCCGGTCGTGCCGGTGCACGACAGCGGCAGCCTGTACCGGGACCTGCGGTCGCTGTACCGGCCGGCGATCCTGCTGGGGCTGCTGACCACGCTGCTCGCACTCACCGGTTTCGTGACCGTGTTCACCTACGTCGGACCGGTCTTGCGGGAGGTCACCGGCCTGCGCCCCGGGTGGGCCAGCGCCGCCTTCCTCGTCTACGGGCTCGGTGCCGTCGCCGGCAGCGCGCTGGCCGGCCGGGTACGCCCGCCGGCGATCGCCCGGACGCTGCCGGTACCGCTGGCTGTCCTCGCCGCCGTCATGGTGGCGCAGGGCGTGACGATGCGATACCCGGGCCCGGCCGTCGTGAGCCTGTTCGTCATGGGAGTGGCCGCCTTCGTGGTGGTACCGCTCGTGCAGACCTGGCTCATGATCCACGCCGGGACGTCCGCCGCCGGGCTCGTCGCCTCGGTGAACATCTCCGTCGCGGGACTGGCCGGCGCGCTCGGCGCCGGCCTCGGCGCCGAGGTGATCTCCGCCGGCCCCGGGCTCGGCCTGCTCGGCCCGGTGGCCGCCGTACCGGTACTCGTCGCGACGGCGACGGCGCTGGCCATCCGGTCGCGGCGGGAGCGGCCGGACGGCCTGCCCACCGACGCGCCAGCGGTCCCGGGAGGGGTGCCGACAGGTGGGCGGTGAGGTCGGCCAGGCCCAGCGGTCAGTCGAGAACCGCCACGTCGAGGTCGGCCAGCCGGTCGGGGTCGTAGAGCACGTCGATGGCGACGATCCTCCCGTGCGCCACGGTGAAGCCCATGACCGACAACACCCGCCCGTGCGCGACGACAACGGCTCCGGCGACCCCGTTGACCAGCGCCGGTCGAAGGAACGGGGCGTACCGCGCGCCGGTGGCCGCCTGTTCGGCGATGGCCCGCGCACCGTGGAGCACGACGGTACGGCCGGGGCGCGCCGGACCGCCGTCGGCGCGGAGCACGACGCCGGGGTCGAGCACGGCGACGAGCGCGTCGAAGTCGCCGTCGCGCGCGGCGGCGAAGAACGCGTCGACAACGGCGCGCTGGTGCGCGAGATCAGGGTCCGGAGCCGGCGCTGCTCCCGGTACCCGGCGGCGGGCGCGACTGGCGAGCTGCCTGGCCGCCACGGGGGACCGGTCGATCATCGAGGCGATCTCCTCGAACGGCACCGCGAACATGTCGTGCAGCACGAAGGCGAGCCGCTCGGCCGGCGCGAGCGTGTCGAGCACCACCAGCAGCGCGAGCCCCACCGAATGGGCCAGCAACGCTTCCTGCTCGGGGTCGCCACCGTCCGGGCGGCCGATGATCGGGTCGGGCATGCATCCGGTACGCCACCGCGCGCAGGCGGGGCCGGTGCTCCTCGAAACCCTCGGTCAGCCGGGCCTGCTCGTCCATCGGGTCACATTCCTCCGTCGTGCCGTGTCCCCTCAGTAGACCCCCGAACCAGAACCGATGTGACGAATGGGAGATCACCGTGGGCTCACCACTTCTCGTTACCGGCGGTACCGGCACGCTCGGGCGCCTCGTCGTGCCGCTGCTGCGGGATGCCGGCGGCCCCGTGCGGGTACTGAGCCGGCACCCCCACGACGCCGGGGGCGGCATCGAGTACCTGGTCGGCGACCTGGCCACCGGCGAGGGAGTCGACGGCGCGGTGGCCGGGGTCGAGACGGTCGTGCACTGCGCGGGCAGCAGCAAGGGCGACGATGTCAAGGCCCGCAACCTGGTCCGCGCGGCGGCGCCGGCCGGCGTCCGGCACCTGGTGTCCATCTCGGTGGTCGGCGCCGAACGGGTTCCGGTCGTCAGCGGTGTCGACCGCGCCATGTTCGGCTACTTCGCGACCAAGCGGGCCGCCGAGCAGATCGTGGCCGACTCCGGAGTACCGTGGACCACCCTGCGCGCGACCCAGTTCCACGACCTGATACTGCTGGTGGCCAGCCAACTGGCGAAGCTGCCGGTGGTACCGGTGCCGGCCGGGTTCCGGTTCCAGCCGGTCGACACCGGCGAGGTGGCGGCCCGGCTCGCCGAGCTCTCTCTCGGTAAGCCGTCCGGCCTGGTGCCCGACATCGCCGGGCCACGGGTGTACGGCATGGCCGAGCTGATCCGCGGCTACCTGCGGGCCACTCACCGGCACCGGCCGATCCTGCCGGTCCACCTCCCCGGCCGGGCCGCCCGCGCCGTACGGTCCGGTGCCAACCTCGCCCCCGAGCGGGCCGTCGGCCGCCGGACCTGGGAGGACTTCCTGACCGAGCGGGTGAAGCCGCGCTGAAACCGGATTGAACCCGGCCGGGCGCATCGTTCGGGCATGACGACAACCCCACGGGTACCGGCGATCTCGGCGGTCGGGCTGCGCAAGTCCTTCGGCGACCTGGTCGTGCTCGACGGTATCGACCTGACCGTGCCGCAGGGCTCGGTGTACGCACTGCTCGGCCCGAACGGCGCCGGCAAGACCACCACGGTCCACATCCTCTCCACGTTGATCCGCCCGAACGCCGGGGACGTGCGGGTCGCCGGTCACGACCTGGCCGGCGACCCGCAGGCGATCCGGGCGGCCATCGGCGTGACCGGCCAGTTCTCGGCGTTCGACAAGCTCCTCACCGGCGAGGAGAACCTGATCCTGATGGCTGACCTGCACCACCTGGGCCGGCCGGCGGGCCGGCGGCGAGCGGCCGAGCTGATCGAGCGGTTCGACCTGGTGGAGGCGCGGAAGAAGATGGCCGCGACCTACTCCGGCGGGATGCAGCGCCGGCTCGATCTGGCCATGGGTCTGGTGGGCGATCCGCGGATCGTCTTCCTGGACGAGCCGACGAGCGGGCTGGACCCGCGGAGCCGGCGGGTGATGTGGGAGATCATCCGGGACCTGGCGGCGGGCGGGGTCACCATTCTGCTGACCACGCAGTATCTGGAGGAGGCTGACGAGCTCGCCGACCGGGTGGGGGTCCTCGACCGGGGACGGCTGGTCGCCGAGGGCAGCCCCGACGAGCTGAAGCGCCAGGTACCCGGCGGGCACATCGCCCTGCGGTTCGCCGACCAGCGCGGCCTGGCACTGGCCGCGAGTCGGCTGCACGGCGGGGTTCTGGACGACGACGCGCTGACCCTTCGGGTGCCGAGCGACGGCACGGTCGCGTCGCTGCGGTCCGTGCTCGGCCGGCTCGATGAGGACTCGATCGAGGTCGATGCGCTCACGGTGCACACGCCAGACCTCGACGACGTGTTCCTCGCCCTCACCGGCCCGCGCGACGAAGAGATGGAGGCTGTCCGATGAGCGCGATGTCCTACGCCCTCACCGACTCGGCGACGATGCTGCGCCGCCAGTTGCGGCACATACTGCGGTACCCGTCGTTGACGGGGTTCCTGGTCGGCATGCCGATCATCTTCATGCTGCTGTTCGTCTACGTCTTCGGCGGCACGCTGGGGGCCGGGTTGAGCGGCGGCTCCGGCGGCCGCGCCGAGTACCTCGCGTACGTCACGCCCGGGATCCTGCTGATGTCCGTCGCCGGAGCCGCTCAGGGTACCGCGATCTCGGTGGCCATGGACATGACCGAGGGGATCGTCGCCCGCTTCCGCACGATGGCGATCGCCCGCGTGTCGGTCCTGACCGGGCATGTGGTCGGCGCGGTGGTCCAGTCGATGCTCGTCACCGGCGTCTCGCTCGGTGTCGCCGTGCTCATCGGGTTCCGGCCGAGCGCCACACCGGTCGAGTGGTTGGCGCTTGCCGGTGTTCTCGTCATGGTCAGCTTCGCGCTCACCTGGCTGACGGTCGCGCTCGGCATGGTGACCAAGAGCGTCGAAACGGCGAGCAACCTGCCCATGCCGCTGGCCTTCCTGCCGTTTCTCAGCAGCGGGTTCGTCCCGACCGACTCGATGCCGGCTGGACTGCGCTGGTTCGCCGAGCACCAGCCCTTCACGCCCATCATCGAGACGATCCGCGGCCTGCTGGTCGGCACCGCGATCGGCAGCAGCGCGGTCGCCGCGGTCGCCTGGTGCGCCGGTATCGCCCTGGGCGGGTACCTGTGGGCGCGCAAGCTCTACGCCCGCGACCCGGTGGCGTAGTCAGTTCGACTTCCGGGCCCGGAGCAGCGCGAGGGCGGCGGCGCGCAACTCCTCCCGGCCGAGGTTGGCGTACGACGACCGGGCGTCCTCGTACGCCGCCCGGTCGGCCTGCTCGGCGGCCTGCCGGGAGCGGGCGGACGACATGGTGGGCTGGAAGGCGCGCAGGTACCGGAGGCGCTCGGCCACGGCGATCATCCGCGCGGCGGTCCGGGCGTCGTCGGGGTTGACGGGCCGTCCCGGTGCGAGGTCGACGGCGGCCAGAGCCAGGAGCACGGTACCGCAGACCGGGAACTCCAGCAGGTACGGCGGCGGGTTGGGGACGGGGTGGGTGAGGATCGCGGACGCGTGGTCCGGCAGTTGCGCCACGAGGTCCGCCACCGGGCCGAGCCGGCCGTGCCGGGCGTGCGCGACGACCGCGACCGCCCTGGCCTCCAGCGTCCACGGGTCCACGTCGGGCGCGAGCCGGCGGATGGTCGGATCCCGGTAGTCGTGGAGCGTGTCGACGGCTCGCCGCCACAGCCCCAGGCCGGCGTCGACCTGACCCCGGGCGAGCAGGATCTCGGCGCGCACGCCGAGGCCGTACGCGTAGGTGCCGGGATCCTCGGCGCGGTCGGCTTCCGTCTGCGCCAGCCAGTGCTCCGCCTCGTCGACGGCGCCGAGTTGCAGGTTCGCCAGCACCAGCCACCACCGCACGCCGACCATGTCGGACTGGCTGCCGAGCCGGTCGAGTACCGGCAGGGCCGCGGTCAACAGCCGCAACGCCTCCTCGGCCCGTTCGAGTTGCAGGCACAGTTCGGCGATCCTGCCCCGGGCGACGTTCGCCAGCCACGGTGCTTCCGCGCCGCCGACCGTGTCGAGCATCCGCCGGGCGGCCTTCTCCGCGCGTTCCAGGTCGCCGGCGTTCTCCCAGAAGTAGCTGGCGACCCCGTTGGCGGCGGCGGCGACGAGTGGTTCGTCAGAATCGGCGAGCAGGTAGAGGGTGGAAGCGTCCTCGGTGGCGGCGGTGAGGACGGTGGCCGCGGCGCGCATCAGCGTGTCCGGTGGCGCGGGTGCCAGCCGGCGCAGGGCGACCAGCGAGCGCACCGCGCGGGGACCCTGGAGCAGGAGGGTGTAGGTGGCGGACAGGGTCAGCGTCGCACGGGTGACCTCGACGAGGCCGGGCTCCGGCCGGTAGTGGGACAGGATCCAGGCCGTCTCGTCCGACAGTTGCGCGATGCGGGTGAAGTTGGACCCCACCGTCCACAGGCTCAGCAGGGCTGCGGAGACCGCCGCGACGGTGCCGCCGTCGCCGCGGCTCAGAGCCTGGCGCAGCGCCTGGGTCAGGTTGTCCTGCTCGGCCCGGAGGGTGTCGATGGCGGAGAACGGGTCGGGCCCGAACAGCGACTCGTGATGGCACGTCCCGAAGTCCCGGGCCCAGGCGAGGAAACCGTCGATCACCTGTTCCGTCTCACCCGCCGCGTCGCGCCGGGCGGCGCTGAACTCCCGGACGGTCTCCAGCATCCGGAAGCGGGTACCCGAAACGGCGTCCGCCGCCTTGAGTAGTGACTGGTCGACCAGATGCTCCAGGACCTCCAGGGCGTCCCCGCCGATCAGGGCCTGGGCGGCGTCGATCGTGAAACCGTCGGGAAAGACGGACAGCGCCCGCATGGCCGACCGCTCGGCGGGTTGGAGCAGGTTCCAGCTCCAGTCCACCACCGCCTCCAGGGTGCGGTGCCGCTCGGGAACGTCCCGCGGGCCACCCCGCAGCAGGGTGAACCGGTCCGTGAGCCGCCGCGAGATCTCGGCTGGCGACATGACCCGGACCCGGGCCGCGGCCAGCTCGACGGCCAGCGGCAGCCCGTCCAGATGCCGTACCACCTCCGCGACCGCTTCGGCGGGAAGGCTGATTCCCGGGCGGGCGGCTCGCGCGCGCTGTGCGAACAACTCGGCCGCGGTGGGCAGGTCGAGTTCCGGCAGCGGGTACACCGACTCGGAGGACAGCCCGAGCGGGGCCCGGCTGGTCGTGAGTACCCGCACGTCGCGGGTTGCGGAGACCAGCGCCTGTACCAGCTCCGCCGCTCCCTTGATCACGTGTTCGCAGTTGTCCAGCACCAGCAGGGCCGGGCCGGGTCCGAGGGCGCCCGCGATGCCGGACACCACGTCGTCCGGCGGAGCCGGGTGCGCCACCGGGGACCGTCGCACCTCGCCGACGCCGAGTACCGACGCGACCTCCCCGGTCACGTCGGCGTCGTCGGCCACCCCGGCCAGCGGGACCAGGCGCACGACCCGCTCCTGGGCGTCCCGGCTCACCGCGTGCGCGAGCCGGGTCTTGCCCAGGCCGCCGGGGCCGATGATCGACGTGACCCGGGACTCGCGCAGCAGGTCGGCGACGGCGGCGATGTCGCCGCCCCGGCCGAGCAGCGGGTTCGGCTCCTGGAGGAGGCCGGTCCGGACCGCGGGCGTGGTGCCCCGCAGCAGGTCGCGATGCAGCGACCGCAGGGCCGGACCGGGATCCGTGCCGAGGTCGTCACGGAGCGAGCGGCGGTACGCCTCGTAGCGGGCGAGGGCGGTGGACGGCCCCGCGGTGGTCGCCTCACAGCGCAGCAGCTCCAGCAGGACCTCCTCGTCCCGCGGGTGTTGCCGGGCCAGCTCGGCCAGCGCGTCGGTCGCCTCGGCGCACCGGTTCAGCCGGGACAGCGCCAGCGCGCGCGCCCGCACCAGCGACCGGTACGCCGGTACCCGCTCGGCGCGCAGCGCGGACGCTGGATCGTCCGGAGCCGCGTCGGCCCTCGGGACGCCCTCCCACAGCGCGAGGCCCGCCTCGGCCTGCGCGAGGGCCGCCGTGTGGTCGCCGATCCGGGCGCGCTGCGCGCTGGCCGATGCCCGGACCAGCACCGCGGACGCGTCGACCTGGTCCTCGCCGAGCGCGAGCCGGTACCCGGTGGGGGTGCTGACGATGACCTCCGAGCCGAGCTGGCTCCGGGCCCGGGAGACGAGGATCTGCACCGCCTTGGTCGGGTTCTCCGGCTGCTCGTCCGGCCAGAGTCCGGCCACCAACCGGGCCATGCCGCATCCGGTGCGCAGGTCGCCGGCCAGCAGCGCGAGCAGGCCGCGCAGCCGGGGAGCCGTGACGTCCTGGCCCCGGTACGACACGCCCGAGAGCAGGATCAACTCAACGGCCACGAGACCAGGTTAGTCAGCCGCGTTGGACGGCGCGGCGGTGCGCTCGCGCCGTCCAATCGCCGGATGGGCTACCCCTTCGCGATGAAGGCGAGCAGCGCCTCGTTGACCTCTTCCGCATGCGTCCACAGCAGGCCGTGCGGCGCGCCGTCGACCTCGACGTACTCGGCCTTCGGCAGCAACCGGCGGAACGGGCGGGCGGTCGCGTCGATGGGCAGGATGTTGTCCGCCGTGCCGTGCAGGATGAGGGCGGGTACGTCGATCTTCGGGATATCACCGCGGAAGTCGGTGATCCAGGTGGGCACGGCCGCGCTGGAGGCGTACCAGGACGCGCCGGCCGCGACGTTCCAGCTGTTGCGCAGCGCCTCCTCGGACAGCCGGCTGCCGAGGTACTGGTCGGTGTTGTAGAAGTTCTTGTAGAAGTCGGTGAAGTAGGCGTACCGGTCGGCGGTCACGGCGGCGAGGATGCCGTCGAACACCTCCCGCGGTACCCCCGTCGGGTTGTCGTCGGTCTTGAGCAGGAACGGCTCCAGGGAGGCGAGGAACGCGGCCTTGGCGACCCGTTGCGACCCGTAGGTGCCGAGATAGCGGGCCACCTCGCCGGTACCCATGGAGAAGCCGACCAGGACGGCGTCGGTGAGGTTGAGCGTGTCGAGGACGACGTTCAGGTCGGCGGCGAAGGTGTCGTAGTCGTAGCCGGTGGTGGGCTGGCTCGACTGCCCGAAGCCGCGGCGGTCGTAGGTGATGACGCGGTAACCGGCCTGGAGCAGTGCCGCGCTCTGCCTCTCCCACGAGTGCCCGTCGAGCGGGTACCCGTGGATCAGGACGACCGGCTGACCATGGCCGTGGTCCTCGTAGTAGAGGTCGATGCTGGTGCTGTTCTCGGAACCGACCGTGATGTACGGCATCGCTGCCTCCGATGATCGGGGAGAACGGGCGTTCTCGCTTCATCATGTATTCTAGAGAACGACCGTTCTCGGCGACACCCGGCTCGGCGCGTGAAAGTTTTCACCATCAGGTACCAGGAACGGGGGAACAGTGGACGACGACGCGGTCCGGGCGAGGATCCTGGAGGCGGCCGACCGGCTGTACTACGCGCACGGCATCAGGGCCGTCGGCATGGACGCCGTGCGCGCCGAGGCGGGGGTCTCGCTCAAACGGCTGTACCGCCTGTTCCCGTCCAAGGAGGCCCTGGTCGAGCAGGTCCTGCTCGGCCGCCACCGGATGTGGAACGCCCTGGTCGCGGAGGCGACCGGGGCGGGCGATCCCCGGTACCGCCTGCTCGCGATCTACGACATGCTGGCCCGCTGGTTCGACCAGGACGACTTCCGCGGCTGCGTATTCATCAACTCGTTCGGTGAGCTGGGGTCGACGGCGCCCCGGGTCGCGGAGATCGTGCGGACCCACAAGGCCGGTTTCCAGGAGCGCCTCGCGGAGATCGTGGCGGAGGTCGGGGCGCCGGCATCGCTGGCGGCGCAGCTCGCGATCCTCGCCGAGGGAGCGCAGACGACCGCTGCCATCGCCGGGACGAGCGACGCGGCTCGACAGGCACGGCAGGCCGCGGCGATCCTCATCGACGCCGCGCTGCGCGGCGACGAAGGCGACGAAGGCGACGAAGAGGACGCGCGGGCGGCGTGACGGGTCCGGCCCGGGTCGAGGGCGAGCCTACGGCGCGTCGCGCGGCCGGGGCCGGTTCCACCACTGGGACAGGCCGACGGCGAGGAGAACGAGTACCGCGCCGGCGACGGCGAACCATACGCTGATCTCCACGTGCCTGCGCTGCAGCACGATCGAGTTGGGTAGGTCCATCAGCACGCCGGTCAGCGCCTTGGCGTCCTTGGCCTGGAAGTACTTGCCGCCGGTGATGGTGGCGACCTGGGTCAGGGCGGCCTCGTCGATCTCCTGGCCGCGGCGGCCGCCGGCGAACCCCCGTGGCAGGCCGAGGCGGTTGCCGCCGAAGGCGGAGTCCCCGCTGATCTGGTCTGCGGTGCACACGAACGGCGCCGGTTCGGTGGTACCGAAGCCGATGGTGTAGACGCGGACATGGCGGGCCGCGGCCTGCTTCGCGGCGGTGACCGGGTCGACCCCCTGGGTGTTCGCGCCGTCGGTGAGCACGACGATGGTGTCGGGCTGGTACCCGCCGTCCGCGCCGGACGGCCCGGCCGGCACGTCGACACCGGTGGGCGCCACGTCGGGGTTGATCTGGGCGATGGCGTCGATGGCGGTCAGGATGCCCAGGCCGATCGCGGTACCGCGGGAGGTGCGCAGGCTGCCGATGGCCGCCAGCAGCGCGTTCTTGTCGGTGGTGGGTTCGACCCGCAATGCGGCGATTCCGGTGAACACGACCAGGCCGATCCTGGTCCCACCCGGCTGTGCCCGGACGAAGTCCCGGGCGGCGTTCTCGGCGGCGGTCAACCGGTTCGGCGCCACGTCGGTGGAGCACATCGAGCCGGACACATCCATGGCCAGCAGGATCGCCGAGGAGTCCGCGGGTACCACCACCGATGCCTGCGGCCGGGCCGCCCCCACGGCGAGGACGGCCAGGCCGGCGGCGAACAGCCACAGGGGGATCCGCCGCCGCCAGGGTGACCGCCCGGGCAGGGCCGCCCGGATCAGGGCGACGCTCGACATCCGTACCGCGCTGCGCCGCCGGCGCCGCCGCATCCACCACCGGAACCCCAGCAGCACCGGGAAGGCCGCCAGCGCGACCAGTGCCCAGGGCCAGGAGAGCGACATCAGAGGATCCGTCCGAACCAGTAGGTCATCAGCAGCCCGCCGATCGTGAGGAGCAGTACCGCGACGCCGACGGCCACGCCGGTCAGCTCGACGAGTTCCGGCTTGGCGGTGATCCGCAGGTCGAGCGATCGATAGACGTCGTCAAGGGCCCGCTCGTCGCCGGCCCGGTGGTAGGAGCCGGCGGTGGTCTGCGCGATCTGGGTCAGCAGGTCCTCGTTCAGGGCCGTGGCCACCTGGTACCCGTCGACCTTGATGGTGGCACCGCCGACCGTGCCGAATCCGATCGCCTCCACGTGCACGCCCGCGTCCGCGGCAAGCTCGGCGGCGGCTACGGCGTCCGGCCCGCCGGTGTCCTCACCGTCGGAGAGCAGCACGATGGTCGCGGAACCCCAGTACCCCAGGTTCGCCGGTGCCGCGTTCGAGGCCGGGTCGGGGAGGCTGACCTGCCGCCCGACGATGGCGGTCAGGGAGGCCAGGATCGCCTGCCCCAGGGAGGTACCGCCGGCCGCGTGCAGGCGGTTGATCGCGGCGATCGCGTCGTCGTGGCTCCTGGTCGGTGCGCGGGTGGTCAGCGCGCCCTGGTCGAAGGCGACCACGCCGATGTCGACGGTGCCCGGCTGTGCCTTGACGAACCGGGTCGCGGCGGCCTGGGCCGCGGCCAGCCTGGTGGGTGCGGCATCCGTCGCCGTCATGCTGTTGGACACGTCGAAGGTCAGAATCACGGTACCGGTCGCCCGGGGGATGTGCACCGTGGCGTGTGGGCGTGCGACGGCCAGCAGCAGCAGGATGAGGGCGGCCAGGAACAGCAGCGGTGGTACGTGCTGCCGGGTGCCGGGGCGGCTGAGGCCGGCCAGCGCCGCCGCCCGCTTGCGGTGCAGCCGGCGGTACGCCACCACCAGGCCCAGGCAGGCCACCGCCGCGACCGCAACCATCAGGGGGTACCGGACGGTCATGCCCGCCGCCGCTTCGACCGGCGCACCATGTCGACCAGTGCCTCGGCCAGATCCTGGTCGGTGCCGATCCGGTGCGCCACCACCCCGGCCCGCCGCATGGCGGACGCCACCGCGAACTCCCGGGCCTCCACCTCCGCCCGGAACCGCTGCCGGAAAAGCGGATCGCCGGTGTCGGCGAGCAGCTGCTCCCCGGTCTCGGCGTCCTCGACGAGGACGAGCCCGAGGTCGGGCAGGTCGAGTTCCAGCGGGTCGACGACCCGTATCGTGACCACCTCGTGCCGCTGGGCGAGGCGGGTCAGCGCCGGTTCCCAGTCGAGGTCGCCGATGAAGTCGGAGATGACGAAGACCAGGCTGCGCCGCCGGGCGGTGGCGGCGGCGAGGTGCAGCATGGCGGCCAGGTCGGTGGTACGGCCGTCCGGATCCGCGGGCGCCGCCCGGGTGAGTTCCTGGGCCAGGTAGAGGATGTGGGTACGCCCGGCGCGGGGCGGGATGACGCGCTGGAGCCGGTTGTCGTAGAGGACCGCGCCGACCCGGTTGCCGGATCGCGTGAAGAGCCGGCCGAGGCAGACGGCGAGTTCGGCGAGTACCGAGTCCTTGCCCTGCGCACCGAACCGCATCGAAGCCGACTGGTCGAGCACCAGCCAGACGGTGATCTCCCGGTCCTCGGTGTACTGGCGGACGTACGGCTCGTCCAGGCGCGCGGTCACGTTCCAGTCGATGTGCCGGACGTCGTCCTCCGGGGTGTACTCGCGCAGGCCGGTGAAGTCGATCCCGGCGCCACGGAACACCGTGCGGTAGGCACCCTGCAGCCGCCCGTCGAGCCGGCGGATCACCTGCCACTCCAGGCGTCGCAGCAGCCGGTCCGGTGGGCTGGTCATGGTCTGCCCGGGGATACCGCCGGTACCGGCAGCGCGGCCATCACCTTGGCCAGCACGGCGTCGGCGGTCATGTCGTCGGTGAGCGCCTCGTAGGAGAGCACCAGGCGGTGCCGGAAGACGTCGAGTACCAGGTCGGTGAGGTCCCGCGGGAGGGCGTAGTCCCGGCCCCGGAGGAACGCGAGGGCCCGCGCGGCCAGGATCAGGTTGATCGACGCGCGGGGGCTCGCCCCGAAGGTGACGTACCGGGCCAGCTTGCCCAGCCCCACGTCCTCCGGCCGGCGGGTGGCGTTGGCGAGCGCCACCGAGTACTCGATCAGCGCCGGGTCCACGTACACCCGCTCCACCCGGCCCTGCATGTCCGCGAGCTGGTCGAGGTCGACGACCGGCTGGCCGGCCGGCGGTACGACGATCGCCCGCTCGACGATCACGAACTCCTCGGTGGGGCTCGGGTAGTCCACGACGACCTTCATCATGAAGCGGTCCACCTGGGCCTCGGGCAGCGGATAGGTGCCCTCCGACTCGATCGGGTTCTGGGTCGCCATGACCAGGAACGGCCGGGGTACCAGATGGGTCTCCCGGCCGATGGTGACCTGCTGCTCCTGCATCGCCTCCAGCAACGCGCTCTGCACCTTGGCCGGTGCCCGGTTGATCTCGTCGGCCAGCAGCAGGTTGGTGAACACCGGCCCGAGGGAGACCTGGAACTCGCCGCTGCGCTGGTGGTAGACCCGGGTACCGACGATGTCGGCCGGTACCAGGTCCGGGGTGAACTGGACCCGGTGGAACTGCCCGCCGATGGCCCCGGCGAGGGACTTGACGGCCAGCGTCTTGGCCAGGCCCGGTACCCCCTCGACCAGGATGTGCCCGCGGGCCAGCAGGGCGACCAGCAGCCGCTCCAGCAACACGTCCTGGCCCACGATGGTCTTCTTGACCTCGTACAGGACCTGCTCCATCGGGGTGTCCATGCGCCTACCTCATTGTTGGGGGACCCGGTCGCCGCCGCGAGCACTGACGGCCGTGCCGATGGGTACCGCGAACCCGACGCCGATGAACGTGCCCGCGGACGTCGGGTTGGCCAGGGCCACGACGATGCCGACCGTCTCGCCCTTGCCGTTGACCAGCGGGCCTCCGGAGCTGCCCGGGTTCACCGCGGCGTCGAACTGGATGAGCCCGGCGAGGCTGCCGCCGTCGGTGCTCGTGGCGTTGCGGTTCAGTCCGGAGACGACGCCCGTGGTGGTGGTACGGGTCAGGCCGAGCTGGTTTCCGATGGCGACCACGTTGTCGCCCACGGACAGCCGGTCCGAGCCGCCCAGAAGAGCGGGAACCACGACCGAGGGCAGCTCCGACGGGCCGAGGGCGGCGATGTCCATGGCCGGGTTGGCGGCGGTGACGGTCGCCGCGGACTCGGTACCGTCGGCGAAGGTCACCCGGATGGCGTCGGCGCCCTTCACGACGTGCAGGGCGGTCAGGATGGTCCCGTCCGCGTTGACGACGACGCCGGTACCGGTGTCCTCGGTCGCGCCGCCGTGTCCGGCTTCGACGGTCACGACGGACGGAGCCACCGCTGTGTAGATCTCGGCGGTGCTCGGCTGCCTGGTGGGGCTGGCACTGGCGGTGGTCGTCGGCGCGGCCCTGGGGGAGCCGGCGGAGCCCCAGCGGTAGAGCAGGACCGCGGTGAGGACAAGCGCGAGCATCCCGACCACCACTCCGAGCCGCCCGGCCGAGCTCATGGCCTGAACGTAACTGAGTTCCCTCGAAATTGGGTAAGGATCGGTACCCTGCTCAGCCTTTGACGGCGCCCGCGGTCAGGCCGATCGCCACGTTGCGCTGGATGATCAGGAAGAGCACCACCACCGGCAGCGCGGCGATTGTCGCGCCGGCCATCAGCGGCCCCCACGCCGTGCCGCGCAGCGTCTGGTTCTGCGCCAGCCAGGCCATCAGGTTCTGGTGTTCCGGACGGTTGATCGTGTCGATGATGATGAACTCGTTCCAGGCCTGGATGAACCCGTAGATGGACGCGGCGACCAGACCCGGCCCGGTCAGCGGCAGGATGATCCGGTAGAAGGTCTGCCACCGGGTGCAGCCGTCGACGAGGGCGGCCTCGTCGAGTTCCCGGGGGATGTTGATGATGAACCCGCGCAGCATCCACACGGTGTAGGGCAGCACGATGATCAGGTAGACCAGGGTGATGCCGGGCAGGGTGTCGGTCAGGTTGACCGAGTTCAGCATGAGGTAGAGCGGGATGAGCAGGGCCAGGAACGGCACCATCTGCACGATGAGGATGGACAGGATCAGCGCCCGCCGGCCGTAGAAGCGGAACCGGGCGATGGCCAGCGCGCCGAGGAAGCCGACGACCAGCCCGCCGATCACCGCCCCGGACGTGATGATCAGGCTGTTCCGCAGGTCGGTCAGGAAGTTCTGGGCGTGCAGTGCCGACGTGAAGTTGCCGAACGTCGGATGGTGGGGCCAGAAGTGCGGGTCGAACGTCACGACCTCGTCCGCCGGCTTGAACGCGGTGTTGATCATCCAGTACACCGGGAACGCCATGGCGAGAGAGAACACCAGCCCGACGGTGTTGAAGCTCAGGGTCGCGCTCCGGCGGCGGCCGGCGGTTACCGTCTCCCGGCTGCGTACCGCCCGGTGGCTGGCACGTTCGGGCGGTGCGAGAGGTGTGGTGGCCATCAGTCCGCGTCCCCCAATCGGAACATCTGCCGGATGTAGAACGCCATGACGCCGATCATCAGCAGTACCGTGATGATCGCGATCGCCGAGCCCTGGCTGTACCGGCTCCTGGCGAACGCCTCCTGGTAGGCGTAGAGCGGCAGGTTGTAGTAGGCCAGTTCGGGCTTGCTGCTCCGCATCACGTAGACCTGGGTGAAGATGCCCATGTCCCAGATGATGGACAGCGTCGTCACGATCGCCACGAGCGGCCGGATCACCGGGAACCGCACGTTGCGGAAGACCGCCCACGGTCCCGCGCCGTCCACCACCGCGGCTTCGACCAGTTCCCGCGGCACCTGGGAGAGCCCGGCGTAGAGGCTGATCGCGAGGAACGGGATGGCCCCCCAGATCACCAGGAGGATGATGACGGTCCAGCCCTGCACCGGGCTGACGAACCAGCTGTGGTTGGTGAAGTCGACCCCGGGGATCAGGTTGAGCAGCCAGTTCACCACCCCGAAGTCCGCGTCCACGAGCCAGTAGAAGATCTGCGTGGAGACCAGTTGCGGCATCGACCAGACCAGCATCATCGACACGATCATGGCGATCCGCACCCAGGTGCTGACCCGCAGCATCAGCAGCGCGACCGCCTGGCCGGCGACGACCGAGACCACCACGCAGATGGCCGCCACGACGACCGTGCGCAGCACGACCGTCCAGAAGAATCCGTCGCTCAACACCTTGGTGTAGTTGGCGAGGCCGGCCCAGGCCGGGGTGGTGCCCTGGAACAGGTCGCGCTGGGTCATGTTCTGGAAGGACAGGACGATCATCTTGATGATCGGGTACGCCAGCAGACCGGTCAGCACGATCAGCGTGGGCAGTGCCAGCCCGTACGGCGTGAACGATAACGGGCGCCGCCTCGGCCGGCGGGGGCGTACCGGTGCCTCGTCGGGTTCCACCGGAAGGCGGGTCGACGGCTCGACCGCTTGCATGCGTTCTCCTTTGCCTCGGTGAGGCTCCACGGGGGTACCGCCGGGGATCGCCGGGCGGCGCCCCCCGTGGATCGAGCGGCTAACTGTTGAGTGTGCTGGTTATCTGGCTGTCCGCCGCCTTGGCCGCGGTGTCGATCGACTTACCGTTCACGATGTCGACCAGCATCTGCTGGAGGACGTTGGCCTTCTCCACGTCGGCCCAGGTCGGCGCGACCGGTACGAACCAGCTGTTCTTCGCGGCCATCGCGGTGGCCTCGTTGCCGGACACCTTGGCCGCGTCGTCGAGCAGGTTGGTGGCATTGGGCAGGGCGCCCTTGGCCAGCAGCGCCTGCTGCGAGCTGGTGCTGGTGAAGTCCTTGATCCACTCAGCCGCGAGCGCGCTGTTCTTGCTCTTGCCGCTCACGCCCACGATCGAACCGCCGAGGAAGGTCGGCATGCCCTTACCGGAGGTGAGGCCGGGCAGCGGTACCGAGGCGACCTTGCCCTTCACCGCGGTGTCCACCATCGGGGAGTTCGCGTTGTTCGGGTCCTGGCGCTGCGACTGCACGGCGCCGAGCTCCCAGCCGTTGCCGTACAGCATCGCGCTGTGGCCCTGGGCGAAGATGGCGTCCTGGTCGTTCTCGTCCTTGGTCTTGTCACCCTTCGAGTACTTCGTAGCCAGCTCGGTCCACTTCTGCAGGCCCTGCACCGAGGACGAGTCCTCCAGCGTGCCCTTCCACTTGCCGCCGTCCTTCTTGGCGATCTCACCGCCGGCCCCGTAGACCCACGACATCGCCGCGTACCAGTACTTCGGCGGCATGTAGAACGCGGAGAACTTCGGGTCGGCGGTGTTGGCCGACTGCAGCTTGTCGGCGGCCGCGGTCAAATCCTCGTACGTGGTCGGCGGCTTGAGGCCGGCGGCCTGGAACAGGTCGGTGCGGTAGATGAGTACCCGGGCGCCGGCGTAGTACGGCGCACAGAAGAGCTTGCCGTCGGACTCGCACGGCGAGGCCAGGCCGGTCAGCCAGTTCGCGCTGTTGTCGAAGCCGCTCTTCTTGCTGCTGATGTCCGCGAAGCCGCCGTTGAACACGTACTTCGCGGCTTCGGTGTTGCCCAGCTCGATGACGTCCGGCGGGTTGCTGCCGGCCAGGGCGGCGTCCAGGGTGGTCAGGTGGTTGGCCCACTGCTGGTACTGGACGTTGACGTCGGCACCGGTGTCGGCCTTGAACTTGGCGGTCGCCGCGTCCACGACGCCCGGCCAGCCGCTCTGTGCGTCGACCATGAGCCAGACCGTCAACGTCTTGCCCTTGCCGTCGAGCGGGTTGCTCGCTGGTGTGTTACCGCTCTTGGAGCTGCATGCCGCGGCCCCGAGCAGGGTCGCCGTGATGGCCGCGGCGACCGCGATCCTGCGCTTCACGCCTTCCTCCTCAAATTGCGCTACCGGGTTGGAAAAGTTGGTTCGGTCAGTGAGCTATCTGCCGGCTCCGTCCTTGGCCGCCCGGTGCGCGTCCACCGCCCGGGCGGTCACCTGGAAGGCCGTGTGCGCACGGTCGTGCAGCCGCTGCGCCACACCGATGAAGAGCAGGTCGAGGACGACCATCTGGGGGTGGCGGGCGGAGAGCGCGTCCGGGCGGAAGGGCGTGGTCTGCACCGCGGTCAGCAGTACCAGGTCGGCCACCTCGGCCAGCGGGGAGCGCGGGAAGCTGGTCACCGCGACCGTGGTCGCGCCGTGGCTGCCGGCCTCGGCGAGGATCTCGATGGTCTCCCGGCTCTGGCCGTTATGTGACACCCCGATGGCGACGTCCTGCCCGCCGAGCGTGGCGGCGCTGGCCAGCCCGTCGTGCAGGTCCGTCCAGCACCAGGCCGCCACGCCGATGCGGTGCAGGCAGAACTGGAGTTCCGCGCCGACCAGCGCGCTGCTGCCGGCGCCGTAGATGTCGACCCGGCGGGCGGTGGCGATGGCCGTCACCGCGGTCTCGATGGCGCGCAGGTCCAGCCCGGCGGCGGTGTCGTGCATCGCCCGGGTGTCCGCCGCCATGATCTGGTGGAGTACCCGGTCCAGCGGGTCCTCCGGCTGGATCTCCCGCCCGATGTCGATGCCCCACCCGGCCACCCGGACCGCCCGGCCGGTTTCGCCGGCGATCGCCAGCCGCATCTGCGCGTAGCCCTCGAAGCCGAGGGCCCGGCAGAACCGGGTGATCGTCGCCGGTGAGGTGCCGCTGCGCTCGGCCAGCTCCACGATGGTGGCGCGGGCCGCCGCCGCCGGGTCGGCCAGGACCCGCTCCGCGACCCGGCGCAGCGCGCCGGTGAGCTGCGGAAGCTGCTCGCGTACCCGGACGAGCAGGCTGTCGGGCAGGTCTTCCGAAGCCGGCGTGACCGCGGCCGGCACCGCGGTCACGTTGGCCTCGGCCTCGCCCATCGACGAACCTTTCAGGAAAGGTTGTTTACGATTGGCGATAAGAATTCTTACAATCGGCCTCGATGTCAACGGCCGGTGGCCGAACTGTTATCAACGATGGAAAGGTCTTACGCGGCGGCCAGCGCCTCCGTCGGAGCGAGGCGGGCGGCCCGCCAGGCCGGGTACAGGCCGGCCGCGGCGCCGATGACGAGCGTGGCCGTGACGCCGCCGACCGAGGCCCAGGCCGGTACCAGGGACGGCCAGTGCTGGTACGACGCGTACCCCGTGGTGACCGCGATGCCCAGCAGCACGCCGCCCACCCCGCCGAGCCCGGCCACCAGCAGCGACTCCATGAGGAACTGGAGCCGGATCTGGCCGCGCGTGGCGCCGAGGGAACGACGCAGGCCGATCTCGGCCCGGCGTTCGAGGACCGAGATCACCATGGTGTTCGCCACCCCGACGCCGCCGACGAGCAGTGCCACCGCGCCGAGCCCGAGCAGCAGGGCGCTGAGCGTGGCGTTGGCGGTCTTGCCGGCGGCCAGCGCGTCCGACGGCCGGGACACCTTGACCTCGTTCGGGTGCTCCGGGTTGGCCGTGGCCGCCAGTACCGCCTGCACGTCGGTGACCGCGTCGTCGCGGGTACGGGTGTAGACGGTCGTCGGGTACCCGTCGAAGGAGAGCAGCGAGGTGGCGACCGGCCACCCGATCAGCGCCGCGCTGTCCAGCTCCGGGGCCAGCGGTACCGGCGCCAGCACGCCCACGACCGTGAACCAGTGCCCGCCCAGCCACAGCCGCACCGCCCGGCTGGCGGTACCGATGCCCAGCCGGGCCGCCGCTCGGGCGCCCAGCACCACGGCCGGGTACCGGCCGGTGGCCCCGTTGAGCCAGGTGCCGCTCGCGACCGTGGCGCCGACCGTGGCGGGCAGGTCGTCCCGCGCGGCGAGCACCGCGATGCTGCCGGTCTCGCCGGCCGACACGTGGTCGTTGCGGTACGCGTGCGCGCCGGGCACGTACCCGGTCGCCGTCACCGAGGTCACCGGCCCGATCCGGCCGATCATCGCGACCGACTCGCCGGGCAGGTGCGACGCGTCGCCGAAGATGGACTGCCCGGGCGCCACCCGCAACAGGTTGGTACCGAGTTTGGCGAGTTCCCGGTTGAGATCCTCCCGGCTGGAGCTGGCGACGCCGACGACCGAGACCATCGCCGCGATGCCGATCGCGATGCCCAGCGCCGACAGCACCGCGCGCAGCGGTCGGGTCCGCAGCCCGGTCGCCCCGACCCGGCCGACATCACCGGGCCGCAGCCGCGCCGGGCGCAACGGGGTGGTCATGAGACCACCCGCCCGTCCCGCATCTCCACCCGGCGGGGCAGGCTCGCGGCGATGTCCCGGTCGTGGGTGATGACCACGACGGTGGTACCGGCGTCGTTCAGGTCCCGCAGCAGCTCGATCACCCCGGAGCCGGACACCGAGTCCAGGTTGCCGGTCGGCTCGTCGGCGAGGACCATCGCCGGCTCGCCGACCACCGCGCGCGCGATCGCCACCCGCTGCTTCTCGCCACCGGAGAGCTGGTGCGGCCGGTGGTGCAGGCGGTGGCTGAGGCCGACCCGGTCCAGCGCCGCGACCGCGCGGCGGCGCCGCTCGCGGATGCCGACGCCGCGGTACAGCAGGCCGTCGGCCACGTTGTCCATCGCCGGCACACCGGCGGCGAGGTGGAACTGCTGGAAGACGAAGCCGACGGTACCGGCACGGAGCGCGGAGAGCTGCCGGTCGGGCAGCCGCGCGGTCTCCCGGCCGGCGATGTGGACCTCGCCGCTCGACGGGCGGTCCAGGGTGCCGATCATGTGCAGCATCGTGGACTTGCCCGAGCCGGACGGCCCGACGACACCGACCAGCTCCCCGTACTCGATCGACAGCGTCACGCCGTCCAGCGCGACCACGCCGCCCGGGTACGCCTTGGTCACCTCGACCAGCTCAACGAGCGCGCTCATTTCGGCACCCCGACGACGGTGCCGGCCGAGATACCCTCGCCGGTGATCTCCACCCGGCCGTTGCCGAACATGCCCGTCTGCACGGCGACGTACCGGGTCGTCGAGCCGGTGACCACCTGCACGCCGTACCCGCCCTCGGCGAGCGCGACGAGCGCGGCGACCGGTACCGTCAGCACGTTCTCGGCCTTGGCCGATACCAGGCTCACGTCCACGGGTGCCTGGTCGAGCGTGCCGAGCGCGGACTGGTCGGCGAGCTGGACGGTGACGTCGATGGTGGCCGAGCCGCCCTGCGCGCCGGCGGTCGCCACGCTGCCGACGCCGGCGACCGTGCCGGCCACCGTCTTGCCGTCCGGCAGCGTCACCGTCGCCGCCAGGCCGTCCTTGACGAGACTCTGCTTCGCGACGTCCAGCGCGATCGTGACCACCCGCTTGGTGTCGGTGTAGGTGAGCAGCGGGCCGCCGGCCTGGTCGCCGAGCGCGGCGCGCAGTGCGGCGACCCGGATCGCACCGGACGTCAGCACCACGGCCGACGGGTCGACCGTACCGGTCTGGGTCAGCCCGAGGTCGTGCTGCCATTTCTTGACCGCGCTCGCGGTCGCGTCGGTGTACTTGTCGTCGACGGTGAAGCCGGTGTACCCGAGTGCGGCGAGGTTCTGCTCGACCTCCTTGACGTCCGGGCCGTCGGTCACGCCGGGGCGGAGCGTCCGGTACAGCGGCAGGGTGCCGTACCACAGCGGTACCGGCAGGTTGTCCGCCCGGTACACCGGCTGCCCGCGCTGCACGGTCGTACCGGCGCCCGGCAGCCAGGTCACCGTGCCGTGGGCGCGCCCGTTGACGGTGGCCGTGGCGCCGTACCCGAGGGTGCCGTTGACCTGGGCGGTCTGGGTCAGCGTCGTCCGGGTCACGGTGGTGGTGGCCGGTGGCGCGTCGGTCGCGGCGGCCGGCTTGGCACCGGTACCGCCGAATCCGGCCGCGGCCACCGCGCCGGCCGCGCCGATCACTGCCAGGCCGCCCACGACGGCCGTGGTCCGCAGTGCCCGCTTCATCGCCCACCACCACCTTCGGTGCCTTTTGTGGTCATGCCCTTGCCCGGCAGCTTGTCCTGGCACGCCTTCTCGGCCGCCTTGAAGGCCGGGTCGTCCGGATTGACCCCGGTGCTCCCGGCGCCGCCCTTGCCCTTCTCGACGCGGAGCCCACCCCCGTTGGGGTCCGGATCGGGCACGTCGACGCCGTGCTCGCGCATGCACTGCGCGAACTGGCGCGCCTGCTCCAGCTCCTGCGCGTCGGGCGTGCGCAGCTGGCCCGCGGGCAGGTACTTCTGGCACGCCTGCACGGCGGCGTCCATGTTGCTGCCCGCGGACGCCTGGACCCGCACGGGCCCGCCGCTCGGGTTGCCGGTGTCCGGGTCACCGATGTTCACGCCGTGCTCGCGCATGCACTGCGCGAACTGGCGCTGCGCCTCCTCGGGGTCGACGGAGGCGGTCGGCGAGGGGCTCGCGCCGCCGTGCCCGCGGCCGCCGTTGGCCGAGGCGACCCCGTGGCCGTTCGACTTCCCGCCGCAGGCCGTGACGGCCAGGCCGACGGCCAGGGCGAGAAGCACGGTCGGTACCGTTCTTCGCATCACTGCTCCATTCCTCGGGGTGCTTACCCGGCCAGTACAGGACGCGCGGCGTCAACCGGGCGTAACCGAGCGGGTTAACGCCGCCGTTACGGCCGGGCGCGCGACGATGGAGGCGTGCGAGTGCTGGTGGTCGAGGACGAACCGCTGATCGCCGATGCGGTGGCGGAGTGGCTGCGGCGCGAGGCGCTCGCGGTCGACGTGGCGTACGACGGGGACGCGGCGCTGGAACGGTTGGGCGTCAACGAGTACGACGTCCTGGTCCTCGACCGGGACCTGCCCGGGGTCTCCGGTGACGAGGTGTGCCAGGCGGTCGTCGAGTCCGGCGCGCACACCCGGATCCTGATGCTGACGGCAGCGGCCGCGGTCCGGGACCGGGTGGACGGACTGCGCCTGGGCGCCGACGACTACCTGATCAAACCGTTCGCGTTCGTGGAGCTGTCCGCACGGGTGCACGCGCTGCTGCGCCGCGCCCGGCCGGCCGACCCGCCGGTGCTGGAGCACGCCGGGATCCGGCTCGATCCGGCCCGCCGGGAGGTGTACCGCGACGGTCGGTACGTTCCCTTGTCCCGCAAGGAGTTCGCGCTGCTGACCGAGCTGCTGCGGGCGGCGGGCACCGTGGTCTCCGCCGAGGACCTGCTGGAACGGGCCTGGGACGAGAACATCGACCCGTTCACCAACGTGATCCGGGTGACCATGATGAAGCTGCGCCGCAAGCTGGGCGAGCCACAGCTCATCGAGACCGTACCGGGAGTGGGGTACCGACTGCGATGAAACGCCTGACGATCCGGGTCCGGTTGACCGTCCTGTACGGCGGCCTGTTCCTGCTGGCCGGTGCCGTCCTGCTCGGCCTGACGTACCTGCTCGTGGAGCAGCGCCTCGACCAGTCGGTCCTGAAAACGAACACCACCATCGCCGGTGTCGAGGCGCCCGGCGTAGGCGGCCTGGCCGGGGATCCTTCGCTCAGCTCGCCCGAGAAAGCGCAGGTGAGGTTCGCCGACGGGCGTAGCCTTCCGGCCGACCAGGCGATAAGGGAGATCAACAAGAAGCAGGCGCGGCTGCGCCAGAGCACGCTCAACTCGATGCTGACCCAGGGCGGCATCGCGCTGCTCGCCGTCGGGGTGGTCGCGTTCGGCTTCGGCTGGCTGATCGCCGAGCGGGCGCTGCGGCCGGTACACGAGATCACCGCGACGGCCCGCCGGGTGGCCGCCGCGGCGAGCACCAACCGGGGGCTGCACGAGCGGATCGCGCTGACCGGTCCACGCGACGAGATCAAGGAGCTGGCCGACACGTTCGACGGGATGCTGGAGCGGCTGGACCGGTCGTTCGACGGGCAGCGGCGGTTCGTCGCCAACGCCTCGCACGAGCTGCGTACCCCGCTGGCGATCAACCGGGCGCTGGTCGAGGTGGCGGTGACCCGCCCGGCCGCCAGCCCGGACGTGCGGCAGCTCGGTGAGACGCTGCTGTCGGTCAACGCCCGGCACGAGCGGCTCATCGACGGGCTGCTCACCCTGGCCGACAGCGAGAACGAGGTGGCGTCGCGGTCTCCGGTGGGCCTTCAGGAGGTGGCGGCGCACGTGCTCGACCAGCGCGCCCCGAACGGGTTGACCGTCCGGCGCGCGCTCGCGGCGGCGCCGGTCGAAGGGGACCCGGTGCTGCTGGAACGGTTGGTACACAACCTCGTGGAGAACGCCGTACGGCACAACGAGCCAGGTGGCTGGCTGTCCATCTCAACAGGTGTGGTGGCCGGGTGGGCGACGGTGACCGTGGCGAACACCGGACCGGCGGTGGCGCCGTACGACGTCGACGCCATCTTCGAGCCGTTCCGGCGCCTGTCCGGCGACCGGGCCGGCTCCGACCGGGGTTTCGGGCTCGGGCTGTCCATCGTCCGGGCGGTGGCCCAGTCGCACGGCGGCGACGTGACGGCGGCACCCCGCGCGGGCGGCGGGCTGATCGTCACCGTGCGCCTTCCGGTCGGTACCGTGGCGGTGCGCCCGGCCGGCGGGGCCCCGGCCGCGCCCGCAACCCGAGCCTGAACAACCTCGCGCGGCTAGCCCTGCCGCGGCAGCACCGGGGCGGACCGGCCGGTGCCCCGCTCGCCGCCGCCCGCCGGCTTCGCACCGTCGGACTTCTCCTCGTGGTACTCCTCCTCGACGTTCACCGACCAGACGTCGTGCTCGGTGCCGTCGAGGATGTTCGCGACGGTGAGCATGGCGGTGTACATCGAGTGATCTGAATTGTTGTACCGGTGCATGCCGTTGCGC
>JBKPCQ010000087.1:0-7364 GCA_046727455.1 Actinomycetota bacterium | reverse complement strand
GTGCCGCGACGACGCGGGTCGCGGCCGGGCTCGGGTGCGAGCTGCTCGGGTACTGGCTGCTGCTGGCGAGCCGGCAGGTCGCGGTGCTGGAGGCGTACACCCTGCCGGCGGCCGGGGTGGCGCTGGTCGCCGGCTGGCTGGTGGCCCGGCGCCGGCCGGAGGTGGGGAGCTGGGTGGCGTACGGGCCGGCGCTGCTCGCCGCCTTCGGCCCGAGCGCGGCGACCCTCCTGGCCGGTGAGGGCGCGCCCGTGCGGCGGCTGGCGCTCGGGGTGGCCGCGCTCGTCGTGGTGATCGCCGGGGCGGTATGGCGGCGGCAGGCCCCGGTCGTGGTCGGCGGAGCCGTCCTGGCCCTCGTCGCGGTGCACGAGACGGTCCTGCTCTGGGACCGGGTGCACCGGTGGATCCTGCTGGCGGCGGCCGGGCTGGTGCTGATCGGCCTCGCGGTGACCTACGAGCGGCGCCGCCGGGACCTCGCCCGGCTCACCTCGGCGGTCAGCCGGATGGGTTGACCCGCCGGCCGACCCGGACCTCGGTCCAGTCGAGGGTACGGTTGCCCCGCCGGATCAGCCTGGCGAGCCGTTCGAGCAGCCACGGCCCGTGCGCCTCGGCCCGCTCGTACCCGAGCAGCCGGCCGTGCCAGCCCCGGCTCACCAGTACCCCGGCCACCCGGGGCAGCCCGTCCGGACCGGGCTCGACGACCACGTCGACCACCCGCCCGACGTAGGTGCCGGCGCGGTCGTACGCCGGCTGGTCGATCAGGTCACTGCTCCGCATGCCAGGCTCCCGGGATCCGGCCGATCACGTGGTCGCGCAGCCATACTTCCAGCTCCGGCTCGTCCAGCAGCTCCTTGCGGATCCGCAGCTCGATCGCACTGTCCACGCGAGCCACGTGCTCGTAGGCGATCCGCGCCCGGTACGGCCCGCCGAGGCCGTGCAGGCGGGCCGCGGTACCGGCGACGAGCCGGCCCAGCCGGCCGTCCATCCGCTCGCCGAGCGCCCGGGGACCGAGCAGCAGCGCCACCACCCGGGGCGGGTCCTCGTCGGACAGCTCCACGTCGTCGACCTTCCCGACCATCTGCCCGTCCCGGTCGACGACCTGCCGGTCCAGCAGGTGGAACCACAGGTACACGGTTCAGCCTCCCAACCCGGTGGCGATCATCAGCGGGATCGCCGCCACCGCCACGACGAGGATCACGACGAAGTACCCGGTAGCCAGGGTGTTGGTGAACCAGCCGTTGACGTGCTCGCCGAGGTACTCCCGGTCGTTGGCGACCACGAGGATCGGCAGGTACGTCAGCGGCAGGATCACCGCGTTGAACACCAGCATGGCCTCGGTGAGCTGCACCGGCTCGATGCTGGTGAACAGGATCAGCACGCCGGTCACGATGCTGACCAGCACGACGAAGTGGAACCGGGCCGCCTCGCGGGGCGCCACGAACTTGCCCCACTGCCAGCCGAAGTACTGCGCCACGGTGTACCCCGCGGACAGCCCGTTCTCCATCGCCGCGCCGAACGTGGCCGCGAAGATGCCGAGGATGACCACGACCAGGCCGACCTTGCCGAGCCCGACGACCACC
Organism: Actinomycetota bacterium; assembly: GCA_046727455.1. GTDB lineage: Bacteria > Actinomycetota > Actinomycetes > Mycobacteriales > Micromonosporaceae > AC-43. Next base: position 5,787 of record JBKPCQ010000087.1, on the reverse strand, counting down.
GGCAGCGCGGCCTGGCCGATCGAGTTGATCTGCGCGTCGAGCGGGTGGAACGTCGCCGCCGCGGCGGCCATGATGCCGAGCGACAGCAGCCCGCCCAGCGGGAACCCGATCAGCACGTTGGCCCGCATCGTCGGCAGCTCCGCCGGCCCCCACCTCTCCTCCACCCCACCGGAGGAGAAGAAGAACACCTCGTACGGGGTCATCGCCGAGGCGAACAGGGAGACCCCGAAGTACGCGTAGGTCGCCCACGTCTCGGTACCGCTCGGGGCCGGGTGGCGGGCCTGCTGCCACATGCCGGCCCAGTCGGGGTGCAGGTGCGGCAGGGCGACCAGGAACACCACCAGGGACAGGCCGGCCAGGCCGAAGACCCGTTCGAGGGTCTCGAACTTCATCCGCCACAGCGCGATCCAGAGCACGAACCCGGCGACGGGTACCCACAGCAGGTAGTTGATGCTCGTCGCCAGCTCGATGGCGAGCGCCACGCCACCCAGCTCCGCACCGAGGGTGACCAGCGTGACGAGGAACGCGGCGACCAGGTTCAGCAGCGCGACGCGGGGCCCGAGCCGCTCGCGGACGAGGTCGAACACGGCCCGCTTGCTGATCGCGGTGACCCGCCCGGCCATCTCGGCGTACACGCAGATGCCGACGATGCCGAGCAGCATCACCCAGGCCAGGGACATGCCGAACCGGGCACCGGACTGGGCGCTGGCGACGAAGTCGCCGACGTCGACGAACCCGCCGATCGCGGTGAGGATCCCGAGCGTGACGGCGAGGAGCTTCTTCACGGACGGTGCTCCTCGACGAAGTCGGCCAGCCGGTCGCCGAGCGGGCCGAGCGCGCCGACCGCCGACCGCGCGGCCGCGTCGTCGCCCCGGTCGAGGGCGCCGACCAGGTCACCGACGGTACGGGCGGCCTCGTCGAGCAGCACCATGAGCTGGTCCCGGGTGGCGGCCTCCGGAGGACCGGGCGCGGGCGTGCCGACCAGCCGTTCGGACGCGGTCGCCACCCCTTCCACGGCGTTGTCCAGCAGCGGGGCCAGCGACGTCTCGAAGATCCGCCCGGCCAGCCGCTCCTGGCCCGCGAGCTGCGCGGTCCGGACCGCCGACAGCGCACCCTGGGCACTCTTGGCCGCGGCCTGGCGGAACTCGTGCGGGCCGGGGCCACCGCTGGTCGCCACCGCGAGGCCGACCCAGGCCGCCACCGCCAGCGCCAGGGCGATCACCGGACCGATCCGCCACCTCATGGCACATGGGTACCCACGCGGGGCGGGATCAGATCAGGTAATTCTCGAAGAAGAGCACGCCGAACTTGTACGCGAGCACCGCCGACGGCACGACCAGCAGCGCGATCAGCCAGCCGGGCAGGTGCCGCAGCAGCAGGAGCGCCGGCAGGAGAAGCACGTGCGAGCGGTACTGGGCGATCTGGGTACCGGCGAACAGGGGCAGCAGGTAACCGACCACCGCGAGGACGACCAGGCCGGCGTCGAGCGGGACGAACCGGCGGCGTACCCCGGCGACCACCGCCGCCACGCAGCAGAGCAGGACCAGGCCGAGGCTGGCCCAGATCTCGGTACGCACCGCCACGTCCAGCTTGTGCCCGACGGATGCCGGGAAGTTCACCACCGCCGGGCTGGTCTGCACCTGGCTGACCAGCGAGACGAACGCGGTCACCGGGTTGTTCCGCTGCCCGCCGTACTTCTCCTGGCTGAGGAAGAACGCGTTCCAGTGCCCTACGGTGAGCTGCATGATCAGGAACACCAGGAGGGTACCGGCCACGGACAGCCCGCCGACCACGGCCGACCGGCCGAGCAGCCGGCGCCAGCCGGCGCGCTCCCGCCACGACGCCTCGGCAGATACGGCGACCGCGGCGATCCCGGCCAGGATCCCGATCGGGTACGCGGCGGCGGCCACCGCGCCGGCCAGCCCGGCCCACCCCCACCGCCCCCGGCTGGCCAGCCCGAGCGCGGCCAGCGTCGCGGCGACCACGAGAGTCATCGGGTAGATGACGTGGTAGTAGATGGCGCCCGGGTAGACCGCGACGAGGGCCAGCAGGGCGGCGTCGCGCAGCGGGGCCCGGTCCGGCCGGGCGCCCGGCGCGGGCCGCCGCAGCAGCCACCAGAACAGCACCAGCGTGCCGAGCGTGGCCAGCTCCGCGACGAGGAGGGCGGACGGGTGCACCGACAGCCCGGTCAGCATGACGAGCCGGGTCAGCGCGGGGTAGGCCGGAAACCAGGCGGCGGTACCGCACCAGGCGCCGGGGTTGCCGGGGCAGCGCTCCAGGAGGTACCCGTGCGCGGCGATCAGGTCGTAGAGCCCCGAGTCCCAGCGGACGTGCGGCGCCACCGCGAAGTACCGGTACCCGGTGCGCTCGGCGGCCACCAGGCACAGCACGTGGCTGAGCAGGTACGCGACCACCGGCGGGGCGAACCAGGCCAGCCGGCGCAGGCGGTCCAGGCGCGGCGGCGACGCCGCCGGCGCCGGACGGTGGTCGGCGACATCGGTCACAGGGTCCGAGCCTATCGACCGGCCGTCGTGGTCAACCGGACCAGCCCCGGGTCGATAAGCTCCCCTACGACCGTGACCGACCTGATCTCGCTGACCGGGTGAGGATCCTCGCGCCGTGACCACCGTTGCCGATCGGGCCCCGGCCCGGCCGTCGCCACCGGCCGGGCCTGGTCGCGTGCGCCGGGCGGTCCGGTTCGCGGTCCCGCCGCTCGTGGCTTACCTGCTCAGTCAGGTGGTCTACCTGACCGCCGCGCGCGACGCCGGTGCCGACTACTTCAGCATCGACGCGCACGAGCGGCGCGACTCGTTCCTCTACGAGCAGATCGCCGCCCACGGGTACCGGATGTTCGACTGCGGCACCGACCCGAAGCTCGCCTTCCACGGCAACGCCTGGTGCGGGAACGCCGGCTGGTTCCCGCTGTACCCGTGGCTGATCCGGCTGGTCGGGGTACTCACCCGGCTGTCGCTCGGCCGGTCGGCGCTGCTCGTGGTGGAGGCCGCGACGGTGGCCGCGACGCTGCTGTTCTGGTGGTTGCTGACCCGGCCGGTGCCGGCAGACGGGGTGGGATCCGGGTGGGCGGTCGGGCTGCGCGGCACCGGCCTGCGCAACGCCGCGCTGCTCGTGCTCGCCGTGGCGTTCCCGACCGGGATCTACTTCCACGCGGTCTTCCCGCTCTCGGTCGCGGTGGCGGCGACCCTGGCATGCCTGGGGCTGGCGATCCGGCGGCGCTGGGTGTGGGCGGGCCTCGCCGGGGCGGTGGCCGCCGCCGCCTACCCGGTCGGGATCGCGGCCGGCCTCGCGGCGGTCGTCGTGATCGCCGGGCTGGCGTGGTCCGAGCGCGACCGGCTGCCGTACTACCTGACGCGCGCCCTGCTGGTGGGCGCCCTGTCCGTCTGCGGGATTCTGCTGGTGTTCGCCGTGCTCCAGGTGAGCACCGGCCACTGGGACGGCTATTTCCTCAGCCAGGACAAGTACGGCGGGCAGCGGTACGACCCGGTGTCCGCGTTCATCTCGATGGTCACGCTGGATTACGCCAAGCCGGACACCATCACGCCGCTCGCGCTCGCCGTGCGCTCGGACATGTGGTGGAGCCTGGGCCTGGTGGTACTCGCCTGCGGCTGCGCGGGCGTGGCGGCGCTGCGCCGCCGGCTCGGCCCGCTGGACCTCGGGCTGGTCGTGTTCGCCGTGGTCGCCTGGCTCGTGCCGCTGTACGCCGGCACCCAGATCTCCCAGTACCGCTCGCACGACCTGCTGCTGCCGGCGCTGCTCCTGCTGCGGCACCTGCCCGGCTGGGTACTCGCCCTGCTGACCGTCCCGTCGGCGTGGATGGCGTACCAGATGGGCATGCTGTTCTTCGTCTCGGCGCTGAACTGAGGTCACCAGCGCCAGCCGTGCCGGGCCGCGCCGGCCCGCTGCCGGACCGCCACGGCGAGGTCCCCGGCGACGGACCGGGCCAGCGGCGCGGCGAGCCAGCCGAACACCAGCACGAAGTACCCGATCACGAGCCAGCCGGCCGGGGTCACCGGCAGGTGCGCGACGAGCGGGTACCACAGGACGCTGAACTCCGGCGTGTAGTGGCAGAACGCCTCGAACGCGAAGTGGTCCGCCGAGCAGGCCGGCGGGAAGGCCGCCGGCATGAAGACCGCGCCGCAGATGCCCACCCAGATCGACAGCGCGAGGACCGCGAGGGTCAGCAGTCGCAACCACAGCGCCGCCGCCACGTCGCCCAGTCGCAGGGCGATGGCCAGCGCCGCCGGTACCGAGGCGAAGAGCAGGAAGCGCGGCCCCCAGGTGAACCCGCCGTACCAGGCGAACCACGGAGAGTACACGAGCACGAGGCCGGCGAGGAACAGCAGCCACCAGATGTGGAGGCGGCGCAAGGTCGGCTCCCGGGCGATCGGCAGCACCAGGCCGGGCGCGAAGAACAGCACCCCCTTGCCGAACGACAGCAGGAGGGACAGCAGGCCGAAGAAGAACGGGTAGTCGAACCCGTGGCCGCCGGAGTACGGCATGACGGTACGGAAGGAGTGGTCGTCGCCGTATCCGGCGTCGAGCGGGCTGCCGTTGCGCAGCCAGTTCTCCGCCCCGATCAGCGCGAGCGCCGCGAGCACCACCAGGGCGTACCGCAGCCGCCGCCGCTGCGCCGCCACCCTGCCCACCACGAGCGCCAGGCCGACCACGGCGGCGGGGGTGTTCGCGACGCCCAGCACCACCGCGCCCCAGCCGGTACGCGCGAACCGGCCGACCGCGACCGCGGCCAGCCCGACCGCGACCGCCATCGCCGTGAAGACCTCGGAGTTCCAGTGCACCACGTGCGCGGCGAACATCGACCCGGCCACCAGCACCAGCAGGAACCGGCGCAGCGGCGCGGGGTCGACCCGGCGGCGCAGGAGCAGGTACAGGGCGAGCAGGCCCAGGGCGAAGACCACGCTGTTGTACAGCTCGCCGGCCCGCATCCGGCCCCCGCCCGCCAGGTCGACCAGCACCAGCGGGGTCGCGAACAGCGGCCCGACCAGCGAGTACCGGCCCGGCGGAAGGTGCCCGTGCAGCAGCGCGACCAGGTTGTCGTACCGGATCAGGGCGTCGGCGATGACGTAGTGCGGCAGGACGAGCGCGAAGATCAGCGGGCCGGTGACGATGAGCACGGTCTCCACTGCCGGCCGCAGCCGGCCGCTGCGGACGCGTGCCGGCGCGTCGTCGACCGCCACCGGCTCGGTCGTCGTCATGTCGGGCGACGATAGCAGGCAGGCCGGCTGGGCCTCGCCGGGGCGGTGACCCTGTGTAGTGGACCCTCCGTCCAGCCGAAGGTCCCGACCCACGGGGACTCCAGGTCCGTGCCTAATCGACGGCGATCAGCGATGCTGGAGGGCGGAAGGGGTCGGACGGGAGGACGAGAGATGGTGCGCCTCGGCGTGGTGAAGGAGTCCGGGTCCGGCGAGCGCCGGGTGGCTGCGGTACCGGCGGTGCTCCCGCGCCTGCGCGACCTGGGTCTCGACGTCCTCGTGGAGCACGACGCGGGGGCCGGTGCGTTCGTGCCGGACAGCGCGTACACCGAAGCGGGAGCGACATCAGTCGATGCGACCACGCTCGACGCGCAGGCGGACATCGTCTGGTGCGTCGGGCCACCGCCGCCCGAGCGGCTCCGCGCGGGGCAGCTCCTGCTCGGCATGCTCGACCCGCACGGCGACCCCGACCGGATCGGCGCGTACGCCCGGCAGGGCGTCACCGCGCTGAGCCTGGAGCTGCTGCCCCGCACCCTGAGCCGGGCGCAGTCCATGGACG
>JBKPCQ010000086.1:0-5105 GCA_046727455.1 Actinomycetota bacterium | reverse complement strand
GCCCACGTCCGCCGGGACCGCCGCGGGTGGGTCCGCCCGGACCGTCCCGGCCGGGCCGGCCGCCGAGTCCGGACGCACCGCGCGGGGGGACGCCGAGGACCCGGAGCGGGCCGCCGGGAAACCGCCGGCGGAGCCGGACTTCACGCCGGCGAACGACGTGGAGGCCGAGCTGCTCGCGGCGGCCGGGGACGGGCAGACCGACCACTTCCTGTCCACCCTGCTACTGGCGAAGGTCCTGATCCCGATCCCGCCCAAGGCGTCGTCCACCGCCCGGCCCGGCGACCTGGGCTTCGCCTGGCGGCAGGAGCAGGTCGACGGGCAGCCGTACGTCGTGGTGTTCACCTCGACCGAGCGGATGACCGAGTACTTCGGTGGGGAGACGAACGTCGTCGAGGTCAAGTTCGTGCAGCTCATCGGCCAGTGGCCGGACGACTCATGGTCGTTCGCGGTCAATCCGGGCACCCCGGTCGGCGCCTCGCTGCCGGGCGCGCAGATCAAGGCGCTCGCCGCGTGGGCGGCCGAGGTGGGGCTGACCGACCAGCCGGCCGTGGAGGAGCAGCCCGAGGAGCCGGCCGCCGGTACCGCCCCGGCGCCAGCCAGCCGGCCGGTCGTCATGCAGAAGACGATCACCCCGACCCAGGTGCGGTACTACCTCGACAGGGGGTACGACCGGGTCTCCGGGTTCGTCCAGCGGGCCGGCGAGGTGGCCCACCTGACCACGCCGGAGCAGCTCTACGAGGCGCTCGGGCTCGGCTACCAGGACTCGCCGTTCGACCCCGACGCCGAGGAGATCTACCTGCTTCGCTGGACGGCGTACCGCCCCGACCTGTACCGGATCCCGTACGGCGGCCGCGACGAGCACTCGATGCGGGCGATGCAGGGCTGGGTGATCGAGCGCCCGCCGTTCCGGGGCAACGGGTTCGCCCCGGGTGAGACCAACGACGTGATCGCCGAGTTCAAGGTGGACAGCGCCCGGCTGCCGCACGGCGCGCAGATGTGGCGGGTGAAGCGTGGGCGCATGGAGAAGCTCGTCGCGCAGCTCGACGCCGACGGGCCGCGCTGGCGGCCGGCCGGCTCCGAGCCCGAGGTCACGGAGCTGGGCTGATGCGCGACGGGTACGTGGGCACGTGGCGGGGCGAGGAGTACGAGGTCAGCCCCGACGGCGAGGACATGCGGCTGTACGCCACCGAGCCGCGCGAGGGCTTCGAGGAGATCCGCCTCGGGCGGTGGCGCCACATCGTGCCGGCCGGTGAGGTCAGCGACTTCGCGTACGTGCGGACGAGCTGCACCTGGCAGGGCGAGCCGTTCATCGTCCTCGGCGAGCACGAGAACTGGCTGCGGCTGGAGTACGCCGGTGGCAAAGCGCCGGTCGCGGCGGCGCTGGGGCTGGAGGAGTTCGACTACGGCGTGTACCAGGGCTGGGCACCGACGGCCGAGGTCAGCGATATCCGCGAGTACCGGGTCTGAAGTCGACCCCCTTCGCCCAGCGGAGGATCTCCCCGGCCACCAGGTCGGGTGCCTCGACGTGCGGGAAGTGCCCGACCGCGTCGAGCAACCGCCACTCGTACGGCGCGACGACGTACCGCCCGGAGCCCTGCGCCGTGCGCGGCAGCATGGCTGTGTCCTGCGCGCCGTGCAGGTGCAGCGTCGGGGCGGTGATCGGCTGCTGGAGGAGCTTGACGAAGCGGTACCCGTGCAGCCGCAGCACCGACCGGAATGCCCACCGGTACCCTTCCAGCGCGCAGAACGAGACCTGCCGGATCTGCATCGCGGTGCGGCAGCGCCGCTCGTAGTCGGCGAAGTCCGGCCCGCTCACCCACGCCCGCCCACCCCACTGGCGCAGGTACCGGCCGATGAGCGCGGCGTCGTCGCGGGTGAGCACGTGCTCGTACCGGGGGAGCTGGAACTTCAGCATCGGTCCGGCCGCGGCGAGTTGCCCGCGCGGGTCGGCGAACAGCGCGGCGCGCAGCCGCAGCGGGTGCGCGGCGCTGGTGATCACCAGACGGCGGACCAGCTTGGGGTGGAACGCGGCGGTGATCCAGGCCATCGCGCCGCCGTACCCCCCGCCGACCAGTACGGCCGACCGTTCCCCCAACGCCCGGATCAACCCGGCCACGTCACCCGCGAGGGTGTACCCGTCGTAACCGCGCGGCGGCTTGTCGCTCGCCCCGTACCCCCGCAGGTCGATCGCGACCGCCCGGAACCCCGCGTCGGCCACCGTCCGGAGCTGGTGCTGCCAGGCCCACCAGAATTCCGGGAAGCCGTGGAGAAAGAGAACCAGCGGGCCGGTACCGGCCTCGACGACGTGGAAGCGGCTTCCGTTGGCACTGACGAACCGGTGACTCCACGGTCCGTCGATCAGGACAGACGACTCGTCCGCCGGGGGGCTCATGCTGACCAGGGTAGGACCGTGACAATGAGTATGTGCGACGCGAAGCTGGGAGTTCAGGGTCGTGTCCGGGGGATACCTGAGGTTCTCGGGGGGAGAATGGTGGCGATGTTGACGCATGGCAAGATCCGGCTTACCGTTCCGGTAACTGTAAGGAAGGCTGCCGGTTGGGGGGAACAGGGTTGACCCACCTCGCCGGCTCATCGCGCCTGCTGCGGGCGATGAACGAGATCGCGGCGCTCTCCCACCTGCTCGACCGCGGTGAGCTGACCCGGGCCGAGCTGCGGGAGCTGACCGGCCTGTCCAAGCCGACGATCTCCGAGGCGGTCCGCCGGCTCACCGATGCCGGGCTGGTGATCGTCGTCGGTCACGTCAGCGCGGGACCCGGGCCGAACGCCGAGGTGTACGCCGCGAATCCGAACGCCGCCTACGTGATCGCGGTCTCGGTCCGGGACACCTTCATGGGGCACGCGCCGTCACTGGCGGCGGCGGTGTGCGACGTCTCCGGCACGGTACGCGGCCGGCTGGACGCGCAGGTCGACTTCGAGCAGACCGACCCGGTGGAGGCGGTCGCCCGCATGGTCGACAAGCTCCGCACCGAGGTGCCCGACGCCGGCATCGGGTACGTCCAGATCGGCGTCGCGGGCGCGTACGACCCGCACTCCGGGATCATCCACCACGTCGACGTGCCGGGGTGGGGCCGGCCGGGCCTGGTCGCCGAACTGGGCCGGCGGATCGGGCTGCGGGTCGAGGTGGACAACGACGTCAACCTCGCGGCGGTCGCCGAACGCCGCCGGGGGGTGGGGGCCAACGCCGAGGGCTTCGCCCTGCTGTGGCTCGGCGAGGGCCTGGGCCTGGCCATCGACCTGGGCGGCACGCTGCTGCGCGGCGCGCGGGGTGGGGCCGGCGAGATCGGGTACATGCCGCTGTACAACCTTGACGGCGAGCGCCGCGCCGACCTGCAGGATCTGATCGGCGGCGAGGCCGTCCTGGACCTCGCGACCGCGCACCGGCTGCCCGGCCAGACCCCGGCCGAGGCCGTCGCCGCGGCCGCCGCCGGGGGTGCGCAGCCGTTCCTCGCCGCGCTCGCCGAACGCATCGCGGTCGGGCTGGCGGCCGTGGTCGCCGTGCTCGATCCGCCGCTGGTCGTGCTGGGGGGCCAGGTCGCGCAGGCCGGCGGGGTGCCGCTGCGGGACGCGGTTCGGGTGGCGATGGGCGCCAACGCACCGCTGGAGACGACCGTGGAGATCACCGCCGTCACGGACGACCCGGTACTGCTCGGGGGGCTGGACGCCGGTCTGGCGGCGGTACGGGAGGTCCTGCTCGTGTCGCTGCGCGCGTAGCCTGACCGGGTGGCGACGACACCGGTACCGGATGGCGACCTGTTCTACGAGGCGGCCGGCGAGGGCCCGCCGGTGGTCCTGCTCCATGCCGGCCTGCTCGACCTGCGGATGTGGGACGAGCAGTTCCCGCTCCTGGTCGACGCCGGGTACCGGGTGGTCCGGTACGACGCCCGGGGGCACGGCCGGTCCAGCACCCCGACCGGCGACTTCGCCCACCACGAGGACCTGTACGCGCTCCTGGCCGCCCTCGACATCTTCCATGCCACCCTGGTGGGGCTGTCGCTCGGCGGGCGTACCTCCATCGACTTCGCGCTGGCCCACCCGAGCCTGATCGACGGGCTGGTGCTGGCCGCCCCGGGAATGAGCGGGATGGAGTTCACCGACCCGTTCATCCGTGCGGAGGGTGACAAGGCGATGGCCGCCGTGCAGGCCGGCGACCTGCCCGGCTTCATCGAGGCGTTCCTGCGGCAGTGGGTCGACGGGCCGCGCCGGTCGCCCTCGGATGTCGACCCGGACGTCCGGGCGTTCTGCCAGGCGATGGCGACGCAGACCGCCCAGGCCCATCTCGGCGCGCAGGGCCAGTGGTTGGAACTGGGCGCCGCGAAGCGGCTCGGCGAGCTGCGCGGACCGCTGCTGGCCCTGGTCGGCGACCACGACTCGGTCGACATCGAACGGATCGTTGACGCGCTGGTCGGCACCGTGCCCGGCGCCCGGAGGGTGGTCATCCCGGGCGCCGGACACATGCTCAACCTGGAGCAGCCCGAGGCGTTCAACCGCGAGCTGCTCGGGTTCCTCAGTCGCTGATCGGCTTGCCGGTCTCCAGCACGGTCTTGAGCCCGCTCAGGACGAACATCCAGCCCGCGCCGGACACGTTGGCGGCCGTCTCCGGGGCGCCTTCGAGCTGGTCGTGGGTGAGGGTCAGCAGGCAGTACCCGCCGTCCCGCGGCTCGATCTCCCAGGTCACCCGGCTCGGCTCCTCCTTGGCCAGCTCGGGGTCGTAGAGCGAGCGCCACTCGTGGACCAGCTTGCGGGGTGGGTCGAACTCCAGCACGGGCCCGTCACCCCACACGCTGCCGTCCGGCCCGTGGGAGGTGTGTGCCGGTCGGGGGTGTTCTCGATGCGCGAGCCGTGGAAGTACTGCACGCTGTACTCCGGCTTGGTGATCGCTTCCCAGATCTGCTCCGGGGTCGCCTTGATGAAGATCTGGTAGAGCTGGGTGCTCTGCGCGGCGGTGGTCATTCCTGGTTCTCCAGTCGCTTCTTGAGGTTGGCCAGTACGGACGCCGGACCCTCGGTGTACTTGTCGATCCAGCGGTCGTGGATGAGCCGGATCGGTACCGGATTCAGGAAGTGCAACTTCGTCCGGCCGGACCG
>JBKPCQ010000085.1:0-5246 GCA_046727455.1 Actinomycetota bacterium | reverse complement strand
ATCCTGGCCGGCCGGACCGGCGCGACCGGCTGGGTGGTCAGCAGCGGCGAGCTGGAGGCCGGCGCGCACGGGGTGGCCGCGCCGGTACCGGGCGTGGAAGGGCTGGAGGCCAGCGTCGGGGTGGTCGCACTCGTCCCGCTGGACGACGCGACCGTCGGCCCGGCGGTCCAGGATGCGGCAGCCGCCGTCGCAACCGCGCTGAGATAGCGGCGACGCGGGCGGCGTCTGGACTGACACACGCCCCGACGCGGGCGGCGTCTGGACTGAGGAGCCCCGACGCGGGCGGCGTCTGGACTGAGGAGCGCAGCGACGAGGGAAGACGCTGCCTGAGGAGCGTCGGGGCCGCGCGAGCGAAGCGAGCGCCAGCCAGCTCAGCGAGCGCCAAGAATTCAGCCGAGCTCGACGCTGTCGATGTGCGTCTCGTACAGCGTCGGGTTCGGCGCGGCGGGCAGCTCCTTGCGTTGCCGCGGGGCGCGGCGGATCGGTACCGCCACCACGGCGGTTCCGTACGCGCAGATCTCCACCCAGGTCGAGTCGATCACGCGGTGATCGAAGCGCATCGCGAGGACCGCGTTCGCGCCCTGGTTGCGGGCGTGGTACACCATCCTCTCCACCGCCTCGCGCCGCCCGGCGACGAGGTTCTGTTCGCCGGCAGCCGAGATGTTGCCGTCCAGCGCGCGGACGCCTTCGGTGAACTTGTTCTGGGGGCGGGCCGTCACGCCGACGACCTCGCCGAGGATCGTCCGGAGGTGGTATCCGGGCAGATCATTCATCGTCACGACCAGCACAAACCCCGGGTACCCGGTGGCGGGCGATTTTAATCTTGTCCGGTCATCCTCAGCACATCGAGCGCCTCGTCGAGCTGCTCCCCGGTGAGCCGGCCCGAGTCGAGGTGACCCCGCTCGACGACGACCTCCCGGATGGTGCGCCGCTGAGCGAGCGCCTGCTTGGCGACCGCGGCCGCCTCGTCGTACCCCAGGTACCGGTTGAGCGGCGTGACGATCGACGGCGAGCCCTCGGCGTACTCCCGCATCCGCGCCTCGTCCGGCTCGATCCCGGCGACGCAGCGGTCGGCGAACAGCCGGGCCACGTTGGCCAGCAGCCGGATCGACTCCAGCAGGTTGCGCGCCATCACCGGCAGCATGACGTTCAACTCGAAGTCGCCCTGCGACCCGGCGAACGCGACCGCCGCGTCGTTGCCGATGACCTGCGCGCCGACCTGCCGTACCGCCTCGCACACCACCGGGTTCACCTTGCCCGGCATGATCGACGAGCCGGGCTGGAGGTCGGGCAGGCGTAGCTCGGCGAGTCCGGCGCGCGGCCCGGAGCCCATCCACCGGATGTCGTTCGCGATCTTGTACAGCCCGACCGCGACCACCCGGAGCTGGCCGGACGCCTCCACGAGCGCGTCCCGGGCACCCTGCGCCTCGAAGTGGTTGCGGGCCTCGGTCAGCGGCAGGCCGGTCACCTCGACCAGCCGGTCGACGACCGCGGCGGCGAAGCCCGGCGGAGTGTTGATTCCGGTACCCACGGCGGTGCCGCCGAGCGGCAGCTCGGCAAGGCGCGGGAGCGTGTCGCGCAGCCGCTCGACCCCGTACCGCACCTGGGCCGCGTACCCGGAGAACTCCTGCCCGAGCGTGACCGGGGTGGCGTCCATCAGGTGGGTACGCCCGGACTTCACCACCTCCCGCCACCGCTGCGCCTGCGTGTCCAGCGTGGATGCCAGGTGCTCCAGCGCCGGCAGCAGGTCGCGGGTCACCGCCTCGGTCGCGGCCAGGTGGATCGAGGACGGGAAGACGTCGTTGGACGACTGCGAGGCGTTCACGTCGTCGTTCGGGTGTACCGCCTGGCCCAGCCGCCGCGCGGCGAGCGTCGCGAGCACCTCGTTCATGTTCATGTTCGACGAGGTACCGGAGCCGGTCTGGAACACGTCGATCGGGAACTCGCCGTCGTGCCGGCCGCCCTCGACCTCGGCGGCGGCCTCCCCGATCGCCCCGGCGACATCCTTCGGCACCACGCCGAGCGTGGCGTTGACGTGCGCGGCGGCCGCCTTGATGCGGGCCAGGGCGGCGATGTGCGCCGGCTCCAGGCCCCGGCCGGAGATCGGGAAGTTCTCCACCGCGCGCTGGGTCTGCGCCCGGTACAGCGCGCGGGCCGGGACCCGCACCTCACCCATGGTGTCCCGCTCGATCCGGAACTCTTGCTCGGTCATGACACCTCCCTGGTCGCTTCGCGAGGCGCCTCGGTGCGTCGCCTTCCCTCGTCGCTTCGCTCCTCAGTCCAGACGACGCCGCGCCCCGCTCCGCCATGTTCCCATCGTGCCAGCACCGCCCCTGCGATGAGGCCGATGCCGAGCGCCCAGTAGAGCCGGACGACCTGGACGTGCGGGGCGTAGGGGTAGGGCAGGACCGGCCAGGTGAGCAGGTACGCCGCCAGGGCCGTGGCCACCGGCGGCCAGAAGCGGGCCGGCGCCCGGTGGGCCCGCGGCGGGTCCCCGTGCCACCGCCGGATCAGCCGGTACCGGCCGATGTGCGCGAACAGCGCGATCGCGACGAGCCCACCGACGAGGCTCGACAGGTGCTGGAGCAGGTACCACCACGGCCAGCCCGGTACCGCGTCCCGGGCGAGCACCGGGAGCCGCCGTACCGCCCAGCCGCCGATCTCCGGGTTGTGCGTGAACCCGTCCCAGAACAGGTGGCTGTACGCCCCGAGCAGCGCCGAGCACACGGTCACGTACCACCGGTGCCGGACCCGCCCGAGCGCTCCGTAGTCGGGCAGCGCGAACCACCGCGCCGGCAGGTGTACCGCCACGTCCGGCGCGTACCGGCGGACCAGCCAGCACAGCGCGAGCGTCACCGGCAGGTTCCAGTACAGGAGTCCCGGCCCCCAGTGCGTTCCGGGCACCTCGACGAAACCGGTGAGCGGATAGGCCAGATCAGGCGCGGTCGATCCGACGACCAGCGCCAGGCCGTCGAACCAGCCGGGGCGCCACAGCTTCAGCGGCAGTACCGCCGCCGCGTGCGAGGGAAAGGTAGCGGGCATGCCGGCGACCGTAACCGGCCGGCATGCGGATCCCGTGTGTCCACTGTGGAGGAACGGTGAAGGCGTTACAGCTTGCCGTACTGCTGCTGCATCAGCCGCTCCGGCACGGACAGGTCGATCGTGTCGCCCTTCTCGCCGATCGACACCACGAACACCACGTCACCCTTGAGCCCGATGCTGATCACGCTGACGAAGCCCTGGTCGTCCTTTTTCGGGTCGGAGAACGACTTCGCGCCCGGTACCCCGGCGACCGTCGCCGTGTTGGCGGACGAGTAGCTCTGGCCGGTCGCGTCGAGGTTGTCGCGGAAGAAGCTCTCCGCGTGGTCGGCGGTGTCGAACTGGTACAGCCGCACGTCGACGACGTTCGCCCCGCCCGACGCGATCCAGCACTGCACCGCGCCCTTGGTGAAGCTGTACTGCTGGAGCATGTCCTTGCGGGCCTTGGGGTCGCTGCTCAGCTCGGCCGCCTGGTCCAGCGAGAGGTTCCGGTCGGTACCGAGCGGCTTGGGCCAGTTGCGCGAACCGCTCGGCGGGGCGACCAGGAAGGTCCGCAGGTCGCCGCTGTGGGTCGCGGCCGGTGTGGGCGACGGCGGCTTGCCGGTCGACGTCGCGCTCGCCGCCGGGCCGGTGCTCGCGTTGGCCGCCGGGGCCTTCTTGTCGCCGTTCTTGAGCCAGAGGGCAACCCCGATCCCCCCGCCGATCACGACCAGCGCCAGCACCACCGCCAGCACGATGACCAGCGCCCGGCCGCCACCGCCACCGCTCGGCGGCGGAGGGCTCGGGTAGCCATACCCGGGCTGCGGCTGAGGTTGCGGCTGCTGGTATCCCTGCGGCTGGTAGTACGGCTGCTGCTGTGGTTGCGGCGGCTGCTGCTGCGGGTATCCGGAGTAGCCGCCGTAGCCGGGCGCCGGGTCGGGGTAGCCGGCCGGATCGCCATACGACGGGTACTCCGGTGCGGGCCAGCCGGACTGGCCCTGGTAAGGGTCGACCGGCGGTCCGTACTGAGATCCGTATTGAGATCCATAAGGGGGTTGCGACACGCGCGCAATTGTCGAACCGGTACGACGCAGGCGACACCCCACAAACGGTCAGATCACGCCCGTCGCCCGATGGTTAGTACCGGTTTCGTGGTTTCCGCGAAGAAGTCGTTGCCCTTGTCGTCCACCACAATGAATGCCGGAAAGTCGACAACATCGATCTTCCAGATCGCCTCCATGCCCAGCTCCGGGTACTCCAGCACGGCGACCTCGCGGATGCAGTCCTGGGCCAGCCGGGCGGCCGGGCCGCCGATCGAGCCCAGGTAGAAGCCCCCGTACGTCGCGCACGCCTTGGTCACCTGCGCCGACCGGTTGCCCTTGGCCAGCATCACGAGCGAGCCGCCGGCCGCCTGGAACCGCTCCACGTACGCGTCCATCCGGCCCGCCGTGGTCGGCCCGAACGAGCCCGACGCGTACCCCTCCGGCGTCTTCGCCGGCCCGGCGTAGTACACCGCGTGGTCGCGCAGGTACGCCGGCATCGGCTCGCCCGCGTCCAGCCGCTCGGCGATCTTCGCATGTGCGATGTCCCGGGCCACCACCAGCGGGCCGGTGAGCGACAGCCGTGTCCTGACCGGGTAGCGGGACAGCTCGGCGCGGATCTCGTCCATCGGCCGGTTGAGGTCGATGGCTATCACTTCCGCGTCGTCGAGCGAGACGTCGGGCAGGAACCGGGCCGGGTCGGTCTCCAGTCGCTCCAGGAACACGCCGTCCGCGGTGATCTTCCCGAGCGCCTGCCGGTCGGCCGAGCAGGACACCGCGATCGCCACCGGGCACGAGGCGCCGTGCCGGGGCAGCCGCACGACCCGCACATCGTGGCAGAAGTACCGCCCCCCGAACTGGGCACCGATGCCGAACTGCCGGGTCAGCTCCAGGACCTGCGCCTCCAGCTCCAAGTCGCGGAAGCCGTGCGCGGCAAGGCTTCCGGCCGTGGGCAGCGAATCGAGATATTTGGCGCTGGCGTACTTCGCCGTCTTCAGCGCGAACTCCGCGCTGGTCCCGCCGATGACGATCGCGAGGTGGTACGGGGGGCACGCGGCCGTCCCGATCAGCCGCAGCTTCTCCTCCAGGAACCGCATCATGCCCGCCGGGTTCAGCAGCGCCTTGGTCTCCTGGTACAGGTACGACTTGTTGGCCGAGCCGCCGCCCTTGGCCATGAACAGGAACTCG
>JBKPCQ010000084.1:0-9069 GCA_046727455.1 Actinomycetota bacterium | reverse complement strand
CGTGCCCCCGGGGCGATTCGAACGCCCGCACCCGCCTCCGGAGGGCGGTGCTCTATCCCCTGAGCTACGGGGGCTCAGCGACCAAAGAACTGTACCAGGCGTCCTACGAAGGCAACGGCTGGGCGTGCAGCGCGTCCAGCTTCTCCCGCAGGATCGTCACCTCACCCTGCTGGTTGTTCTTCATCGTGGTCGCCAGGTCCACCACCTCGCGGTTGTGCGACAGCGAGGTGACCGCCGAGGCCATGTGGATGCCGCCCAGGTGGTGCCTGAGCATGAGCTGGCAGAACAGGATGTCGACGCGGGTACCGGTGGCATGCTCCAGTTCCTGGAGCTGGGCGTCGGAGGCCATGCCCGGCATCCGCCCGTCGGGCCCGAGTTCCTTGGTCCCGTTGGGCATCCAGGCCATCCTGGGCCGGTCGCCGGTGGGCAGGAGGTGCCAGGTGGCGAGCCAGTGCTGCATGGTGCCGATCTGGTTCTCCTGGACGGTGGCGATGTCGTAGGCGATCTGCCGCACCTCGGGGTCGGTGGCGTTGCGCCACGCGATCATGGCCATCTCCACCGCCTGGGCGTGGTGGGTGGACATGTCGCGGGCGAAGCCGGCCTCGGGGGAGCCGTCGCCGGGCGTGGTGTACCTGGGGACGAGCAGGCCGGCGAGGTACCCGACGACGAGCGCGAAGACCGCGACGAGCGCGCCCAGCAGGAGGGCGCGCCGCCGGGTCAGGAAGCGACGAAGCCCGGCGGCGAAGCCGGCCGGTGCAGCCGGCTCAGCCGCGGTCACGATGCGCCGGGCGCCGGGCTGCCCAGGTCGTGCGGGGTGGTACCGGTGCTGGTGATGTAGTTGCCGGAGGCGGTGGAGCAGGCGGCGCCGGGCTCCTGCGTGGCGTTCTGCCGCAGGGCCTTGACGAAGGCGTCGATCCGCGAGTCGTTCGCGTTGTCGACCTTGAGCTGGTACCCCCACGCCTGGAGCGAGATCGGCTTGTCCAGGCCCGGGTACGGGCTCATGAACATGAAGTCGTTGCCGCGCACCTTGCTCGCCAGCTTGTCGACCTGGGCCTTGGGCAGGTCCGGCCGGTACGTGATCCAGACGGCGCCGTGCTCCATGGCGTGTACCGCGTGCTCCTTCGCGATCTGGTCGGGGTACACGTCGCCCTGGCAGCGCTGCCAGTTGTAGTTGTGCGGCCCGGCCACCGGCGGGGACTGCTTGTAGTCGATGTGCCCGTACTGGTGCTGCCCGCTCTTGACCAGGTTCGGGTCGGTCTTGTTGAAGTTCACGATCCCGGGGATCGCGTTGGCCTTGTCCTTCCAGGTCTCGTTGCTCTTGAGGACCTGGTACACGCCGAAGCCGACGATCCCGACCGCGATGAGCGCGACGACCGCGCTGAGCGTGATCGATCCCCAGTTGCGCCCCTGGCGCACCTTGACCGGGGTGATCGGCGGCCGCCCGCCACCCTTGCCGCCGCTCTTCTTCGGCGTGGCGGCGGGCTTGGCGGCCGACGAAGTGGCCTTCTTCGCGCCGGCGGCGGGCCGGGCGGACGGGCGGCGGCTGCCGCCGGTCTGCGGGCTGCTGATGCTCATGGGTCCTCGTCGCGATCGGTACGGTCAGGGGTGTCCCGGGGGTCGGGCAACGTCCCGCATTGTGACCGGCACGTCGGGTCGCCACCAAGTCCCGAAGTGTACCCCCGCTAGCATTGTTCGGTGACTCCCGCGCAGCTCTCCGACGCCGTCCTCGCCGCGGCCCGCGCCGCATTGACCGATGACAATATAGACACCGCGATCCTGCCTGAGAGTACGAGCGTCGAGCGCCCCCGGAACCCCGACCATGGCGACTACGCCTCGACTCTAGCGCTGCAACTGTCAAGGAAGGCTGGGAAGCCGTCCCGGGACCTCGCCGTCGCGATGGCGGACAAACTGCGTGAAACACGCGGAATCAAGGAAGTAACAGTGGCCGGACCCGGCTTCCTGAACATCCGCCTCGACGCGGGCGCCACCGGCGAGCTGGTCGGCGTCGTCGTCCGGCAGGGCGTGGAGTACGGCCGGGGTACCGCGATGACCGGGTTGAAGATCAACCTGGAGTTCGTCTCGGCCAACCCGACCGGGCCGATCCACCTGGCCCACAGCCGCTGGGCGGCGGTCGGCGACGCGCTGCACCGGATCTTCGCCGCGGCCGGCGCCGAGGTCACCAGCGAGCACTACGTCAACGACGCGGGTAGCCAGATCGACCGCTTCGCCCGCTCGCTGCTGGCCGCCGCGCGCGGGGCAGCCACGCCCGAGGACGGCTACCAGGGGGAGTACATCCCCGACGTGGCCCAGGCCGTGGTCGAGGCCAATCCGGGGGTACTGGACAAGACCGACGACGACGCCCTGCCGATCTTCCGGGACGAGGGTGTGCGGCTGATGCTCGACGAGATGCGGGCCAGCCTGGAGCGGTTCGGTGTGCACTTCGACGTCTGGTTCTCCGAGCGGACACTGCACGCGTCCGGCGCCGTCGAGCACGCGCTGGACGAGCTGCGCGCGCACGGGCACCTGTTCGAGGCGGACGGCGCGGTGTGGCTGCGTACCACCGACTTCGGCGACGACCGCGACCGGGTGCTGATCCGCGGCAACGGCGAGAAGACCTACTTCGCCTCCGACGCCGCGTACTACGTCAACAAGCGCGAGCGCGGCTTCGACAAGTGCTTCTACCTGCTGGGAGCCGACCACCACGGCTATGTCAACCGGCTGCGCGCGCTGGCCGCCTGCGCCGGGGACGACCCCGACGTCACTATCGAAGTACTCATCGGGCAGATGGTGACGCTGCTGCGCGGCGGGCAGCCGGTCCGGCTGTCCAAGCGGGCCGGCACGATCGTCACGCTGGACGAGCTGATCGACGCCGTCGGGATGGACGCGGCCCGGTACTCGCTGGCCCGCGCGTCGACCGACTCGCCGCTGACCCTCGACATCGAGGTGATCACGCGGCAGGCCAACGACAACCCCGTCTACTACGTCCAGTACGCCCACGCCCGCATCGCGAGCCTGCTGCGGCACGCCGCCGACCTGGCTGTCACGCGACGGGAGGGCTACGACCCGGCCCTACTCAGCCACGAGCGGGAGAGCGACCTGATCAAGGCCCTCGGCGAGTTCCCGGAGATCGTCGCGACCGCCGCCGAGCTGCGCGAGCCCCACCGGATCGCGCGGTATCTGGAAGAGCTGGCCGGCACGTACCACCGGTTCTACGACGCCTGCCGGGTGCTCCCGCAGGGTGACGAGCCGGCCACCGATCTGACCAACGCCCGGCTCTGGCTGGTCGAAGCGGCCCGGATCGTCTTCGCCAACGGCCTGGCACTGCTGGGCGTCTCGGCACCGGAGCGGATGTGACATGAGAGCGCACGAGGCGGGAGCGCTGCACGCCGAGGTAGGACACCGGGGGCCGGCCTGGCTGCGTACGCCCGCTGATGTCAACGCCCTCCTGCCGCGACTGTGGCCGCGGACGGTGACCCGCGGGGACGCCGGAGCCCTGACCGTAGGCGGCCGGGACGTCCGCGACCTGGCCGCCGAGTTCGGCACTCCGGTATACCTGCTCGACGAGGCCGACCTCCGCGCCCGCTGCCGGGAGTTCGCCGACGCCTTCGGCGACACCGACGTGTACTACGCCGGCAAGGCGTTCCTCTGCAAGGCGGTCGTGCGGATGATCGCCGAGGAGGGACTCGCGCTCGACGTGTGCTCAGGCGGCGAGCTGGCGGTGGCGCTCGCGGCCGGCATGCCGCCCGAGCGGATCGGCCTGCACGGCAACAACAAGTCGACCGCCGAATTACAGAGAGCCGTCGAGGAAAACATCGGACGAATCGTTCTCGACTCCACGCAGGAGATCGACCGGCTCAGTGACCTCGCACGCCAGACCCGCAGGCGCCCACGCGTCATGGTCCGGGTCACCGTCGGCGTCGAGGCGCACACGCACGAGTACATCGCCACGGCACACGAGGACCAGAAGTTCGGCTTCTCGCTCGCCGGCCGAGCCGCCCGGGCGGCGGTGGACCGGATCCTCGCCGAGGACGTACTCGACCTGCGCGGGCTGCACTCACACATCGGCTCGCAGATCTTCGACACCGACGCGTTCGAGGTCGCCGCCCGGCGGGTGCTGACGCTTCAGGCCGCGATCCGGGACGCAACCGGAAAAGAGCTCCCGGAGCTGGACCTCGGCGGCGGCTTCGGCATCGCGTACACCAGCCAGGACGACCCGCGCTCGCCGGGCGAGCTGGCCGACGGGCTGCGCCGCATCGTCAAGGAGGACTGCGACGCGCTCGGGCTCGCGGTACCCCGGCTGTCCGTCGAGCCGGGCCGCGCCCTCGTCGGGCCGGCGATGTTCACGCTGTACGAGGTCGGCACCGTCAAGGACGTCGACGGCATCCGTACCTACGTCAGCGTCGACGGCGGCATGAGCGACAACATCCGCACCGCCCTCTACGACGCGTCCTACTCGGCGACGGTTGCCGGCCGCGCCAGCGACGCGGGCCCGATCCTCGCTCGCGTGGTGGGAAAGCATTGCGAGGCCGGGGACATCGTCGTCAAGGATGAATTCCTGCCCGCCGACGTGCAGCCCGGAGATCTTCTCGCGGTACCCGGCACGGGCGCGTACTGCCGCAGCATGGCGAGCAACTACAACCACCTGCCGCGCCCGCCGGTCGTGGCCGTCCGGGACGGGCGGGCGCGGGTGATCGTCCGGCGGGAGACGGAAGCCGATCTACTGGCATTGGACGTGGGGTGATGGTGGTCAAGGTCGCGTTGCTGGGGTGCGGCACCGTCGGTACCGAGGTCGTCCGCCTCCTGCACGAGCAGGCCGGGGACCTGACCGCCCGGATCGGCGCGCCGCTGGAGCTGGTCGGCATCGCGGTCCGCCGCCCCGGCCGGGACCGGGGTCCGCTGCCGGTCGACCCCGGGCTGTTCACGACCGACGCGCTCGGCCTGGTCAAGCGCGAGGACGTCGAGGTGGTCATCGAGGTGGTCGGCGGCCTCGAACCGGCCCGGACCTGGCTGGTCGAGGCGTTGCGCAGCGGCAAGAGCGTGGTCACCGCGAACAAGGCGCTGCTCGCCGAGGACGGCGGTACCCTGCACGACGCGGCCGCCGACGGCGGCGCCGACCTGTACTTCGAGGCCGCTGTCGCGGGCGCCATCCCGCTGCTGCGCCCGCTGCGCGAGTCGCTGCACGGGGACCGGATCGTCCGGGTCACCGGCATCGTCAACGGGACCACCAACTACATTCTGTCGTCGATGTACGCCTCCGGGGCCGGGTTCGCCGAGGCGCTGGAGGAGGCCACCGCGCTCGGGTACGCCGAGCCGGACCCGACCGCCGACGTCGAGGGCTTCGACGCGGCGGCGAAGGCGGCGATCCTCGCCTCGCTCGCGTTCCACACCCGGGTCCGGGCCGGCGACGTGTACCGGGAAGGGATCACCGAGGTCAGCGCGGCCGACGTGGCCAGCGCCAAGGAGATGGGCTGCACGATCAAGCTGCTCTGCCTCGCCGAGCGGGTCGACGGGGCGGTCAGCGTCCGGGTACACCCGGCGATGATCCCGCTCAGCCACCCGCTGGCGGCGGTCGGCGACGCGTTCAACGCGGTCTTCGTCGAGGCCGAGGCGGCCGGGCAGCTCATGTTCTACGGCCGGGGCGCGGGCGGCGCGCCGACCGCGAGCGCGGTGCTCGGCGACCTGGTCGCCGTCGCACGCAACCGCCTGTCGGGCAGCCGGGCGGTGTCCGAGTCGGCCTACGCCGACCTGCGGATCCGGCCGATGGGCGAGGCACCCACCCGGTACCACATCAGTCTGGACGTCGCGGACCGCGCGGGTGTCCTGGCGGCTATCGCCAGCGTCTTCGCCCGGCACGACGTCTCGATCGCCACGGTCCGCCAGTCCGGCCGTGGCGCGGACGCCACCCTGGTCATCGTCACCCACACCGCGCCCGACGCCGCCCTCGCGGCCACTGTCGAGGAGCTGCGCGGCCTGGATATCGTGCGTTCGATCGCCAGCGTGCTGCGGGTGGAGGGGGAGTAGAGATGGAGACCTGGCGCGGGCTCATCGAGGCCTACCGCAACCGCTTACCGGTCACCCCGGCCACCCCGGTGGTCACCCTGCATGAAGGAAACACCCCGCTGGTACCGGCGCCAGCGCTCTCCTCCCGCACCGGCTGCGACGTGTACCTGAAGGTGGAGGGCGCGAACCCCACCGGCTCGTTCAAGGACCGCGGGATGACCGTGGCCGTCTCCCGGGCGGTCGAGCAGGGCAACAAGGCGATCATCTGCGCCTCCACGGGCAACACCAGCGCGTCCGCCGCCGCGTACGCCGCCCGCGCCGGGCTGACCTGCGCGGTGCTGGTGCCCCAGGGCAAGATCGCGCTGGGCAAGCTGGCCCAGGCGCTCGTCCACGGCGCCAAGCTGCTCCAGGTCAGCGGCAACTTCGACGACTGCCTCGCGCTCGCCACGAAGCTGTCCCAGGACTACCCGGTCGCGCTGGTCAACTCGGTCAACCCGGATCGCGTGCACGGCCAGAAGACCGCGGCGTTCGAGATCGTCGAGGCGCTCGGCGAGGCACCGGACATCCACTGCCTCCCGGTCGGCAACGCCGGCAACATCACCGCGTACTGGATGGGGTACCAGGAGGAGCGCGCCGTCGGCCACACCACCCGGACCCCGAAGATGTACGGCTTCCAGGCCTCCGGCGCGGCCCCGATCGTGAACGGCGAGGTGGTCCGCGAGCCGACCACCATCGCGACCGCGATCCGGATCGGCAACCCGGCCTCGTGGACCAAGGCCCTCGACGCGCGGGACGCCTCCGGTGGCCTGATCCACGCGGTCACCGACCGGGACATCCTCCAGGCGTACCGGCTGCTCGCCCGCCAGGTCGGCGTGTTCGTCGAACTGGCCAGCGCGGCCAGCGTCGCCGGGCTGCTCCAGTCCACCGGGGCCGGGCTGGTGCCGCACGGCTCCACGGTGGTCTGCACGGTCACCGGGCACGGGCTCAAGGACCCGGAGTGGGCGATCTCCACCGCCCCGGCGCCGGTCACGATCCCGGTGGACGTCCTGGCCGCTGCCCGTACCCTGGACCTGGCGTGACGCCGGCCCGTGGCGGGCGGCGAGCGCAGCGAGCGCCATAGGTACGGCCCGCTGCGCGTCCTCACCACCAACCGGGACTTCCGCTGGTTGTTCGCCGCCGAGCTGGTCATCTTCGGCGGGGACTGGTTCGTGCTCGTCCCGCTGCTCGGGCTGTTGACCAAGCTGACCGGCGGTGGGCTGGCCGGTGGGCTGGCGCTCGCGATCGACACCGGCGTAGGTGCGCTTCTGCTGCCCTACACCGGTACCGTCGCCGACCGCGTGGACCGCCGCAAGATCCTGATCACCGCGAACCTCTCCGCCGTCGGCGGGGTTGCCCTCCTCTTCGCCGCCCGCGATGCCCGGACGACCGGGTTCGGGCTGGCCGGGCTCGGCGTGGTGGCGATGGCCAAGGCGTTCGCTTCGCCGGCCGCGTCGGCGGCGATCCCGAACCTGGTCGAGCCGGCGGACCTGACCGCCGCCATCGTGGTCTCCGGGGCGGCGTGGGGCACCATGACCGTGGTCGGCGCGTCTCTGGGCGGGGTACTCGCGGCCGCGCTGTCGCCGTACGCCTGCTTCGGGATCGCCGCCGCCGGGCTGTGCGTGGCGACGGGTCTGTGCGCGGGCGTGCGCCGGCCCATGCAGGTACCCCGCGACCGCACCAGGCCGCACCCGCCCGCGCTGGCCGCGATCCGCGAGGCGGTGCGCTACCTGTCCGGCCACCCCCGGGTCCGCGCCCTGGTCACCGTGAAGTCAGCCGTCGGGCTGGGCAACGGCGTACTCGTGGTCTTTCCGGCCCTCGCCACGCTGATGCACGCCGGCAGCGCCGGTACCGGGCTGCTGTTCGCCGCCCGGGGCGCTGGCGCGCTGGTCGGACCGCTGATCGTCGGCCGGCTGTATATCCTCCGTCCGGACCGGCTCTGGCCCGGCCTGGCCGTGGCGATGCTCGTCTACGGCGTGTCGTACCTCGTCATCGCGGCGACGCTCTGGCTGCCGGTCGTGGTGGGGCTGATGCTGCTCGCGCATGGTGCGGGGGCGAGCAACTGGTCGATGTCCACCGCGGCCATGCAGCCGCTGATCCCCGACGCGCTGCGCGGACGCGTCGTGTCCACCGACCTGATGATCACGACGATCGTCATCGCGAGCAGCCAGGTCGCGGTCGGTCTGTTGATCGACCACACGCCGACCCGGTTACTGGTCGCGGGCTGCGGCGGCGTGACGATCCTGTACGGGCTCGGCTGGCGGCTGGCCACCCGGCGCCTGGTCGGCGAGCGCATAAGATGATCCGCGTGCCGCGTTTCCTGAGCGCGCCGGTCCGCGTGCGGGTACCGGCGACAAGCGCCAACCTGGGGCCGGGCTTCGACGCCTTCGGCCTGGCCCTGCGCCGGTACGACGAGGTGGTCGCGCGGGTCGGTGGAACCGGTTTCCGGGTGGCGGTACACGGCGAGGGCGCCGGGATGCTGGCGACCGACGAGTCCCATCTGGTGGTCCGGTCGATGCTCGCCACCTTCGAGCGGCTCGGTGCGCAGCGCCCGGCCGGGCTGGAGCTGACCTGCCGCAACACCATCCCGCAGGCGCGCGGCCTGGGCTCGTCCTCGGCCGCGATCGTCGCGGGGATCCTCGTCGCCCGCGCGCTGGTCGAGGATGGCGGGGCCCGCCTGGACGACGCAGCGGCGCTGCGCCTGGCGAGCGAGCTGGAGGGGCACCCGGACAACGTGGCGCCCTGCCTGCTGGGCGGCTTCACGATCGCGTGGCTGTCGGCCGGACCGGAGACCGCCCGGGCGGTCCGGTTGACGCCCTCGGAGGGGGTACGCCCGATCGTCTGGGTTCCGACAGAGCGCGGGCTGACGGCGGCGGCGCGGGCCGCACTGCCGGCGACCGTGCCGCACGCGGACGCCGCGCGCAACGCCGGCCGGGCCGGCCTGTTGGTCCACGCGCTCACCGCCGAACCGTCGCTGCTGCTGCCGGCGACCGAGGACCGGCTGCACCAGCGGTACCGGGCGGCCGGCGCACC
>JBKPCQ010000083.1:0-10312 GCA_046727455.1 Actinomycetota bacterium | reverse complement strand
GCTCGACACCGTCGCCGCCACCCTTGGGGCGCCAGCCGTTGCGCAGCGCCCACCGCACCATCGAGGGCCCGCTGGCGTACGCCTCGGGGCAGCCCCGGCCACCGCACGGGCACGGCTCCCCGTCGACCACGACCGGCGCGTGCCCGACGTGGCCGGCGTTGCCCGACGCGCCCCCGTGCAGCCGGCCGCCGAGGATCAGGCCACCGCCCACGCCGGTGGAGACCACGATCGCCAGCAGGTCGTCGCAGCCCTGGCCGGACCCGGCCCAGTGCTCCCCGGCCGCGGCGGCGAGGCCGTCGCCGGTCAGCCGGGCCGGCCGGCCCGGTACCAGCGTCGCGAGCGGCTTGAGCAGCTCCACGCCGCGCAGCTCCGGGATGTTGACCGGGGCCACCACGCCGGCTTCCAGGTCGACCGGGCCGGCCGAGCTGACCCCGATGCCCGCGACGCCGTCGAGGCCGACCGGCCCGGCCACCGCGGTCACCAGACCGCGCAACCCGTCGGTCAACCCCTCGGGGGTACCGGTGATGTCCCGGGTCGGGACCCGTTCGCTCGCCACGATCGCGCCCTCGCTGTCGACCAGCGCGGCCGCGATCTTCGTGGCGCCGATGTCCAGTGCGACGGCGGGACGGGACCGGACGCCGTCGTCCCGCCGTCGCTCGTCCATGGTCAGCAGGAACCCTTGTAGAAGTACTTGCTGACGTTGGGGTCGTTCATGTTGTCCGCGGTGATCGCGACCAGGGTGGTACCGATGGTGGCCTGTACCGACTTGCCCTGGATCGCCGCGACGGCCTGCTGCACGCCCTGCACCCCGATGTTCGCCGGGTCCTGGGCGATGAGCACCTGCACGGTGCCGTTCTTGAGGTCCTGTACCTGCTGCGGGCCGGCGTCGAACGCCGAGATCTTGATCTGGCCCTTCTTGCCGGCCTGGTTCACGCCGGCCGCGACGCCCTCGGCGGTCTTCACGTTGTCGGCGAACACGCCACCGAGGTCCGGATGCGCCGCCACGGTCGACTGGAGGATCTGCGCCGCCTTGGCCGGGTCGTCGTTGTCGTACTGCACGGGCAGCAGCGAGATACCGGGGTGCGCCGCCTTGATCTGGTCCTGGAAGCCCTTGATGCGGGCGTCGGTGGTGGACACGCCGGGCTTGACGCTGATGACGATCGCCGAGCCCTTGTCACCCATCAGCTTGGCCAGCGCGTCGGCCGCCGTCTTGCCGCCGGCCTCGTTGTCCGAGGAGATCCGGGAGACGCCGACGGACGTGTCGGTCACCGTCGTGTCGACGAGCACCACCTTGGTACCGGCGCTCTGCATCTGCTTGAGGTCCGGGGTCAGCGCGTCGGTGTCGACCGGCGAGATGAGCAGCCCGGCCGGCTTCGTCGCGGCGACCGAGTCGATGATCGGGCGCTGCTGGGAGACGTCCCACTGGGCCGAGCCGTTCGACGCGAACTTGACGCCCTGCTTCTGCGCCTCGGCCTGCGCGCCGCAGGTCATCGTGATGTAGAACGGGTCGTCCTTCACGCCGACGATCAGCTCGACGGTCTTGCTCGACAGGTCGCTCCCGCCGCCGCCGGAACTGCTGCTGGAATTGGACTTGCCACCGCAGCCGGCCGCCGCGAGTACGAGCGCCGAAACGGCGACCGCGGCGTAGGCCGTCCTCCTGATCCGCATGTGTGTCCTCCTTGGGGGTGTGGGGTATCGCTAACCGCGCTCGCGCGAGCGGCGCCGGAGCTGGTCGACGTAGACCGCGGCGACGAGGACGGCGCCGACGGCGACGCTCTGCCAGTAGGTCTGGACGCCCAGGATCACCAGGCCGCTGTTGAGGACCGCGGGGATGAACACGCCGATGACGGTGCCGACCACCGTGCCGCGCCCACCGAACAGGCTGGTGCCGCCCATGACGACGGCGGTGATGACGTTGAGGTTGTCGTACCCGTGCCCGGCGATCGTGGTGGTGTGGAAGAACGCGAGCGACATGACGCCCGCGACGCCGGCCATCAGGCCGGCCAGCGCGTAGACCTTGATGAGGTGCCGGTCGACCCGGACGCCGGCACGGCGTACCGCTTCGGCGTTCGAGCCGACCGCGTACGTGTAGCGGCCGAACCGGGTGTAGGCGAGGATCAGTCCGAAGAGGACGGTGGTCGCGACCGCGACGACGACGAGCCACGGTACCTCGCCGAACAGCTTGCCCAGGCCGAGCGTCTCGACCAGGGCGTTGGGCGCGCCACCGGCGACGTCGTTGCCGGTGGTGATGATCTGCGCCAGGCCCAGGGCGGCGCCCAGGCCGCCGAGGGTCACGATGAACGGCGGTACCTTCGCCTTGGCGACTAGGACGCCCTGCAGAGAACCCCAGGCGGCACCGGTCGCGAGGCTGATCAGGATGCCGACGATGATGACCGGCCAGCCGGCCCGGTACCCCCCGTTGTGGACCATGAACTCGGCGGCGAGCACCCCGGAGAGGATCAGCACCGAGCCGTTGGACAGGTCGATGCCGGCGGTGATGATGACGTACGTCATGCCGACGCCGAGCACCAGGTAGATCGCCGCGTTGGTCGCGATCTGCGTGAGGTTGTACTGGCTGAGGAAGGTGCCCCGCGGCGAGGCGACGGAGAAGAACACCACCAGCACGACCAGGATCGCGAACGTCCACGCGCTGTTGGCCGCCAGCAGCCGGCGGGCCAGCGGCGGGCTCGTCGGTTCCTGGGTCGGCTGGGCCGGCGCGGGCGCGGTCTTCGTGGGAGTGCTCATGCCGCCTCCCCCAGAGCACCGGTCATCGCACCGACCAGCTCCTCGACCGAGGTCTCGGCGGTCGTGTACCGGGCCACCCGGCGACCCAGCCGCAGCACCTCGACCCGGTCGGAGACGGCCAGTACCTCCGGCATGTTGTGGCTGATGAACACGACCGACACGCCCCGGTCGCGGACCCGGCGGATGGTGTCGAGCACCCGCCCCCGCTGCACCACGCCGAGGGCGGCGGTCGGCTCGTCCATGAAGATGACCCGGTTGGCGTACGCGACCGCGCGGGCCACCGCCACCGACTGGCGCTGGCCGCCGGAGAGTGCGGCGACCGGTACGTCGATGTCGGGAAGGTCGACGCCCAGCTCCGCGAAGGCGGAGCGGGCGGAGCGGCGCATCGCCGGCCGGTCCAGCACGTGGAACGGGCGGAGCAGGCCACCGCGGAACACCTCCCGGCCGAGGTGCAGGTTGGCGGCGGAGTCGAGGTCGGGAGCCAGGGACAGGTCCTGGTACACGGTCTCGATGCCGTGCCGCTGCGCCTCGGACGGGTCGGCGAAGTGGACCACCTTCCCGGCGAGGGTGATCCGGCCGGCGTCCGGCTGGATCGCGCCGCACAGGATCTTGATCAGCGTGCTCTTGCCGGCGCCGTTGTCACCGACGAGGGCGACCACCTCGCCGGGGTACGCCGAGAAGTCCGCCCCCTGGAGGGCCTGGACCTGCCCGTACCGCTTGGTCAGCCCCGCCGCCTGGAGCAGGGGTTCGGTCATCCGGGGTACCTCGATTTTGAGAACGTTCACAGAAAGCTGTCCCCGGATTCTGTGAACCGGCCCCAGCACTGTCAAGACCACCGACAGCATCGACGATCTCGCCTGACCGTACTCCCATACGCACTGACCAGCACCGATGTCGTGCACCGGGACGACCGGCAGCACGAGGATCGTTGCCCGATCGTGATAACGTTGTCCAGCCCTCCGGCTCGGGGCTTGTCCGGCGCCGTCACGCTCTGGCAACATCGGACTGTTTGATAACGTTCCCGAACCGAGGTGGGGGCTGTGGCCGCTCGGCCGACCATGCGGGATGTGGCGGCTGCCGCGGGGGTCAGCGTGATGACCGTCTCGCGGGTGATGAGCCGGGCGGCCGCGGTGGCGCCGGAGACCGCCGCGCGGGTCGAGCAGGCGATCGCCGACCTCGGGTACCGGCGCAACGACATCGCCCGCCACCTGCGCCAGAAGGGGCAGGTCAGCCGGACCATCGGGCTCGTCGTCGACGACCTGGGCAACCCGTTCTACTCGGCGCTCGCCCGCGCGGTCGAGGACGCCGCGTACCGCCGGGGGTACCTCGTCCTGGTCGGCAGCACCAACGACGACCCGTACCGGGAACGGGAGGTGGTCGGCGCGTTCTCGGCCCGGCAGGTCGACGGGCTCATCGTGGTACCGACGTCGGGCAACCAGGCGTTCCTCAGCGCGCAGCTTGCCCTCGGTACGCCCATCGTGTGCGCGGACCGGACGGCCCGCGGCCTGGACGTGGACACGGTGACCGTGGACAACCGCGACGCGGCCGCGCGGGCCGTCACCCACCTGCTGGACCACGGCCACCGGCGGATCGCGTACCTCGGCGACCAGCACAGCATCTGGACCCTCAAGGAGCGCTACGCGGGCTACCGCGACGCGCTGACCGCGGCCGCCGTAGGGCTGGACCAGGACCTGGTCTGCCACGGCCTGCGCAGCCGGGCGGACGCGGCGGCGGCGATGGCGCGGCTGATGGCTCTGCCGGTGCCGCCGACCGCGGTGTTCGCGTCCAACGACCTCATCACGATGGGCGCGATCGACGGGCTGGGCGAGGCGACCCGGCGGGTGGCACTGGTCGGCTTCGACGACTTCCCGCTCGCCGACAAGCTGAGCCCGCCGGTGACCGTGGTGAGCCAGGATCCGGCGACGATCGGCGCGACGGCGGCGCAGCTCCTGTTCTCCCGGATCGACGGCAACGACGCACCGGCGCGGTGGGTGATGCTGCTGACCCGGTTCGTCGCGCGGGGGTCGGGCGAGATCCGCCCCTGATAGCGTGCCCCGTTCGCTCACTCCCTCAATGCTTGCCCCGTCCGCTCGCTTCGCGGCGCTGTCCGCGCCGTCTTCCCTCGTCGCTGTAACTCCGGCGCTCGCTGTGCTCGCGCGGCCCCGACGCTCCTCAGTCCAGACGACGCCGCGCCGCTCCCGCTCACTCCCTCAGCCGTTCTGTCCTGCCGATTACGGCGATCTGGCCGGCTGCGACGGCGGGTATCGTGGTCGTGATCTGATCACCGCCAGCGGAGAGGCTGAGGGATGCCGCGCGCGAGTTCGACCACCACGCCGCGCCGGCCGACCATGGTCGACGTGGCGCGGCACGCGGGCGTCAGCCTCAAGACCGTCTCCCGGGTCGTCAACAACGAGCCGGCCGTCGCGCAGGCGCTTGTCGACCGGGTGCTCTCGGCGATCGCCGAGCTCGGCTTCCGGCGCAACGACATCGCCCGCAACCTGCGCTCCGGACGGCTCAACGCGACGGTGGGGCTGCTGATCGAGGAGATCGCCAACCCGTTCTACGCCACCATCGCGGCCGTCGCCGCCGACATCGCCGCCGACCACCAGACGCTGCTGATGACCGCCTCCTCCGAGGAGGACGTGGAGCGGGAACGCACGCTGCTGGTGGAGTTGTGCCAGCGGCGGGTCGACGGGCTGCTGGTGGTACCCGCCGGGCAGGACCACTCGTACCTGCGCCGCGAGGTCGAGATGGGGATGTCCGTGGTGTTCCTCGACCGGCCGCCGGGCGAGCTGGAGGCGGACACGGTACTGCTGGACAACCGCGGCGGTACCCAGGCCGGGGTGGCTCGGCTGGTCGCGGGCGGGCACACCCGGATCGGGATCCTCATCGACTCGCTCGCGGTGTACACGATGCGCGAGCGGCTGGCCGGCGCGCGCGACGCGCTGGCGTCCGTCCGCTATGACGAGCGGCTGATCCGGGAGCACGTGAAGACGCCCGACGACGCCGCGCGGGCGGTGGCCGAGATGCTCGACCGGGCCGACCCGCCGACCGCGTTCCTCTGCACCAACAACCGCATCACGGTCGGCGCGCTGCAGGAGCTGTGGCGCCGGGGCAGCGACGCGGCCCTCGTGGGGTTCGACGACTTCGAGCTGTCCCACCTGATGCCGCGGCCGGTCACGGTCATCGCCTACGACACGCGCGAACTCGCCCGGACGGCGACCGAACTGCTGTTCCGCCGGATCAGCGGGGACCAGTCCCGCCCGGAGACCACGGTGCTCCCGACCCGGTTGGTGGAGCGCGGGATCCGGTGATCCCGCGCCGAGCGCCTTCCGCCACCCGCGCCGCATCTTGCCGATCCGTCGCTCGCCACCGTATACTCGGTTACGAGTAACCGGCGGCGAGGAGGTGGGCGACGTGGCCAAGCGCCGCAAGGTCGGTAACCTGCTCGCCCTCATGGTGCTCGCGACGCTCGTCGAGCGCCCGAGCCACCCGTACGAGCTGGCCTCCCTGCTCCGCGTTCGGGGCAAGGACCAGGACATCAACATCAAGTGGGGCTCGCTCTACACCGTCGTGCAGAACCTCGAAAAGCACGGCCTGATCGAGG
Source organism: Actinomycetota bacterium (assembly GCA_046727455.1). Classification (GTDB taxonomy): domain Bacteria; phylum Actinomycetota; class Actinomycetes; order Mycobacteriales; family Micromonosporaceae; genus AC-43. The sequence continues at coordinate 3,960 of JBKPCQ010000083.1, read as the reverse complement.
CGACGGCGAGCGAGCGCCAGGGCCGGCGCCCCGAGCGCACGGTCTACGCGATCACCTCGGCCGGCCGGGCCGAGCTGACCGACTGGGTGCGCGAGCTGATCCGGGTACCGGAGCGGGAGCCCACCCGGTTCCAGGCCGCGCTGTCGGTCGTCGGCGTGCTCGGCCCGGACGAGGCGATCGACCTGCTCGCCGAGCGGTCGGCGACCCTCGACGCGCAGGTCGAGGCCTACCGCGCGAGCCTCGCCGAGTGGGGCAAGGAGCTGCCCCGGATGTTCCTCGTCGAGGCGGAGTACGAGCTGGCGCTGCGGTCCGCCGAGGCGGGCTGGCTGCGCGGGTTCGTCGGTGAGCTGCGCGACGGCTCGTTCCCGGGGCTCGCCGAGTGGCGGCTCTTCCACGAGACCGGCCAGCTCCCGCCGGAGTTGGCCGAGCTGTCCGAAAGGGGGCGCGTCACCGACTGAAACGACCCCGGCGATGGTGCGGCAACACCAGGGCCGGGGCCGTCAACCTCTCGAACCGATCCCGCCGGAACGGAACCTGGCGATCGAGGTGGCACTCCGAATACTAGCCGGGGTCCGACTCCAGCGGGATGTCCCTGAACTGGAGGAGCAGCATGCCTGCTGTCGAGGCACAGGACCTCGTGAAGAACTACCCCGGCGGGGTACGGGCCCTGGACTGCCTGTCCGTCGCCGTCCGGCACGGCGAGGTGTTCGGGCTGCTCGGCCCGAACGGCGCCGGCAAGTCCACCACCGTCAAGGTGCTCACCACCCTGGCCCGCGCCGACGCGGGTACGGCCACCGTCGCCGGGTACGACGTGCGGCGGCGGCCGGACCGGGTACGCCGCCGCATCGGAGTGGTGTCGCAGCGCTCGGGCGCCGACCCGATGGCCACCGGGCGGGACAACCTGGTGCTGCAGGGCCGGCTCTACCGGATGCGCGGCGCCGGACTGCGCCGCCGCGTCGACGAGCTGATCGACCGCTTCGATCTCGGCCCGGTCGCCGGCCGGCCGGTACGCACCTACTCCGGCGGCACCCAGCGGCGGCTCGACGTGGCGCTCGGGCTGGTACACCGGCCCGAGGTGCTGTTCCTCGACGAGCCGACCACGAGCCTCGACCCGGAGGCGCGCGCGGCGATGTGGGAGGAGATCGGCCGGCTCGCCGGTGACGAGTCGCTGGCCGTCCTGCTCACCACGCACTACCTCGACGAGGCGGACCGGCTCGCCGACCGGCTGGCCATTGTGGACCGTGGCCGGGTGGTGGCGACCGGTACACCGCAGGAGCTGAAGGCGCAACTGCGCGGCGACGCGGTCCACGTCGAGCTGCGCACGGCACCGGACGAGGGGATGGTGCGGCAGCTCGTCGGTGCGGTGCCGGGGGTCCGCGAGATCTCGCTGGACGGGCTGCGCCTGAGCGCCCGCGCCGACGACGGCGCGGCCGCGGTGCCCGGCACGCTCGCCGCACTGGACCAGGCGGGGGTACCGGTCGCCGCCGTCACCGTCGCCCGCCCGTCCCTCGACGACGTCTACCTGCGGCACGCGGGCCGTCGTTTCGAACCCAACGGAGGTACCCGATGAGCGCGCTCGCCGTCGACACCTGGTGGATGACGCACCGCCGCCTCAAGGCGCTGCTCCGCCAGCCGCTGGTGCTGATCATCACGCTGATCCAGCCGATGATCTGGCTGTTCCTGTTCGGCAACCTGTTCCGCAGGGTGGTCGAGCTGCCCGGCTTCGGCACCGCGTCCTACCTCACTTACCTGGTACCGGGTGTGGTGGTGATGAACGCCGTCTCGTCGAGCATGTGGGCCGGCATGGGCACGATGGAGGAGATCGAGCGGGGCACGCTCAACCGGTTCCTCTGCACGCCGGTACGCCGTGGGGCGCTGATGAACGCCAACGTGCTGGAGCAGGCGTTCAGCACCACCCTCCAGTCGCTCATCATCGTGGTGCTCGGCCTCGCCGCCGGAGCCCGGTACCCGGGCGGACTCGCCGGCCTCGTCGTGCTCGTCGTGGCGGCGGCCCTGCTGGGTACCGTCTTCAGCGCCCTGTCCAACACCTTCGGGATGCTGGTGCGCCAGCGGGAACCCATCATCGGACTCAACATCATGCTCCTGCTGCCGTTGACGTTCCTGTCCTCGGCATTCATGCCGGAGAGCCTGATGCCGTCCTGGATCCAGCACGTCGCCGCGGCCAACCCGATCAACTGGGCGCTGGACAGCACCCGGGCCGCGCTCGCCCCGGACCCGGACTGGGGCACGGTGCTCGTGCACGGCGGCTGGCTGCTCGCCCTCGCGGTCGCGATGGTGGTGCTGTCCACCGGCACGTTCCGGGCGTACCAGAAGTCGGTCTGACTCATACGGCACCGGCCACCGCCCGGGCGGTGAGCCCGAGCCCGACGAGCACCACCAGCGCCGCGGTGGCCCGGGAACCGAGCGGGGACAGGCGGGCCGCGATCCGCTCGGCCCACCCCGCCCGGGCCACCCGGCGCTGCACGGCGAGCAGCAGGAGCCCGGCGCCGGTGAGGGTACCGGCCATGCCGAGCCCGTACGCGAGCACCAGCAGGACGCCGAAGCCGGCCCGGCCCAGCCCGATCGCGCCGAGCAGCACGACGAGCGCGGACGGGCTGGGTACCAGCCCACCGGCGAGCCCGATCCCGGCGAGGTTGAGCTTCCCGTGGTGGTGGTGGTGATGATGATGATGATGATGATGGCGACGAGACTTCACCAGCATGTGCAGACCGACGGCGACGATCAGCACTCCGCTCGCGAGGCCGAGATACGCGAGCAGCCGGTCCCCGGCGAGCGCGGTGGACGCGCTGAGCAGCAGCCCGACGACGAGTACCGCCCCGGTGTGCGTGAGCGTCACCAGGGCACCGATCGCGAGCGCGTCGCGGGGCCGGCCGCGCCGCCCGGCGAGGTACGCGGCGAGCACGGTCTTGCCGTGGCCGGGCAGGGCGGCGTGCCCGGCGCCGAGCAGGATCGCGAGCAGCACGGCGAGGACGCCGAGCAGCGGGGTCAGCCGGCCGCCCGCGAGAAGCTGGAACCGCCGCTCCGCGCTCGCGGCGAACCGCGACAGCGGATCGGTACCGCGCGGGGTGGTGACTCCGGCCATGGTGGAGACTCCCGGTCCGGGCTCCACGTGGAGTGTCGCCGAGGTCTGGTCCAGCGCGGAGGAGAGCAGGTCGGCGGGGTACGCACGCAGTTCATCGCTGACACTCCGCGTGGACAGCGGTGAGTCGACGAGCCGTACCCCGTCCCCGGTCGCGGTCAGCTCCCGCCACCCGACCCGGCCGGTCAGGTGGTGGTTCGCGATCGTGACCGTGGCCGGCGCGGACAGCCGGGCCGGGGCGCGCAGCACACACTCCAGCCGGCTGGTGTCGAGTCCCCCGGTACCGGGCCGGTAGGCGAAGGACGAGGGCAGCATCGTCCACTGTAGACGGTCACTGCCGACCCGCACGTCGAACTCCCGGGCCAGCCCGGCGCACGCCCCTGCCGCGTACCCGACGGGGTCGGTACCGACGAGTGGGCGCTCCTGCCGCGTCGGCAGCTCGGCCGCGTCCACGACGGCGGTGACCTCCACCCGGTCCGGATGCAGCGTCAGCCCCTCGTACTGGTTGACGGCGGCGGCACCCAGCGGGTGAGCCCCGGCCGGCCGGGCCGGCAGGACGAGTACCGCCAGAATCGCGGCAACCACCACGAACAGGCGCTTCATCGGGAGCCCACCTCGGTCAGCAGCCGGCGCGCGGCGGGCGCATCCGGGAAGTAGGGGTTGGTGTCCAACGCCCGCGTGAGTGCGGCGCGGGCGGCGTCCCGTTCGCCGAGGGCGGCCTCGATGGCGCCGAGGTGGTAGGCGTAGCCGGCGTTGCGCGCGCCGGTGTCGGCCACCCGGCGGGCGAGCCCGACCGCCTCGGCGTCCTGCCCCGCCGCGTGCCTGTCTCTTATACACATCTCCGAGCCCACGAGACCGCA
>JBKPCQ010000082.1:0-9029 GCA_046727455.1 Actinomycetota bacterium | reverse complement strand
GCCGCCACCAGGTCGAGGTCGTCGACGCCCCCGCCGACGTGTTCGCCTCCCGGGTGGCCGACGCGTACCTGGCGATGAAGGCCGCCGGCCGGCTCTGAGGCTCGCGATCGGGAGACTCATACCGACGGGCGGACGTCCTCGTTCAGTTCGGGGTCGAGGTCGGCGGTGGCCGCCTCCCGCCGGGCCCGGCGGCCGAGCGTGAAAACGTAGCCGAGGAACGCCAGCCACACCAGTATGCCGATCGCCACCCGGACCGCGGGCGGCAGCGGGGACGGCGTCAGGAACGCCTCCATCAGCCCGCTGACCAGCAGCACCCCGCCCAGGCCGAGCGCGACCAGGGTACCGGCACGGGCGGTCTCGGCCAGCGCCCGGCCACGGGTACGGCCGGGTCCCGGCGCGATCCACGCCCAGCCGATCCGCAGGCCGACCCCGGCGCCGATGAACACGGCGGTCAGCTCCAGCAGGCCGTGCGGGACGATCAGCCCGAAGAACAGGTCGGACCGGCCATTGCTGATCATGATACCGCCGGTCAGCCCGAGGTTGAACAGGTTCGCCGCGAGCAGGAGCAGCACCGGCAGGATGAGGATGCCCGACACCAGGCATTGACCGGTCAGCAGCGCATTGTGGGTCCACACGTTCAGTGCGAAGGTCTGCGCGTGGTTCTCCGAGTAGTAGCTCTCGAACCGGTGGTTCACCAGATCCTGGATCTCGCTGTCGCTGGCGAACGCGGCCTGCACGTCCGGGTGGGCGGCGACGTAGCCCATCATCAGCAGCGCCAGCCCGACGTTGGACACCGCGACCGCACACCACCAGGGCCACGCCTCGTAGACCGCGAGCGGGAAGGTGGCGGTGAAGAACCGGCCGACGGTACGCCACGAGAAGGCGGTACCCCCGGTGATCGCGCCCCGTGCGGCCAGGACGATCCGGGACAGCCGGGCCACCAAGGCCGGGTCGGGCGACCGGCTACGGATCACCGACAGGTGGGTACCGGCGCGCTGGTACAGCGCGATCAGCTCGTCGGTCTCCTCCGGGCTCAACCGGCGGCGGCGGGACAGCTCCTCCAGTCGGCGCCACTGGCCGGCGTGCTCGGCCACGTAGGCGTCGAGGTCCATGGCGGGAGCTTAGCCATGGTTTCATGTGCGGGTGACCCCGACCAGCACGGACCGCCTCGTCAGCGGCGAGGCCGTCGAGTTCGACATCCGGTACGCCCGGCTCGGCTCCCGGGCCCTGGCGCTGCTGGTCGACATCATGGCCCAGATCGGCCTGACCTTCCTGCTGTACATCCTGTTCGCCGTCGTCCTCGGCATCGGCGTCGCGTTCGGCGTCACCGACGCCGCCCTGATCTTCGCCGCCGGGACGATCATCGGGATCCTGGTGTTCGTCGGCTACCCGACCCTCCTGGAGACCGTGACCGGCGGCCGCACGCTGGGCAAGCTCGCCATGGGGCTGCGGGTGGTACGCGACGACGGCGGCCCGATCCGGTTCCGGCACGCGCTGACCCGGGCGCTGGTCGCGACCACCCTGGAGTGGCCCGGGGTCCTGCTGGCCCCGGTCACCTGGGTGGTCAGCCTATGGACGATGCTGGTCAACCCGCAGGGCAAGCGGCTGGGCGACCTCATGGCCGGCACCATCGTGATCCACGAGCGGACCCCGGCGAGCTGGGGCTGGGTACCGGCGATGCCGCGGGCGCTGGGGAACTGGGCGCGGACGCTCGACCTCACCGGGCTGGACGACGATCTGGCCCTCGCGGTACGCCACTACCTGGCGCGCAACCGGGAGATCCGGGAACCGGCCCGGTCCCGGCTCGGCTTCAGCCTTGCCAGCGAGGTCGCGGCGGCGACGACCCCGCCACCGCCGCCAGGTACCCCCGGCTGGGCTTACCTGGCCGCGGTCCTCGCGGAGCGCAACCGGCGCGCGGCGCGGCGCCTGGTCCAGGCACGGGCCGCCACCGCCACAGTCTGGCCCGACCTGGTCCGCGAGGTGGCACCTCCCCTGGTGTACCTGCCCGGCCCGATCCGCCCGGCCGTGCCGGCGCACCGAGACGGGCGGCCTCCGGCCTGACGAGCGCTCCGACGCGGGCGGCGTCTGGACCGAGGAGCGCTCCGACGCGGGCGGCGTCTGGACCGAGGAGCGCTCCGACGCGGGCGGCGTCTGGACTGAGGAGCGCAGCGACGAGGGAAGACGTCGCCTGGAGAGCGTCGGAGCCGCGCGAGCGAAGCGAACGCCAAAGTCACAGCGAGGAGGGAAGGCGGCGCCTGAGGAGCCCCGGGCCCGCGCGAGCGGAGCGAGCGCCAACGCTTCAGCGCAGCGGTCCCGACTCCGGGAAGTGGCAGGCCACCGGCTGCCCGGCCGGGCCGATGATGTCGAGCGTGGGCTCCTTGGTGGCGCAGATCTCCTGCGCCTTCCAGCACCGGGTGCGGAACCGGCAGCCCGAGGGCGGGTTCAGCGGGGTCGGCACGTCACCGGTCAGGCGGATGCGCTCGCGGGCGGTGCCGAGCACCTCGATGTCGGGCACCGCCGACAGGAGCGCCCGGGTGTACGGGTGCGCCGGCGTGTCGTAGATCTGCTGCCGGTCGCCCAACTCGACGATCTTGCCGAGGTACATGACGGCGATCCGCTGGGAGAAGTGCCGGACCACGGCCAGGTCGTGCGCGATGAACAGGAACGCCAGGTCGAACTCGCGCTGCAGCCCGCGCAGCAGGTTGACGATCTGCGCCTGGATCGACACGTCCAGCGCGGAGACCGGCTCGTCGGCGACGATCAGCTTCGGCCGCAGGGCGAGCGCCCGGGCCACGCCGATCCGCTGCCGCTGCCCGCCGGAGAATTCGTGCGGGAACCGGTTGTAGTGCTCCGGATTCAGCCCGACGATCTCCAGCAGCTCCTGTACCCGCTTGCGCATACCGCCCGGCGGCTTGATCCCGTTGACTTGCAGCGGCATCGAGACGATCCGGCCGACGGTGTGCCGGGGGTTCAGCGAGGAGTACGGGTCCTGGAAGATGATCTGCAGGTCCTGGCGGATCGGGCGCAGCGCGCCCCCACGCAGGTGGCTGATGTCCCGCCCCCCGAAAATGATCTTCCCGCCGGTCGGCTCCAGCAGCCGGACCACCGCCCGGCCGGTGGTGGTCTTGCCGCAGCCCGACTCGCCGACCAGGCCGAGCGACTCGCCCGGGGCGACGGTGAAGTCCACCCCGTCGACGGCCCGTACCACGCCGCCTGAGCGGAAGAGCTTGCCCCGGACCGGGAAGTGCTTGATCAGCCCTTCGACGCGCAGCAGCGGTTCGCGGGGCGGGCGGCGCTCGGCGACCGCGGCACCCGACGGCGCGTTCTGGATCTCGGTCACGCCAGCTCCTCACTCACGACAGCCACGCCCGTCTCCGCGATCTCCTGGACGTAGGTGTCCTTCCGGAACTGGTCGGGCAGGTGGCAGGCCACCAGGTGGGCGTGCTCGCCCGCGACCGGCAGCAGCTCGGGCACCTCTATGTCGCACGGCCCGCCGTTGAGCATCGCGTACCGGCACCGGGGGTGGAACGGGCAGCCGGGCGGGATGTTGATCAGGCTCGGTGGGTTGCCCTTGATCGGCACCAGGTCGGCATCCGAGTCACCGTGTACCGACGGGATGCTCGACAGCAGCCCCCAGGTGTACGGCATCTGCGCCGCCCGGAGCACCTGCTCCGCGGTGCCGTACTCGACGGCCCGGCCGCCGTACATGACGAGCACGTCGTCCGCGACCTGCGCGACCACGCCGAGGTCGTGGGTGATCAGGATGATCGCGGAGTTGAACTCCCGCTGGAGGTCTTCGAGCAGGTCGAGGATCTGCGCCTGGACGGTGACGTCGAGGGCGGTGGTCGGTTCGTCGGCGATCAGCAGGTTGGGGTCGTTGACCAGGGCCATCGCGATCATCGCGCGCTGCCGCATGCCGCCGGAGAACTCGTGCGGGTACTGGTCGAAACGGCGCTCGGGCTGCGGGATGCCCACCCGGTCGAGCATCTCGATGGCGCGTATCCGCGCCTTGCCCTTGCTCACGTTGTGGTGGATCCGGTACGCCTCCACGATCTGCCGGCCGATCGTGTAGTAGGGGTGCAGCGCGGAGAGCGGGTCCTGGAAGATCATCGCGATATCCTGCCCGCGCATCCGGCGGAGCTTGTCCTCGCTCATGCCAAGCACGTCCCTGCCACCGACCAGGATCCGGCCGCTCATCGCGGTCCTCTTCCGGTTGTGCAGCCCCATGATCGACAGGCTGGTCACGCTCTTGCCCGACCCGGACTCCCCGACGATGCCCAGGGTCTGGCCGCGCGCCACCGTGAAGGACACCCCGTCGACGGCCTTCACCACGCCGTCCTCGGTCGAGAACCGGACCCGCAGATCGTTGACCTGGAGGTACGGGCCTGCGTCCGAACCCCCGGAGGAGGGTGGGTTGAACTCGATGCTCATCGCTGCCGGTCCTTAGCTGAGCTTCACGCGGGGGTCGATGACGGCGTACAGCATGTCTACACCAACATTGGCCACCACGACGAAGGTCGCCGCCAGCAGCACGGTCGCCATCACGATCGGCAGGTTCAGGTCGCCGATGGCATTGACCGAGATCTTACCTACTCCGAGCAGGTTGAAGGTGCTCTCGGTGATCACGACGCCACCGAGCTGGGTGCCGAGGTCGAGACCGGCGATCGTGACGATCGGCGTGATGGCGGCGCGCAGCGCGTGCCGGAAGTTCACCACCCGAGCGCTGGCGCCCTTGGCCCGAGCGGTGCGGACGAAGTCCTCGGAGAGTGTCTCCAGCATCTGCGCGCGGGACAGCCGGGAGTACACGGCCGAGTTGATGAACCCGAGGGTGGCCCAGGGCAGCAACAGGCCGACGAACCACTGGAACGGATTCTCGAGCGGGCTGGTGTAGGTCGGCCTGGGCAGTATCTTCAGGCCGTACACGAAGATGTACACGAGGACCAGGCCAAGCACATAGATCTGCATCGATGCGCCGGTCAACGAGAAGCCGATGGAGAACCGGTCCAGCGGACTACCGCGTCTCAGCGCGGCGGCGGTACCGAGCACGATGCCGATGGTCAGGTACACCACCATCCCACCGAGCACGATGCTGAGCGTGATCGGGAAGCCCTGCTTGAGGATGTCGAGTACCGGCTGGCTGGTCCGGAAGGAGACGCCCAGGCACGGCGCCGGGCAGTCGATCTGATCCGGAGGCGTGCCCACCTCTCGCCCGACGAAGATCCCCTTCATGTACTCGGCGTACTGGACGATCTTGGGCTTGTCCAGGCCGAGCGACTTGGTGATGCGCGCCTCGATGCCCGGCGGGCACACCTTGTTGCCGCACATGGTAGACGCCGGGTTCGCCGGTACCGCGAAGAAGAGCAGGAAGGTCGTCACCGAGATGGCGAACAGGGTCACGAGCGCGAGCAGTGCCCGTCGGATGAAGAAGCGCAGCATCGGTGAGACCTTCCGGGGCGGATCCGCGCGGCGCCGCGCGGGTCTTTGGTTGGTGGGCGGCCGACTGGAGGCCGGCCGCCCACGGTTTCGCTATCGGATCTGTGTCAGGACTTGACGAAGGCGCTGCAGAGGTTCGGCTCCGCGTACAACGGGCTGTTGAACACGCCGCCGACCTTGCTGCCCATGAGGGAGTAGACCAGCGTGTAGTGCGTCGGAATCACCGGCGCGTACTTGGTCATGATCTCCTGGTCCAGGTCGCCGTACTCGGTCGCGGCCTTGACCCGGTCGGGCTCGGTGTTGAGCGCCGTGAGCTTGGAGTTGATGTCCGGCTGGTCGAAGTAGGACAGGTTGTTGTTGCCCTTGGGGACGATGTTCTTGCCGTTGAAGAGCACGTCCAGGGTGCTCTGGCCGTCGGGGTAGTCCTGGCCCCAGCCGGCACGGATCAGGTCGCAGTCGGTGCCCTTGACGCCGACCGTCGTGTAGAAGCTCGGCTTGTCGATCGGGTTGAGGGCGATCTGGAAGCCACCCCGCTCCAGCGCGGTCTTGATCACCGAAGCGTACTGCTGTTCGGTGCTGGTGTTCCGGAAGCAGTACTTCAGCTTCGGCACGGTCTTGCCGCTGATCATCTGCTTTGCCTTGTCCGGGTCACCGCTGGTGCTGCTGACCGGGTAGGCGTCGTACTTCTTGTACCCGGGCACGACCGGCGCCATCAGGGTCGTCGACGACGCGGCCACCGCGGTGCCACCCAGGGCCTTGATCCACGCGTCGCGGTCGAACGAGAGGTTCAGCGCCTTGCGGACGTCCACATCGGTCACCCGCTGGGTGTTGATGTAGACGTAGTTGGCGAACGGGGTGCTACCCGACAGCACGCGCTTGCTGGCGTTGGCGTCGGCCTGCACCTGCGCGATGCTGGACTGCGCCACGTTCGTGCTCATCACCGCGGTCTGGTCCGGGCCCGAGTCGGCGATCAGCCGCTGGGTCTGGGCGTTGCGGTCCGAGGTGAAGTCGAAGACGAACTTGTCCGCGTACTGGTGGCGGATCGGGTCGGTCTTCGGGTCCCAGTTGGTGTTCTTCACCAGCACCAGCTTGGTGGTGCGGTCCCAGCTCTCCCGCTTGTACGGCCCGTCGGCCACGAAGTCCTGCTCGTACTTGTCCTTGGTGTACTTGGCCTTGGGCACCGGCACGGTCGTCGGCATCGCGCCGAGGAACGGCATCTCCGGGTGCGCCTCGGTGAACTTGAAGACGATCGTCTTGTCGTCGGGGACCGTCACGCCCGGCGGGATGTCACCCTGGTCCGGCGTCCACTTGCCGCTCGGGTCGAGGGCGTTGTGGAGGTACTGCGGGCCCTGGGCACCGAGGTCGCCCATCGAGATCGCCACGCCGAACGCGACGTCCTTGGCCAGGATCGGCGAGCCGTCCTCGAACTTGATCCCGTCGCGGAGGTGGTACGTCCAGGTCTTGCCGCCGTCGCTGGTCTCGCCGGTGTTCGTCGCGAGGTCGCCGACCAGCTTGAGCGGGCCGCCGTTGGAGGGCTCGATGTATCCGGTCAGCGACCGGTAGATCAGGTTCGTGGCGTAGTCCAGTGCGTCGGACACGTAGATCTGCTGCGGGGCGAGGTGCTCACTGGCCCCGTCCTCCAGCCAGGTGATCGTGCCGCCCTGCTTGGCACCCGGAACGTCCGGCGCCGGAACGGGCGTGGTCCCCTTGGTATCGATGATGATCGCCTGCTGTTCGGGCGCCTTGCTGCCGCCGCCGCCGGAGGTACCCCCCGTGTTCTTGCTGCAGCCGGCGACCGCAAGGCTCAAAGCCACGGCACTGACGACCAGTGCCCGTGCGCGGTGTCGCACGTTTGTCTCCTTCCTCAGGCCCGCTATCCTCGGCGCGGATCCGGTGGACTGGCCGCGGAACGGGACATCTACTTGGTGCGGATCGTTCGCCAACCCGGCCGCCCTACCTGGAGGACCTGGGGTCGAGCGCGTCACGCAGGGAGTCGCCGAAGAGGTTGAAGGCGAGTACCAGTACGAAGATCGTGATACCCGGGATCAGCAGGTAGGCCGGGTCGGCGAAGATGTAGTTCGAGCTGTCGTTGATGAGCCGGCCCAGGTCGGGAGTCGGCTCGATCACCCCGATGTTGAGGAACGCCAGCGCGCCCTCGGCGGTGACCGTCGCCGGCACGCTGAGCGAGAACGTGATCAGGATCGGCGCCCACAGGTTGGGCAGCAACTGCCGGAACAGGATGTGCCGGACCGGCGCGCCGGCCGCCCGGGCGGCGTCGACGTACTCCCGCTCGCGTAACGAGAGCACCTGCCCGCGGACCAGCCGGGCGGTGTACATCCAGCCGAAGAACATGAAGACCGCGATGATCGTGAGGACCCGCTTGGTCGCGGACACCTCGCCGCTGGCGTCGGCCAGCCGGGTGTTGACCACCGGGATCACCGCGAGGCTGAACAGGAAGAACGGGAAGGCGAGCATGTAGTCGACGAACCAGCTGATGACCGAGTCGATCCAGCCGCCGAAGTAGCCGGCGACGATGCCGACCACGATGCCGAGCATGGTGGCGAGCACCGTTGAGACGGTCGCGATCAGCAGCGACGTGCGCAGCCCGTAGACGATCTGCATGAAGAGGTCACGGCCGAGCACCGGCTGGACCCCGAAGATGTGGATGTGGTGCGAGGTGTTGTCGGTGCCGAACGTGATCCCACCGAGGTAGCCCAACGGCAGTCCGGTGCCGTCGAGCAGGCCGGAGTCCTGCCTGAGCGGGCTGTAGTCGTACACCAGCTCGATCAACGGCGCCAGTACGGCGACGAGGACGAACCCGGCCAGGACCCACAGCGAGACGATCGCAACCCGGTCCCGTCGCAGCCGCATCCAGGCGAGTTGGCCCGGCGACCGGCCGACGATGGCCTTCGCTACGGCCGGCTTGACGTCGGCGACCTGCACCGGCCCCGGATCCAGGTCGGCAGACGGGATCTGCCCGTCCGCCCACATCGAGGTGGTTCCACCCATGGGTATCGGGTCCTCCTGCGATACAACCGATCGATGGGTCGGCCTTGAAAGACCGTAGCTGTACGGGCTGGGGATCGAACATGCCGTTACACAACGGTCCGATAACAGCTACGTCACAGTCACAATGCCGATCCTGGCGCACCACTTGTAACTGGCCAACCGGCCGATACCGCCTGGCCCCTTAGCGCACATCACCTGCTCAGACGGGCAATGTACGGCCATCCAGTGCGTTGGCGGACCGGGATTTCCCAGCCCTCGATCGGACAAAACGCGAGCAGAAAAATCGCTGGCGTTCAGCACGGCGGACAGACTCACGATCGGGGGGCGGCCGTCCGGCCACCCCCCGATCGTCCGAACGCTTCAGTACCGGTAGTGCGCCGACTTGTACGGGCCCTCGACCGGTACCCCGAGGTAGTCGGCCTGGTCCTTGGAGAGCTGGGTCAGCCGGACGCCCAGTGCCGCTAGGTGCAGCCGGGCCACCTTCTCGTCCAGGTGCTTGGGCAGCGTGTACACGCCCAGCGGGTACTGGTCGGTCTTGGTGAACAGCTCGATCTGCGCGATCACCTGGTTGGTGAACGAGTTGGACA
>JBKPCQ010000081.1:0-7497 GCA_046727455.1 Actinomycetota bacterium | reverse complement strand
GTGCAGGCCCAGACGGCGGAACAGGGTCGCCGCCGGTGGCGCCAGCCGGTGGTAGGACCAGGACAGGACGGTACCGACGGCGGTCCGCTCGTCGGCACCGGCGGCCAGCCGGTCCAGCCGGCTCTGCTCGTCGCCCAGCTCGGTGACCAGGTCGGCGAGGCTCGACGCGGGCCGGGCGACAGCCAGCTCGGCGGCCACCCGCAGGGCCAACGGCAGCCGGGCGCACGCGGCCACGAGCTGCTCCGCGGCCGAGGGCTCGCCGGCGACCCGCGCGCCGACCAGCGTCGACATCAACTCCAGCGCCTCGTGCGGCGGGAGCAGCGGCAGGTCGATCCGCCGGGCGCCGTCGCGCGCCACCAGGCCGGGCAGCGCGTCCCGGCTGGTCACCAGCACCAGGCAGGACCGCGACCCGGGCAGCAGCGGGCGTACCGCCTCGGCCGACGCCGCGTTGTCCAGCAGGATCAGCGCCGCGCGGTCAGCGAGCAGGCTGCGGTACAGGGCGCTGCGCTCGGCCAGCTCGTACGGCACGTCGAGCGCGGGGACGCCGAGCGCGCGCAGGAAGCCGGCGAGCACCTCGCCGGGCTCGGTGGGCTGCTCGGGCCCGTAGCCGTGCAGGTCGACGTAGAGCTGGCCGTCCGGGTACCGGCCGGCGACCCGGTGCGCCCAGTGCACGGCGAGCGCGGTCTTGCCCACCCCGGCGGTACCCGACACCGCGACCACCACCGTCGCCGGATCGCCCTCGTCCAGGATCCGGTCCAGCTCGGCCAGCTCACCGGCCCGGCCGGTGAAGGCGTACACGTCGGGAGGCAGCTCCCGGGGTATCCGGGCGGCCGGCGGACCGGCAGCCGGTGCCCCCGGGTCCGCGCGCTCGGCCGCGAGCTTGGCGTCCAGCTCGCACCAGCGATCGGCCCACTCCTCGGTCGGACCCCCGCAAGCGCCCACGTAGGCCAGCGTGACCGACAGCGACGGGAAGGTGGTACCGCCGGCCGCGGCCGACAGGGCGGCGGGCGAGTACCCGGCCCGGCGGGCGAGGGCCCGGTAACTCGGGCTGCCCGCGGCGCGGCGGAGCCGGCGCAGTTCGTGGGCGAACGCCGCCACCGGACCCGCGGTCGGGTCCAGCGGGGTCTCCGCTCTGCCCACCACTCTCCCAGTGCGCCGCGGTGTGGACTCGGATGCCCTGTGTAACCCGGGCGGCATCCCGCGGTCAACCGGCACGGTGGGGAAAACCGGAAGACGTGCCAGAGGCCGACCACCCACGGGGGAAGGCGGCCGGCCTCTTAATATTCACGTTACTTGAGACTGCAATAATCCGCCACCCCGCGCATGGCCGATCCCCGGTCAGCCGACCGTGGGCTGCGTCGCTCCAGGAGCATGACGTCCCGCCGCCAGCACCGCGAAGTCGGACTCCACCAGGCGGAAAGAGGCGCTTCGGAAAACGGTTTCCCCGCTAACATCGACCGCCATCAGTAAGACAGGCTTCCTATCAGTTCTACCACTGCGGCAACGACGGGCCGGGCGCCCGTCGACTCGGAAGGACCAAGGGAATGGCTCTGAAACCCCGGGCGCTCACGACGATCGTCGCCGCCGGCGCGCTCGTCCTGGGTGCGGGCGGCCTGGCGCTGACCGCCGCCGCGGCCGCCGCTGACCCCCTCATCTCGAAGAACAAGCCGGTCACCACCAGCTCGACGGAGAACTCCACGCTGACCGGGCCGAAGGCCGTCGACGGCAACGCCGCCACCCGGTGGGGCAGCCTCGAAGGCAAGGACCCGCAGTGGATCCGGATCGACCTCGGCGCCTCGTTCCACATCAGCCGGGTCGTGCTGCGCTGGGAGGCCGCCTACGGCAAGGCGTACCGGATCCAGGTGTCCGAGGACGACACGAACTGGATGGACGCGTTCAGCACCAGCACCGGCAACGGCGGCGTCGACGACCTCACGCTGGACACCAACGGCCGGTACGTCCGGATGTTCGGTACCAAGCGCGGCACGCCGTACGGGTACTCGCTGTTCGAGTTCGAGGTGTACGGCGCCAACGGCGGCCCGGTGGACAAGCAGCCGCCGACCGTCCCGCCGAACTTCCGGCAGGTGGGCACGGCGAAGCCGAACCAGATCGACGTCGCCTGGGACGCCGCCACCGACAACGTCGGCGTGCAGCTCTACGAGGTGTACGACGGCGGTACGAAGATCAAGACGGTGGGCGGGAACCAGCTCGCCACGTCGCTGACCAACCTCACCCCGAACACCGACTACAACCTGTCCGTCATCGCCCGCGACGCGGCCGGCAACCCGTCCCAGTCCAGCAACGGCATCCTGGTCCACACGCCGAAGTCCAACGACACCAACCCGCCGACGGTACCGGCGGGCGTGCACGCGACGACCGTCACGGCGCAGAGCGTCACGCTGACCTGGACCGCCTCGACCGACGACACCGCGGTGGCCGGCTACGACGTGTACCGCGACGGTGCCCTGGTCCAGTCGGTACCCGACACCACCGCCACGGACAGCCCGCTCGCCGCGAACACCTCGTACGCGTACACCGTCAAGGCGAAGGACGTGAACGGCAACGTCTCGGCGGCGAGCGCGCCGGTCACCGTGAAGACCACGGGTGGCGGCGGCGGTGGCGACCCGGTCTTCGACCGCCAGATCACCCTGCTGGACCTGCCGTGGGGCATCGACTTCCTGCCCGACCGGACCGCGCTGGTGACCGAGCGGGACCGGTTCGAGGTGGTCCAGGTGACGCTGGACGGCCAGAAGAAGGTGCTCGGCAAGGTACCGGGCGCGGTGACCACCAACGGCGAGGGCGGCGTGCTCGGCCTCGCGGTCTCCCCCACCTTCGCGACCGACCACTTCGTGTTCATCTTCCACACCGCGTCCTCGGACAACCGGGTGGACCGGTTCACCTTCACCGGCGGGCAGCTCGGTAACCAGACCGCGATCATCACCGGCATCGCCAAGAACCAGTACCACAACGGCGGCCGGCTGCGCTTCGGCCCCGACGGCTTCCTCTACGTCACCACCGGCGACGCCAAGAACGGCTCGAACGCGCAGAACCTCAGCTCTCTCAACGGCAAGATCCTGCGGGTCGACAAGGACGGCAAGGCGGCACCGGGCAACCCGTTCGGTACCCGCGTCTACAGCTACGGCCACCGCAACGTCCAGGGCATCGCCTGGGATTCGCGCGGCCAGCTCTGGGAGTCGGAGTTCGGCGAGGGCAACCTCGACGAGCTGAACCTCATCAAGCCGGGCAAGAACTACGGCTGGCCGGCCTGCGAGGGGCCGTGCAGCAACTCGAAGTACACCAACCCGATCCGCACCTGGGACGTGGCCGCGGCCTCACCCAGCGGCCTGGAGATCGTGAACGACACGCTCTACATGGCAGCGGTGCGCGGCTCCCGGCTGTGGGTGATGAACATCAACGCGGCCGGTACCGGTACCGACACCCCGCGGGCGTTCTTCAACGGCAAGTGGGGCCGACTGCGTACGGTGATCAAGACACCCGACGGCGGGCTGTGGCTCACCTCGACGAACAACGACAAGCTGGGTGGCACGCCGAACACGATCGACAACGTGATCGTGCGGCTCAAGTTCGCCGGTGGCGGGAACCCGGGGTTCAAGCTGTCCAGCTCGGCGTTCGCCGAGGGCGGCACGATTCCGACGCGGTACACCTGCCAGCAGGACGGCAAGGCGGGCAACGACATCTCGCCGCCCCTGTCCTGGGGACCGGGGAGCAACGCGCCGAAGAGCTACGCGATCATCCTGGTGGACACCGGCAACGGCAACAAGCACTGGGCCATCTGGGACGTCCCCCCGGCGACGACCTCGTTCGCCGAGGGGCTCGGGCTGGGCTTCGCGGTACCGGGACACTCGCCGGCCAAGCAGAAGGCGCTGGGTTCGGGCAACCAGACGCTGCAGTACTTCGGGCCGTGCCCGGGTGGTAACAGCCACAAGTACGTCTTCACCCTGTACGCCCTCAAGGTCGCCACGCTGCCGGGGTTGAGCCAGAGCTCGACCGTCGCGCAGGTGGAGACGGCGGCCAAGGCCAACGCCCTCGCCAGCGTGACCCTGTCCGCCAACTCGGCCGCGCACACCTGACCGACCCGGACTCCCGCACCCTGGCGGGTGCGGGAGTCCCCCGGTCTCGCCACCGGTACCACCGATCGAATCGACGCCGTTCCCGACGCCGGCCGGGTTTGAGCGGCTGGTCGCCTCCGGGCAGGTACGCCTGGTGCTGTGCTCTACGCCTGTCCTTCCGGGTCCTGATCGCGCTTGCCGCGCAGGTTGTCGAGCATGTGTTGGAGCGTCGTCGTCAACTGCGTCACCCGCTCCTCGTCGAGGCCCGCCAGCAGTTGACCGTTGACCCGGCGGAACACGGCCGCCAGCCGGGGGACGAGCGCCCGGCCCTGCTCGGTCGGTTCGAGGATGATGGCGCGGCGGTCGTCGGGATGGGGGCGCCGGGTGACCAGGCCCTTGGCTTCCAGGCGGTCCAGCAGGCGGGTCATGCCGGCGGTGTCGGTGCCGAGCCGCTCCTTCAACTGGCTCGGGCTGGTCCGCTGCCGGGCCGCGAACAGCAGCAGCGCCGCCTGCTGCGCGGTGAGGTCGAACGGGGCCAGGTGCCGGTCCAGCGCGCTGCTCAGCTCGCGCGCCACCCGGTGTACCAGCGAACCGCCGCTGAGCAGGAGCACCATCGGCAGCGCGTCACCTGACTTCGGGCCGCCCGCCCGCCGGTGCTCCGCGCGTGTCTGCATGCCGCCATCATAACTGTGCGCTCATTTGCTGTTTCCGATGTTGCTGTCTAGACAGCTTAGTTGCTACCATAGCGGCATGATCGAGGCTCGGCACCTCACCAAACGCTACGGCGACAAGACCGCCGTGGACGACCTGTCGTTCACCGTGCGACCGGCCTGTACCTGTCCATGCTCGGCCTGTTCGCGCTGGCCGTCGGCGCGATCGTGCGGCATACCGCGGCCGGCATCACGATGGTCGTCGGGCTCGCCTTCGTCCTTTCCATCGTGGGCCAGCTGCTGTCCGGCAGCCTCGGCAAGCATGTCCGCGCCTACCTGCCGGTCCAGGCGGGCGGCCTGGTCACCCACGCCCACCAGGGGCAGAACGACCTGCTCACCCCGTGGCAGGGGTACGCGGTCTTCGCCGCCTGGACCGTGCTCCTCCTCGTGGTCGCGGGGGTGTTGCTGCGCCGCCGTGACGCCTGATCAGGCCGGTACCGCCTCCGCGAGCGACTGGGCGAAGCGCCCGGCCGGGTCGGTCCACCAGCGTCCGGGCGCGAATCCGGCGGCGCGCAGTTCCCGCTCGACGCCGGCCCGGCGGAACTTGGCCGAGATCTCGGTACGCAGCTCCTCCCCGGCCGCGAACGCGATGGTGAGGTCGACGGCCGGCAGGTGTACCCGCATCGCCCGCCGCGCGCGCAGCCGCATCTCGATCCACTCCTGGTCGGCGTCCCACAGCGCCACGTGGTCGAAGGCGTCGACGTCGAAGTCGGCGCCCAGTTCCCGGTTGAGCACCCGCAGCACGTTGCGGTTGAACTCGGCGGTCACCCCGGCCGCGTCGTCGTACGCCGCGACCAGCACGCCGGGGTCCTTCACGAGGTCGGTACCCAGCAGCAGCCAGTCCCCGGGCTCCAGCTCCCCGCGCAGCGCGGCCAGGAACTCCGCGCGCTCGGCCGGCAGCAGGTTGCCGATGGTACCGCCGAGAAACGCGACCAGCCTGGTGCCGCCGCTCGGCAGGTGCCCCAGGTGCCTGGTGAAGTCGCCGACCACCCCGTGCACGGCGAGGCCGGGGTAGTCGGCGGCGATCCCGGCCATCGCCTCGCGCAGCGCGGTGGTCGAGACGTCGAGCGGGACGAACGCGCCCAACGTCCCGTGGGCGCGCAGCGCGTCGAGCAGCAGCCGGGTCTTCTCCGACGAGCCCGAACCCAGTTCGATGAGCGTCTTCGCGCTGGTGACCCGGGCGATGTCCCCGGCATGCGCGACCATCACCTCGCGCTCGGCCCGGGTCGGGTAGTACTCGGGCAGCCGGGTGATCTCCTCGAAGAGCACGCTGCCGCGAGCGTCGTAGAACCACTTGGGCGGCAGCCATTTCGGCTCGGCGGTGAGTCCCTCGCACACGTCGGCCCGGAGTTCGCGGGCCAGGTACCCGTCGTCGAGGTAGCTATCGAGTTTCACGGCAGTCCCACTTCATCCGGCAACGAGGAGATGTCCACAGTGGACGGTGTGGCGACGACCAGCCGGCCGTCCGGTACCTGATGCCAGGCCGGGTCGTCGTCGAGCGGTTCGGAGGCGACCAGCACCGCGTCGGCGCCGGTCCGGACGGACAGGGCGTGGCCCAGCGTGGTGGCCACGAGCGTGGCCCCGTCGCCGAGCATGAGGTTGAGCCGGGAGCCGGGCGCGGCGGCGCGCACTTCCACGACGGTGTCCCGTACCGCCTTCGCGGGGTCGGCTCCCGCACGCAGCCGGTGCCGGACCAGCGCCCACAGCAGCGCGGCATCCGTTGGCGCGTCCAGCGTCAGCAGGTCGCGCGTCGGTAGCCGGGCGGCCAGCGGCGCGACGCTGTCCGGCCAGCCGGCCACCACTCCGTTGTGGCTGAACAGGAAACGGCCGTCGAGGAACGGCGGGGCGGCCGTCTCGGTCACCGGCATGCCCACGGTCGCGGAGCGGACCGCGGCGAGGAACGCCCCCGCGACGGTGGTCCGGGCCAGCCCGGGCAGATCCGGATCCGTCCACAGTGGACGGTCGCGGCGGTAGCGCACCACGTCCCCGGCGGCGTACCACCCGACGCCGAAGCCGTCGGCGTTGACGGTGCCGCCCCGGCGCATGTCCCGCGGCGCCCACGACTGGTGCGCGAGGCTGTGCGGCGGGTCGAAGAGCACGGTGCTGAGCGGGATGGGCGGTCCCAGGTAGCCCACGTGGCGGCACATCGTCAGGCCAGCTCCTCCGGCCCGGCGTCACGCGCACACCGGAAGCCGCTGAAGATCTGCCGCCGGATCGGGTAGTCCCAGTTGCGGAAGGTACCCCGGCAGGCGGCCGGGTCGGTGCCGAACGAGCCGCCGCGCAGCACCTTGTACGTCGAGCCGAAGAACACCTCGGAGTACTCCCGGTACGGGAAGGCGACGAACCCCGGGTACCCGTGGAAGTCGGTGTCCACCCACTCCCACACGTCGCCGATGAGCTGGTGCACGCCGAGCGGCGAGGCGCCGTCGGGGTACGCGCCGACCGGCGCCGGGCTCAGGTGCCGCTGCCCGAGGTTCGCGTGGTGCGGCAGCGGATCGTCGTCGCCCCACGGGTACCGGCGCGAGCGGCCGGTCGCCGGGTGGTACCGCGCCGCCTTCTCCCACTCCGCCTCGGTGGGCAGCCGCTTGCCGGCCCACGCCGCGAACGCCCGCGCCTCGTGGAAGCACACGTGCACCACCGGCTCGTCCGGCCGGACGGGGGACGTGACCCCGAACCGGGTGTACGCCCAGCCGTCGCCGTCGCCCGTCCAGTGCATC
>JBKPCQ010000080.1:0-29517 GCA_046727455.1 Actinomycetota bacterium | reverse complement strand
GTGGGATGTGCGCGCAGCAAGGCGATCAGCAGAGATCCGTCGCCACCTCCCACATCGACGACCTCGCTGAGGGCGGACCAGTCATAGGCGACCGCGACCGATGGTGCCTCGGCGGTCTTCTGGCTGCCCATCAACGCGTTGTAGGACGCGGACCTCGTGGGATGCTCGGCGAGGTCCTCCCAGAAACTGCGCCCGAAGTGCCGGGGAGCCCAGGAGCACGCCATGCGTACCGCACGGGCGGGTGAACGGCGTTGCGACTGACGAGTCCCTATGCGTGCGCCTGGTCAGTGAGCGCGGAGGCTGTCGAGAAAGAAGCGAGTGCGCCGGTCGTAGTCCTCGCGGGGAGGCTTGGGTAGGTCGCGAAGAGCGAGCCCGTTGGCGACGTCGGCGTAGTAGAGGTCGCCAGCGGTGAAGTCCCGGCGCAGAACTCCGGCGTCGTGGCCGCGGCGAACCAGGTCGCCGGTGGTGGCAGTGGCTGCCTCTGCGAGGGCGACGAGGTGCCTGGACTGCGGGTAGGTCATGAGCAGGGCGTCAGTGAACGCGGGTTCCCGGAACTGCAGGTCGCGCCTGTCGGTGACGTATCCGGCGATGCTCTCCCACGGGTCCTCCACGCGCCGAGCCTTCTCCATGATCGCGTACATCTCGGTCGCGACAAGCTCACCGATGACGGCGTCGATCAGGCCCTGTCGCCCACCGAACCGGTTGTAGATGGTGGCCTTGCTGACCCGGGCGGCCGCCGCGATCTCTTCCAGTGGCGTGCTCAGCCCGCGGCCGTGAAATGCGGCGATGGCAGCGGATCGAATCTGAGCGACGTTGCGCGCGGCATCGGCGCGAAGGGTGGTACCCGGCGTGGCGCGGGAACCACTGGCCGGGTCGATCGCGTGGGTCGTAGGACTCATCAAGTCTCACCCTAACAACTTGACGGCCGCGTCAACTTGACGGTAGCGTCAGGTTAACTCGTGACCGACCTGCAGGGGGCGTTGTGTCCAAGTCCATAGCAGTGTTCGGCGCCGGCCCCGCTCTTGGCCGAGCTGTCGCCCAGCGCTATGCCCGAGAGGGGTACCGCGTGGTACTCGTGGCCCGCCGGCAGGAGCAGCTTGACGCCCTGGCGGTAGAACTGCGCAGCACCGGGGCGACCGCACACGTGATCACCGCCGACCTGTCCGACATCGATGCCCTGGCGCACGTGGCCGAGCGAATCCGGACGGCTGTCGGCGACCTCGACGCGTTCTACTACGGCGCGGCGGCAAACGGGTTCATCCCCGTGGTCGAGCTGACCCCGCAGCGCGCCCAAGCCCTCCTGCCGCTCGGCGTCTACGCGCTGCTGGCGCTGGTGCGGGAGTTCCTGCCCGCCATGCTCGTGCGCGGCGACGGCGCGATCCTGAGCGCCCAGGGAGCCAGCGCCGTGCAGGGCAGGCCGAACATCGCCGGCGGGTTCGCCCTGGCCGCCCAGCGCAACTACCTGCAGTCGCTGCACGCCGCGGTGGCCGACAAGGGCGTCTACGTCGGTGGGCTCTACATCGGCGCCGCCATCGAGCACAGCCCCTTCCACGCCGAACGCGAGGCCGCCAAGGCCGCCGGCGCCAGCGTCCCAGAGATGCCCACGGTCGACCCTCACCATCTGGCCGATCTGCTCTGGACCATGCACCACACCAGGAGTCGCCCCGAGGCGACCTACCCCGAAAGACTGTTCAACCACTGAGCAGTCCAACGAACGGGACAGACGGCGCGGTCGCCAGGCGCCCGTTGGGCGAACTTTTGCTGGTCGTCGAACGGCGGCTGAGCACCGTCTCGATTGGAACGATCTGATCGTCTCGCAAGCGGATCGGTGAGTGACACGACACCTGTCAAGGGCGCCCGATCGGGAGCCCTCACCGGGGACTCAGCGGGAGCCAGCGAACCTCCCCGCGCCACCCGCAGCCCGGCTGCACGCATTCGCGCGACCGTCTCAACCATGCCCGCCGACCTCCATTCGTAGCCACAACACCGCCTCAACCCCATGACCCGGAACCCGACCATGCGCCTCGCTACAGCACTCCGACGCCACCTCCCGCGCTACACATCCGACCGACGGAACAACGGCACCGGCCACCGCTCGCCGTCCGCAAGGGAAACCTCAACGGGCGCCCCGCTGGGCGGAGCCGGCTGGGGCTACCCGGCTGCGCCGCCACAGGTCAGCCGCCCTGCGTCCGTGACTGGCGCAGTCTCAGATAGGTAGTCCGCAAAGATTCTCAATGAACGAGGGCTATCCGCTAGGCCCTGCCGCACCGACCAGAACGCGCCCGTAACGGGACTCGTCGGCCAGCCCGGCAGGGCCAACGGACAGGGGTAGGTCGTCGTTAGATCTTTCGGTTTTCTCATCGATCTGTCGGTGTACTTGTCGGTTCCGACAGATCGATGAGACAACGGTCGTGGGCCGGCCCGGTCAGGTGGCCTGCGCGATCTGGATCAGGTTGCCGCAGGTGTCGTCGAAGACCGCGGTGATGACGGTACCCATGTCCAGAGGCTCCTGGGTGAACCGCACGCCCAAGCCGCGCAGTCGTTCACATTCGGCGCGGACGTCGTCGACCGCGAACGACGTGTACGGGATGCCGTCATTGACCAGCGCCTCCTTGAACGGTTTGGCCGCGGGGTGTCCGTCCGGTTCGAGCAGCAACTCACAGCCGTCCGGATCATCGGGCGAGACGACCGTGAGCCAGCGCGCCTCGCCGAGCGGAATCTCGGTCTTCTTCACGAAGCCCAGTACCTCGGTGTAGAACCGCAGTGCCTCGTCCTGGTTGTGGACGAGCACGCTGGTGACTGTGATGCGCATCAGTTCTCCTTCGTTTCGCGGTTGCGCCATCGATCGGTAAGGCGCTGCAGGGGTCCGGTGTCGATGTAGTGGAACTTGTAGCGACCCTGGCGGTGGGTGGTCACCAGGCCCGCCGCGATCAGCACCTCCAGGTGCTGGGAGATCGCCTGCCGGGACGAACCGAGCTGGTACTTCATGGTCAGTCGCGAACAGATCTCGAACAGCGTCTGACCATCGCGCTCCGCCAGTTCGTCGAGGATCTTCCGACGGGTCGGGTCGGCCAAGGCTTTGAAGACGTCACCCTCCCTGGCGGCGTCGCGTTCGGGTTCGGCGGCGTCACCCACCCGTCGATGATAGGCAAGTCATGGCTTGCCTATCAAGTCCGGCACCAGAGCCGTGCGGGGAAGTGGGCAGCGGCCCGGTGGGACGAGGCGGTCCGCCTTGGGCTGGCTCGGCGCAGGGTGCGCCACAACGAAGACCCCGCGGCCGTGCTCACTGCGCAGGTACCCCTCCCCGCGCCGCCGCGGGGTCCTCGATGCCGTGGCTGGGGTTGCGGTCGACTCGGGCCGCCCCTGACGGCGTGCTCAGTCGCCGAGTAGCCGCCATGCGGTGAGGGCGAGTCTGGCCCGTGTTAGTCCGGTGGGCTCGGTGAGGTCGATGCCCAGGGTTTTTCCGATCTGTTCGAGTCGGCGGGCGACACTGCTGTGGTGCAGGTGGAGAAGGTCAGCGGCCCGGCGTAGTGAGCCGGTGGCGCAGTAGACGTCCAGCGTTTCCAGATCGTCTGGGTTGTCGGCCACGCGTTCGATGGCGGCGACGTCGGTGTTGTCGCGCGCGGCGTCGCGAGGTATTTCGGTCAGTAGCGCCAGCGCGCCCAGGTCGTCGTAGCGGATGACAGGTTCGCGTGGGCCGGTGAAGCGCAGGGCGGTGCGGGCTTCGCGCCAGGATCGGTCGGGGCTGTCGGCGGCGCCGATGCCCGCGCGTACGCCTGCCGGAAACCGGCTTGGGTCGATGGTGGTGGCCAGGATGACGCCCACGTCGGCGAGCGGTGCCGCCCTTACCGGGCGGGTCGGGCAGACCAGCCGCTCCGCGACGAAGGCATCACCTACGCGTCACGCCTGCTGCAGGCGGGCGTATCGGTCGAACTGCACCAGTGGCCCGGCACGTTCCACAGATCGCAGGCGATCCTGTCCGCCGAGATCTCCCAGCGGCAGATCGCCGAAGTCGCCACCGCGCTGCGCCGCGCCCTGGCCGCGTGAGGCGGGCCACGGCGGACCAGGCCAGCCACCCCCATGCGACAGCCCACCAGCGGGGACACCCCACTACTTCCGTCCAGAGCAGCCAAGAGCAGAGCCGCCAAACTGGTCCCCCACGGGCGTGCCATCGACCGCGCAATCGGTGGCTCGCCAGACCGTCACGGCCACCGTGCGCTGGGAGTACCGGCGGCAGCCGGCCCGGCCCGCCGAGTGGGCCGCCGAGCTGGTCCGGACCTTCCCGGCACTGACCGCGTCGGCAGCCGGATCGTGCTGCTGGCGGCGTTCGCGCCCGGCGGGATCGGCCCGGGCGCGGTCGCCCCGCCGACCACGTCGCCCGGGCACTGATCCCGGCTCACCTCGAGGAGATCACCATGCGTAAGGCCTTCGTCATCGTCAGTGCTCTGTTGCTCGCCTCGTTCGTCCTGCAGTTCGCCTTCGCCGCCGTGGGCGCGTTCACCAGACCCACGGGCGACGGCGCATATGCCCTGCAGCGTCAACGGGACGGCGGTCATCCCCGCGCTCACGCTGCTCACCACCTTGTTCGCCGCGCTGGCGAAGGCGCCGGGCCGGCTCATCGGGCTGACGATCCTGCCGCTCGGCCTCGTCGTCGTGCAGGCGCTCATCGCCGTGCTCGCGAACGCGTTCACCGATGCCGCGGGCGCCAGCACTCCGCTCGGCCTCACCATCGCCGGGCTGCACGCGCTCAACGGGATCGTCGCCGTGCACGTCGTGGTCAGCGTCCACCGGGCAGCTCGAAAGCTGGCCAGCCCGGCGGCAGCGGCATGACCACCGGCTCGCTGCTCACGGCCGACCTGTCATCGCGGTCCTCGCCGCCGCCGGGTGGCTGGGCGGCGGTGCGACGGGTCGATGGGAGCCGCCGATCGACGCGGTAGCCGCGGCGATCGTCTACGAGCGCGAGGGCTACCACGAGATCCCGCTGTTCGGCAGCTACGCCGGCTCCGACCTGTCGGTCTGCTACGAGCGCCGGCTACCCGACCCGGCGTGACGCCCAGTCTCCGGCTGACCGGCGTCGGTGTCATCCGTCCCGCCGCGCTGTCCGGACTGCCGCCCGTGCCTCCGCGAGCGCCAGCGGGTCGAGGTAGTCGCGGTAGGACACGATCCGGCCGTCGCGGACCCGGAAGACGGCGATGATCGTCTGCCGGTACGGCGCGCCGGTCACGGTGACGTGCCCGTGCGCCTCGTACTCCACGACGACCACCTCCGGATCGGTGGTCTCGTGCACGATCACGTCGCGGTACTCGTCGAATCTGATCAGGCCACGGGAGGTGGCGAGGAACCGGCGGATCTCCTCGTGCCCCTGCAACCGTCCCGGCACGCCGGCCGGCCGGTACGGCCATTCGATGTAGCCGTCGGGTGCCATCAACCCGAGCACTGCTTCGACATCCATGTCCCGGCCCGCCCGCAGCATCCGCTCGACGATCTCCCGTGAGGTAGCCACCTTCGCACCGCCTTTCGTTGAACATTCGTTGATTGAACGAGCGTAGAACGATCGCCCAGGCGAGTCAACGTCCGTAGAATGAACCCGTGACCGACGCGGACAGCCGACCGACCCGTGCCGAGCAACGCCGCCAGACCGAGGCCCGCATCCTCGCCTCAGCGCGCAGGATGTTCGCCGAACTCGGATACGAGCGCACCACCATCAGAGCGGTGGCCGCGGCGGCCGGGGTCGACGGCGGCCTCGTGATGCACTACTTCGGCAGCAAACAGGACCTGTTCTCCAGGGCCGCGAAACTCAGTCCCGACGAACTCGCCACCGGAACCCCGGAACAGGTGGCCGAGTCGCTGCTCACCTCGCTGGCCAAGCGCCTGGCGGACGAGCCCGCCGCGTCGCTGGCCGTACTGCGCTCGATGCTCACCCATGACGACGCCGCCGAGAACTTCCGGGCAGCCGCGGAGTCCCGCCTGGACCAGCTCCGGGCGGCCATCCCGGCGGCCGACGCCGACCTGCGGGCCAGTCTCCTCAGCGCGATCACCCACGGCGTGATCGTGGAGCGGTACCTGCTCCGGCTCGGCCGCCTCGCCGACGCATCTCCCGAGGACGTCATCAACCTGCTGCGCCCGTGCTTCGCGGTGCTCAGCGGCGCACCGGCGGCGACGGGTGGCCTCACGCCTCCTCAGCCAGCCGGTACACCCGGGAGTCTCGAAGCCGGAACCCGAGCCGTTCGTACAGCCGGTTCGCCGCCTCCCGGGACGGCCGCGAGGTGAGGTCGACGGTCCGCGCCCCGGCGGCCCGGGCCAACCGGATCGCCTCCCGGGTCAGCGCCGCTCCGACACCCTGGCCCCGCGCGGCCACGTCCACCACCACGTCCTCGATCCACGCCCGCATGCCCGTCGGGATCGGGAACATCACCAGCGTCAGCGCCCCGACGATGTCGCCGTCCACCCGGGCGACGAGGAGCGTGTTTCCGTCCCAGGCGATCAGCCGGGCCAGCGCCTCGGCATCGAGGGCCGGGGCCGACCTCGACAACTGCGGCAGCAACCGGTCGAACGCCTTCAACACCTCTTCGGTCGCGCTGCGGACGACCTCAACGTGAACATCCATCTCCACAACACCTTCGCCAAGGGCTCGGCGGAGCCCTGCTACCTTCGGCCGGGTGCGCCTGCCCGACGTCCTCCACCGGTTGTACCCGCGACGACGGGTCGCCGGACCGGTACCCCGGCATGTCGCGATCGTCATGGACGGCAACCGGCGGTGGGCCCGGACCGAGGTCGTGGACGCCCTGCGGTCCCTCCTCCGGGAGCGGGCCGGTACCGGCGCCACCGCGGACCAGCTCGCCCGTACCCTGACCGTCGACGACATCGCCGCGCATCTCGACACCGCCGGCCAGCCAGACCCCGACCTGGTCCCGACCTGGTCATCCGCCGCCCGGCCGGGGCCCGGGTGACCCGAGATCTTGCCGGTCAGGGCCAGCCCTGCGCCTTGGCGCGCTCGGCGAGCCCGGGCATGCCGTAGTTGGAGCGGGCGGCCACGCGCCCGAGGGGCTGGGTGCCCTGCAGGAAGCAGGGCAGCGCGAACACCGGGTTGACCGTCCACTGTGGAGCGTTGAGGTTGGGCGCGCCGAAGTCCAGTACCTCGGCGAGGTTGCGGGCGGTCGCGTCGCGCGGGGTGAGCGGAGCGAGGCCGTACCGCCACTCGATCAGCCGCAGGATCGAGGTGTGGTCGTAGGTGGCGTGCGCCACCGCGCCGCGCTGCGCGTACGGGGAGATGACCAGGGCCGGTACCCGGAAGCCGCGCAGCCCGGTCACCGCCGGGTTGACGTCCGGCGCGACGGTCGGCGGCACGTGGTCGAAGAAGCCGCCCCACTCGTCGAACGTGATGACCAGTACCGTGCGGGGCCACGCCGGGGACTGGGTGACGGCGCGGTACACGCCGTTCATCGTGGCCTCGCCGTTGCGGATGTCGCCGTGCGGGTGGTCGTCCTTGGACAGCCCGTCGATCGCCTCCAGGAACAGCGGAGGCTCCACATAGGACACCGCCGGCAGGTTCCCGGTCGCGGCGTCGTGCAGGAAGGTGTCGTAGGTGTGGCTGATGCCGAGGTACTTCAGCCCCCACAGGGACAGGAACGGCAGGTCGTTGTAGTAGTACCTGCGCGAGACGCCGGCCGCGGCGAGCCGGTCCCAGATCGTCGGCAGTGCGGTGAGGCTGACGCTGTCGTCGAGCCGGTCGGTCTGCGCGCTGTGCAGGTACAGGCGGTTGGGGAAGGTGGGGCCGAGGGTGGCGGCGAAGTAGTTGTCGCAGGCCGTCCACGCGGGCGCGGCGTGGCCCAGGAACGCCAGGTCGGACTGGCGGTAGTAGCCGATCGAGAACTGGTCGTTGACCTGGAGCCAGCCGTCGCAGGCGCCGTCGTGGTACTCGGCTCGGGCGCCGCCGTACGAGTGGTCCGGGTCGGGGTGGCCGCAGCCCTGGAAGGTGCTGAGGTGGTACGTGGGCCGGAGCACCCCGGTCCGGTCCGGGTACGCGAGGCCGGCCTGGCGGCCGTTGGCGCCGGCGAGCCAGCCGAGGATGTGGTCGAAGGACCGGTTCTCCATGCAGAGAACCACGATGTGGTCGATGCCGGAGGCACCCGGCGCGGGCAGGTCGGCGTGGACCACGGCGGAGCGGCCGGGTGCGGCCGCGCCCCCACCGGCACCGATCAACGGGCTGAGGGCGGCGGCGCCGGCTGCCGAGGCGCCGCCGAGCAGGAGTTGACGTCGAGTCGCCATGCCAGGAATCTTTCCGGCGCCGGCGGTCGCGGTAAATGGATGTCGAAAAAGTTTCGGGTACCGTTCAGGGTGCCGACAAGCGTCGTCACATCGACTACGGTCGACGGCGATGGGGGGCCGCAACCATCGATGGGCCGTGGTACTCGTCGGCGGCGCGCTCGCCATCGCGGCCCCCACCGGGCTGGCGCTGACCGAGGCCAGCCGCGCTCCCGTCGCACCCCCGCAGGGGACCTACCTGATCGTGCCACACGGCGACGCCTGCGGCGCGGCCGACTGCCCCGCTTCGGCGCGCGACGTCACCAGCCGGGCACCGCTGACCCCGGCGGAGGTCGACGCCGCCCGCGCCCGCCTGGCCCAGATACGGTGGATCATCGCGCAGGTCGCGTGCGCCGCGGACCTGGCGGGCGTCTGCCGGCGGAGCACGCTGGCCCCGTCCGGCGGCTTCCATCCGGACGACATGGAGCTGGAACTGACCCGCCGCGCTCTGGTGGCGGCGGGACTCACCGACGTCACCGTGCGGTTCGCCCGGCCGGACGACCCGGCCACGCCGGGCGCGGTCGTCTATGCCATGGCGGTCGGATCGGCCTGCGTCATCGTCGAGCGGGCCGGCCTGCTGGGGCCGGACCACGAGCGGATCTGGGGCCGGCGGCCCGACGGCCACTGCCTCGCGAAGTGAGGCCCGACGGCCACTGCCTCGCGAAGTGAGGCCCGACGGCCACTGCCTCGCGCCGTGAGGCCCGACGGCCACTGCCTCGCGCAGTGACCGCCGGGCCCGGTCCTCCTAGTCGTCGCCGGCTGGCGCGGGCGCGGCCGGGGCGCCGGCGGGTGCCGGTACCGGTACCGAGCCCCACAGCGCGTACCGTGGCGCCGGCATCACCGAGTCGGCGCCCTTGACGCTCTTCCAGATCGCCTGGTTGAACACCTGCTCGTCGATCCGGTCCTCCCGGGTCAGGTCCTGCGCCTTCGACTGCGCGGCAAGCGGCGCGTTCGGGCCGTTGACCTCGTCGAGCGGCTGGCTCGGCCGGATCGCCGCGTACGGCGCGAAGTTCGGCCGGTTGGTGAACGAGCCCAGCATCGGCGTGGCGTACGCGTCGAACTGGGTGAGTGGGCGCAGGCCGGTGAGCAGCTCGATCGTGCGCAGCATCGAGTCTGTGCTGTAGAACGTCGGGTCCACCCGGCCGGTCCGCGTGTACGGGCTGATCGCCAGCGCCAGCGTGCGGTGCGCGTCGACGTGGTCCGGCCCGTTCTGCGCGTCGTCCTCGGTCACGAAGATGGCCGTGGACCTCCAGTACTTCGAGTGGGACACGGTGTCGACGAGCTGGCCGAGCGCCCAGTCGTTGTCGGCCACGTACGCCCGTGGTGTGGGCGCGCCGGGGAAGGTACCAGCCGTGTGGTCGTTGGGCAGCCGGAGGAACTCGACTGTCGGCAGGTCGTTCCCGGCGACGTACCCGGCGAACTCCTTCTTCCACTCGTCGATCCGCACGGTGCCGCACGCGTTCGCCCGCTGGGTCGAGTCGGGGCAGGCGAGGTTGTACCCGGGGAACGCGTGGTCGGTCTGCGCGTCCAGCACCGGGTCGCCCGCGACGTACTGCCCTGCCGGGTTGCGGTTGACGTAGAAGCCGTAGTTGCGGAACGAGACGTTGTCGTGGGCCAGGCGCTGCCAGATGTAGGCGTTGTCGGGCCGCTGCGGCGCGATCGCCGGGTCGTTGCTCTCTGACGGGTACCCGTGGTTCCGGCCGGAGTAGTTGGCCGGCCAGGTCTGCTCGGAGTACCCGTTGGAGTTGCCCGCCACCACCCAGTTCCAGCCCTGCGCGCTGATCTCGGCGTTGGCGTAGAAGTTGTCGATGGTGGAGAACTGGCGGGCCAGTTCGCGGGCGTTGGGGGCCGACTCGTCGCCGAAGAGGTTGAGCGAGGGGTCCCCGTTGCCCTTGCCGAGGCTGCCGAATTCCTGGTCGAAGGTGCGGTTCTCCTTGACGACGTAGATGACGTGCTGGATCGGCGAGCGCTCGTGCGGGCTGCGCGGGATCACGCTGGCCGGCCCGTCGCGGCCGTCGTCGTGCCGGTCGAACCCGTCGTTCTGGTTGACCTGCTTCGTCCAGTGTGCGAGCTGGTCCTCGCGCAGGGGCAGGCCGATGCGCGACAGGGTGCCGACCATCATCGAGCCGACGTACTGGTCCGGCGCGGTGAAGGTGTGGTACGGGTTGGGGTAGCCGGGCCCGTCGTTCGGTCCGGCACCGAGGCCCTTGGCGCTGGAGACGAGCAGCCGTCCGTCCACAATGGACACCGAGCTGGGGTACCAGCCGGTGGGGATCAGGCCACGGATCCGGCCGTCGCGGGTACGAACCACGGTCACGTCGTTGTTGCCGGAGTTGGCGACGTAGAGGGTCTCCCCGTCGCCGGACAGCGCCAGCGCGTCGGGGTTGGAGCCCACCTGGGCGCCCGCGTAGGGAGCCAGCTCGATGGTCCGGGTCACCGTGTCGGTGGCCGTGTCGAGCACGCTGATCTGGTCGCTGTCGCCGTCGACGACGTACAGCCGGTGCCGCGCGCCGTCCAGCAGCACCCGGTTCGGGTGCGTGCCCACGGTCACGGTGGCCCGCACGACCGGCGCGGCGCCGGTCAGGTCGAGCACGGACACCGTGTCGCCGCCCTGGTTCGCGATGTACGCCGAGCGCCCGTCGGCGCCGACCGCCACGCCGTACGGCGCGTGCCCGACCGCGACGGTCTGGCTCGCGTTGGTCACGAGATCGACGACGGTCGCCGCATCCGCGACCGCGTCGGCCGCGACGAGCCGCCCACCGTCCGGCGTGAGCGCGAGTTCGGCCGGGTACAGGTTGACGGTCGCCCCGGCCGGGTTGGTGGTCGGCAGCGGGATCGGCGCGGTCTCGGTGAGCCGGTCGCCGGCCACGTCGAAGGTGCGGATCTTGTTGTTTCCGCCCGCGCTGACGTACGCCCGCCGGCCGTCCGGGCTGAACGCCGCCCCGACGAACAGCGCCTCCGGCGACCTGTACGGGATGGTCTGCATGACCTGACCGTCGCTCGCGCCGACCACCTGGAGCGACTGGACGCCCTGGCCCGCGTTGACGACCAGGGCCGCCTTGCCGTCCGGGAACGGCTTCACGGTCAGCGGCAGGTCACCGAGCCGGCTCTGATCGCCGGCGGGGGTCACCCGGTACCCGATCGGGATGACCGCGGTACCGTCGGGGCCCGGCCCGGCGTGCGGCGCTCCGGTGTGCGCGGCCGCGGTCCCGGCCGCCACGACCACCACGCCGGCCCCGGCCACCAGACCACGGACAAGTGACTTTCGCTTCACGACTCATCCCTCCTCCGTTCGGCACCGTAGAACGGGATTGGGGACGGTCGATGAAAGTCGAGCTGAACAGTCCCTGAAGACGACCGGTACGATGCGGGGGTGGTCGGCGGCTCGTCGAAGGCCGCCGGCCACCCTGTCGCCGCAGGCGGGCGGGGTCAGCGCTCCTCGACGGGTACGAAGGTCCGCTCCGCCGAGCCGGTGTACACCTGGCGTGGCCGGCCGAGCTTCTGCGCCGGGTCGGCCATCATCTCGCGCCATTGCGAGATCCAACCGGGCAGCCGGCCGAGCGCGAACAGGACCGTGAACATCTTGGTCGGGAAGCCCATCGCCTTGTAGATGAGCCCGGTGTAGAAGTCCACGTTCGGGTACAGCTTGCGGGAGATGAAGAAGTCGTCGGCGAGGGCGATCTCCTCCAGCTCCATGGCGAGGTCGAGCAGCGGGTCGGGCTTGTGCATCCGGTCGAGCGCGTCCCGCGCCGCCTTCTTGACGATGGCGGCGCGCGGGTCGTAGTGCTTGTAGACCCGGTGCCCGAAGCCCATCAGCTTGACCCCGTGGTCGCGGTTCTTCACCCGGCGTACGAAGCCGGCCGCGTCGTCGCCCGCCGCGTGGATCTGCTGCAGCATCTGCAGCACCGCCTCGTTGGCGCCGCCGTGCAGCGGGCCGAACAGCGCGTTGACGCCGGCCGACACCGACGCGAACAGGTTGGCGTGCGCGGAGCCAACCAGCCGTACCGTCGATGTGGAGCAGTTCTGCTCGTGGTCGGCGTGCAGGATGAACAGTTTGTCCAGTACGTCGCAGAACACCGGGTCGACGGTGTAGGCGGTGGCCGGCACCCCGAACGTCATGCGCAGGAAGTTTTCGACGTAGCTCAGCGCGTTGTCCGGGTACATCAACGGCTGGCCGATCGACGTCTTGTACGCGTAGGAGGCGATCGTGGGGAGCTTGGCCATCAGCCGGATCGTGGAGATCTCCACCTGGTCGGGGTCGAACGGATCGAGGCTGTCCTGGTAGAAGGTGGACAGCGCGCTCACTCCCGAGGACAGCACCGGCATCGGGTGCGCGTCGCGCGGGAACCCGTCGAAGAACCGCTTGAACTGCTCGTGCAGGAGGGTGTGGATGTTGATCTGACCGGTGAAGTTGGCGAGCTGCGCCGCGGTCGGCAGCTCTCCGTAGATCAGCAGGTACGAGACCTCCAGGAACGAGGACCGCTCGGCGAGCTGGTCGATGGGGTACCCGCGGTAGCGCAGGATGCCCGCGTCGCCGTCGATGTAGGTGACCGCCGACGCGCACGAGGCGGTGTTGACGAAGCCGGGATCGTACGTGACGTACCCGGTCTCGCTCAGGAGCTTCCCGATCTCGAGCCCGGACGCGCCCTCGACGGCCTGGTGTACCGGTAGCGACAGGTGGCCACCCGGGTGATCAAGTTTGACGCCCGTCATCATGTTCCTCGCTCTGCCAGCCGGATAGGGGTTCAGCTCCCCATTCTGCCGGCACCAGGTGAACGATCGGTAGGTGACCCCGGAACGGCGGCCGCCCGCGGCCGGGGCGGTACCCACCCGCCGAACGCCCGCTCCAGCTCCAGCGCGACGGCGATGGTCAGCGGGTCCCGCCCGGGGGCCGCGGCAACCTGCACGCCGAGCGGCAGCCCGGCCCGGTTCAGGCCCAGCGGTACCTGGGTGACCGGCAGGCCGGCGAGGTTGAACGGGACGACGTGGCAGATCCACCACGGCCGGCCGACGGTACGGCCATGGCGCGGCGCGACCGTCGCCAGCGGCGGATGCAGCAGTACCCCGTCGCCGATCGCGGCCCGCAGCTCGTCGCCCAGGTCCCGGCCGGCCTCGACCATCCGGCCGGCCCACCGGGACGGGATCCGCCCGTGGACCCGCTCGGCGACCAGCAGCACCCGGGTCGCGACGGTGTGCGGCCCGCCCCGGCGCAGCAGCCGTACCGGCCCCGACCCGAGCACCTCCCGCGCGGTCTGCTCGGAGGTGCGCGCGAGGGTGGTGATGTAGAGGTCCAGCGCGCGGCGCAGGCGGGGCATGCGGCGGTGCTCGACGCGCGCCCCGGCGGCGGCGAGCGCACCGGCCGCCCGCTCGCGGGCGTAGAGCAGCTCGTCGCTGGTCGGCATGGGCCAGGCGTCCTCGCTGACGATCACGCTGAGCCCGCGCAGCGGGCCCGCGTCGGGCAGCTCCGCCGGCTCGGGCACCAGCGGGTCGGCGCCGTCCGGGCCGGCGATGAGACGCAGCAGCGGCAGCAGGTCCTCGGCCCGCCGGGTGAGGAACCCGTTGGTGAACAGCCGCGCGCTGCCGCCGCCGACCGGCGGGTAGTTGCCGGTCGCCGGTACCAGGCCGCGGGACGGCTTGTGGCCGAAGACGCCGCAGCAGAAGGCCGGGATGCGGATGGAGCCACCGATGTCCGAGCCGAGGCCGACGGGGGAGGCGCCGCTGCCCACGACCGCACCCTCCCCGCCCGACGAGCCGCCCGCGGTCCGGGCCGGGTCGTAGGGGTTGCGGGTCCGCCCGTACAGCCGGTTCTCCGCCTCGACCCACAGGCACATCTCGGAGGTGTTGGTCACGCCGAGCACGATGGCGCCGGCATCCGCGAGCCGCCGCGCCACCGGCGCCGACCGCGCGGCGAGCGCGCCGCGCAGGGCCACCACTCCCGCGGTGTTGGGCATCCCGGCCACCGCGATGGACTCCTTGACCGTGCACGGCACGCCCAGCAGCGGAGGTACCGGTCCCCCGGCCGCGAGCCGGGCGTCCGCCTCAGCGGCCTCCCGCCGGGCCTGTGCGAACCGCTCGGCGACCACGGCGTTGATGACCGGATTGACCTCGGTAAGAAGGTTCAGGTGCGCCTCGACGACCTCGACGGCGCTGGTGGCGCCGGTACGGATGGCCCGGGCCAGCTCGACGGCGGACAGCTCGGTCAGCTCCACGACCGCGACCCTACCGTCCAGTAACTTACCCGGGGAAGTGCCGTTTGGCAGGATCGGCGGGGTGGAGAAAATTACGAGCGAGAAGCTGCCCCGCCCGCCGGGGCCGTTCAGCCACCTGGCGTCGGCCGGTGACCTGGTGTTCACCGCCGGCTTCGGGCCGCACGACCCGGTCACGAACGCGGTGCCCGAGGGCATCGAGGCGCAGACCGAGGCCACGATCCGCAACGTCGAGCGGGCGCTGGCCCAGGTGGGCCTGGACCTGTCGCACGTCGTCAAGGTCACCGCGCACCTCGCCGACCTGGCCGACTTCGCGGCCTACAACGCGGTGTACGGGCGGATGTTCCCGGAGCCGTACCCGGTCCGCACGACGGTCGGCTCGGCGCTGCTCGGATTCCTCGTCGAGATCGACGTGGTCGCCGCGCGGTCGTGACGCCGCTGCTCGACCTCGCGGCGGTCGGGCGGCTGCGGGACGAGCCGGTCGACTGGCGGTACAAGGGCATGCCGCCGGACGTGTCCACAGTGGACGATCTGCTCGGCCGGCGGGTCCCGGACGACGGGTTCACCTCGCCGGTCGCCGTCCTGGTCGGGGCGGCGGTGCGGGCGAACCTGGACCGGTACGCGGGCTTCTGCGCCGAGCGGGGTCTCGACTTCGCCCCGCACCTGAAGACCACGATGGCCCCGCAGCTGGCCGCCGAACAGGCGCGCCGGGGCGCCTGGGGGTTCACCGTCGCGACCGTCGCGCAGGCCCGGGTGCTGCGCGCGTTCGGCGCGCGGCGCCTGCTCGTCGCGCACGGGGTGGTCGACCCGGCGGCCGTGGCGTGGCTGGCCGCCGAGCAGGAGCACGCCGAGGTGTACTGCTGGGTGGACTCGCCATCCACGGTGGACGTCTTGGCCGGGTACCGGATCCCGGTCTTCGTGGAGCTGGGCGCCACCGGCGGCCGCACGGGGGCGCGGACCCGGGCCGAGGCGGTGGCCGTCGTCCGGGCCGTGCGTGCCGCGCCCGGCCTGCGCCTGGCCGGAGTCAGCGGGTACGAGGGGACGTTCGGCTCGACCCGCGCGGCGGGCGACGTGGCCGCGGTCCGCGCGTTCCTGCGCGAGCTGGCCGGGTTCGCCCGCGCGGTCGACGCCGAGGTGGTCACCGCCGGCGGCAGCGGGTATCCGGACCTGGTCGCCGAGGAGCTGGCCGGTCTCCCCGGCCGCACGGTACTCCGGTCCGGTGCCTACGTCGCCCACGACCACGGGCATTACGCGCGCCTGTCCCCGTTCCCGCTGGAGCCTGCGCTGCGGGTGTGGGCGGCGGTCGTCTCCACGCCCGAATCCGGCCTCGCGCTGGTGAACCTCGGCAAGCGGGACATCTCCTTCGACCTCGACCTGCCGGTACCGCTGGCGGTCCGGCGCGACGGCACGACCGTCCCGGCCACCGGGCTCGCCGTCACCGGCCTCGACGACCAGCACGGGTACCTGCGCGACCCGGCCGGTACCGTCCGCGTCGGCGACTGGGTGGCCTTCGGCATCTCCCACCCGTGCACCACCTTCGACCGGTGGGCCGCGCTGCCCCTCGTGGACGCCGGGGACCGGGTGACCGACCTGATCCGGACGTACTTCTGAAGGCTCAGTCGGTCACGTTGGAGATCACCAGGATCGCCAGGAAGCCGAGCGACAGGACGATCCCGATCAGGCCGAGTACCCGCGCGGTGAGGGCGAGCCCCCAGCCGCTGGCCGCCCGCCCGCCCGGCAGGCTCATGATGATCGCCGCGACCCCGAAGATGAGCCCGGCGCCGAGGCAGATCGCCATCGGTATCGACGCGATGCCGAGCACGAAGGCGGCCCGGTTCGATACGCGGACGTCGTCACCCTGCTCCCTCGGCGGCGCCGGCGCCGGCTGCCCGGGATCCCAGCGGAGCGGCGCCGGCAGGTCGGCCACCTGCGCAACCAGGTCGCCGACGACCCGCGCCGCATCGACCGCGGCGGCCCGCTCCTCGTACTCGGCCAGTTCGAGGTAGCCTCCGGCCAGCGCCGTGCTGAGCAGGTCGTGGACCGCCGTCCGCTGTGCCGTTCCCACGCGCTCGTCCATCGCCTGCCGATCGTACCGACCCGATGCTCGGGCGGCCCCGGTGCGTTAAGATCCGGTCCTCGTTCGCGGGATGGAGGTCCGGATGGGAGACGTCAGGGTCACGGCGACCGGCCGGTTCACGCCCGAACGCTTCGTGGCGGCGCTCACCGACTTCGGCCCGGGGCGGGAGAAGGTGTTCGGCAACAGCCAGGGCGGCTACCTCCAGGTGCACGACCGGGGGCCGGACTGGGCCGAGGTCACCGAGGGGTCCACGGCCGGGGGCGGCATCTGGCAGCGGTACCGCTACGACTGGTCCACGCCCGGCGAGGTCCGCCTCGATGTGCTGGACAGCAACGCGTTCGGCAAGGGCAGCTACTGGGAGTACCGGGTGACGCCGGACGGCTCCGGCGGATCGCTGGTCGCCCTGCACATCCACCGGAACCCGACGACGCCGCGCGGCCGGCTGCTCGACCTGGTCCTGCGCGTCATCGGCAACCGCTTCTTCGTCCGGGACCTGCGCAACACGGTCCGGCAGATCGAGGCAGCCGGCTGAGTCTCCGCGAAACCTTCACCGGACGGGGCGGAAGGAATGGTCACGCGCCGCTACGCTGAGCCCCGATCACGCGAGGGGGTGGCGGATGACGGACACGGAGTTCGGCGTGGTGGCGCGGGGGGTGACCCGGCAGTTCGGGCCGGTACAGGCGCTGCGGGGGCTGGACCTGACCGTGCCGTACGGGCAGGTGACCGCGCTGGTCGGCCCCAACGGCGCGGGCAAGACGACGCTGCTGCTGATCCTGGCCACGCTGCTGACGCCCGACTTCGGCCAGGTACGGGTGGCCGGCCTCGACCCGGTGCACGACCCGTCCGGGGTCCGCTCCCGGATGGGCTGGATGCCGGACGTGTTCGGGGTCTACGACCAGCTCACCGTCCGGGAATACCTCGCCTTCTTCGCCGAGGCGTACCGGCTCGACCGGCCCACCACCAACCAGCGGATCAGCGACGCGCTGGACCGCACCCACCTCGGCGAGTACGCCAACCGGCCGGTGCACGTCCTGTCCCGGGGCCAGAAGCAGCGGCTGGCACTGGGCCGCGCGCTGCTGCACGAGCCGCGGGTGCTGCTGCTCGACGAGCCGGCCTCCGGGCTGGACCCGAGGTCGCGGGTCGAGCTGCGCGACCTGCTGCGGGGGCTGGCCGCACACGGGGTGGCGGTACTGGTGTCCAGCCACATCCTCAGCGAGCTGGAGGAGATCGCCGACCGGGTGGTCTTCGTGACGGCCGGCCGTACCGTCGACGAGCGCGACGTCCGGGAGCTCGCCGCCGCCCAGCTCACCCAGTGGCGGGTCCGGGCGGCCGACCCCGACGTGCTGCTCGCCGCGCTCGCCCGGCGTGGCATCCCGGCGGGCGGCACCACCGGAGCCGGTACCGAGCTGCCTCCGATGACCGAGGACGAGGCGGCCGACCTGCTCACCGGACTCGTCGCCGATGGGATCAGGGTCATCGCGTACGGACCGGTCGGCAGCCATCTCGAAACGGCCTACCTGGCCATGACGCAGGAGCGGCGGTAACCATGAGTGCTCGGGGCGTTTTCCTCGTGGTTCGCCAGGAGTTCCGGGTGCGGCTGCGGACCGGCCGGTGGCGCTGGCTGCTCGCCTCGTGGGTGCTCGTCATCCTGCTGTTCACGCTGATGCTGGACCTGTCGCTGACCGACACCGAGGGACCGCACGGCGTCCCGCTGTTCGGCGGGCTCATGCTGTTCGTTCTCGGCCTGGTCCTCATCGTGAGCCCGGCGCTCACCGCGCAGAGCATCAACGGCGACCGGGAACGGGGCACGCTGGCGACGCTCCAGGTCACCCGGCTCACCGCCGCCGACATCGCGGTGGGCAAGCTGCTCGCCGGGTGGGGCGTGGGTCTCGCCGCGCTGGCGTTGACGCTGCCCTTCGTCGGCTGGGCGGTGCTCGAAGGCGGTATGACAGTCCTGCGCACCTTCGTCGTCCTGCTGGTCGTGGCCCTGCTCATCGGGGTGGTGTGCGCGATCTCGCTGGGGCTGTCGGCGTTGCTGGCCCGGAGCATCACGTCCGCGCTGCTGTCCTACGTCGCGGTGTTCGCGCTCACCGTGGGTACCGTCGTCGCGTTCGGCCTGTCCGCCGGCGTGATCGGTGGGAGCCACGCCCCCGCCCGGGTGTGGTGGATGGTCGCGCCCAACCCGTTCGTCGTGCTGGCCGACGCGACCCCGGCGCTGCCGCCGGTGCTCGACGACCGGGGACGCCCGATCCGGCAGCCGAGCGACCCGCTGGGCGAGATGGGCCGCTCGGTGCGCCAGCTGCGCACGCCCGACTATTACTACTACGAATACGATGGCGGGCACCGCCCCGAACCGGGACCGGTGTGGCCGTACGGGCTGACGTTCGACCTGCTGCTCGGCGCGGGCGCGGTGTGGATCGCCGCACGGCAGCTCCGTACCCCGGCGGTACGGCTGCCCCGCGGGGTGCGCGTCGCCTAGTCACGTCCGCGCGGGGGCGGCTACCGCCCATGGCAGGATGAACCGCTCGATCGCCTTGGCGAAGCCCTCGTCCTCGTTGGAAGCCGTCACGTAGGTGGCCTGCCGCCGCACCTCCGCGCTCGCGTTGCCCATGGCGATGCTCAGGCCGCTGCGCTCGAACATCAACACGTCGTTCGGCTGGTCGCCGAGCGTGGCGACCTGTTCCAGCGGGATCTTGAAGTAGTGCGACAGGCGCTCGATCACGACGCCCTTGTTGGCCGTCGGGTGCGTCACGTCGAGGTAGTGCGGCTGCGACCGGGCGGCGGAAGCGTGCGACCCGAACGCCGCCTGAACCGCTACCTCGCACCGCGCGACCATACCGTGGTCGTCACTGACCCCGACGATCTTGACAGCCCGGTCGAGGAGGCCGTCGTAGGTGGGTACCACCGTGGGTGAAAACTGGCAGGTCCGCGCTTCCCGGTCGGCGTGCGGGGCATG
Source organism: Actinomycetota bacterium (assembly GCA_046727455.1). Classification (GTDB taxonomy): domain Bacteria; phylum Actinomycetota; class Actinomycetes; order Mycobacteriales; family Micromonosporaceae; genus AC-43. The sequence continues at coordinate 9,974 of JBKPCQ010000080.1, read as the reverse complement.
CGGATCCGTGACGTACCACTCGGTGCCGCGGTAGATCCAGGCGTACAAGCCATGCGCGCGAATCGTCTCGACGACGGCCGGCGCGACATCCTCCGGGACCGGCCGTTCGTCGACGACGGTCATGTCGGGGAGGACCAGGATCCCGCCGTTGAAGGCGGCCATCGGCACGTGCATGCCGAGCGGCTCGACCAGCATCCGCATGCCACGGGGAGGGCGTCCGCTCGTGACGGCGAAGAGCACGCCACGCCGCTGGAGTTGCTTCACCGCGTCGATCGCGCGCGGGGTGAGCACCTTGTCCCTGGTGACGAGCGTGCCGTCCACGTCCGCCAACACCGCGGCGATCGTATGGGTGGCCATTCCTGCCTCACCTTCGGGTTCAGTCGGTCCACACCCAGTCGCGGATCTCGGGCTGGTCCTCGAAGTGTTCGCGGGCGTACGCCGTCGCCTCCGCGATCCGTGCGTTGCACTGGGCCAGCAGGTCCGGTGCCCGATCGCTCAGGCGCGGCACGTAGCGGATCGCCTCCGCGGCCAGGTGGAAGCGGCTCATCCCGTTCATCACGACCATCTGGAACGGTGTGGTGGTGGTGCCCTGCTCGTTGAATCCGCGGACGTGAATCCGGTCGACGTCCGGATGCCCGTGCACGATCTCGTGAATCGCCCGCTGGTACCCGTGGAAGGCGAAGACGACCGGCTTGTCCGCGGTGAAAAGCTCGACGAACTCCGCCTCGGTGGTGCCGTGCGGGTGGTACGCCACCGGGAAGAGCCGCATCAGGTCGACCACGTTCACGACACGCACGCGCAGATCCGATACGAGCTGGCGCAGGTACCACGCCGCCGCCACTGTCTCCAGGGTCGCGATGTCACCCGCGCAGCCGAGCACCACTTCCGGCTCGCCACCGTCGTCGTTGCTGGCCCGGTGCCAGATCGAGGCACCGTTCTCGCAGTGTTTGATGGCCGTCTCCAGGTCCAGGTACTGCAGCTGCGGCTGCTTGTCGATCACGATCAGGTTCACGTAGTTCCGGCTGCGCAGGCAGTGGTCGGCGACCGAGAGCAGGCAATTGGCATCGGGCGGCAGGTAGATGCGCGTCACCGTGCCCCGCTTGGAGAGCATCACGTCGATCAGGCCGGGGCCCTGGTGGCTGAAGCCGTTGTGGTCGTTGCGCCAGCACGTCGACGTGACCAGGATGTTGAGCGAGGCGATCGGCTTCCGCCAGGGGAGGTTCATCGCCTCCTGGAGCCACTTCGTGTGCTGTACCGTCATCGACGCGGACACCATCGCGAACGCCTCGTAGGTCGCGAAGATGCCGTGCCGCCCGGTCAGCGTGTAGCCCTCCAGCCAGCCCTCGCACAGATGCTCGCTGAGCACCTCCATGACGCGACCATTCGGCGCCACGTGGTCGTCGATGTCCAGCGTTCGGCCGACGAAGCAGCGGTTCTCCACCTCGAAGACGTTGCCGAGCCGGTTGGAGTTGGTCTCGTCGGGGCAGAACAACCGGAAGTTCGCCGACTCAGCGTTCCGGACGTACAGGTCGCGCAGCAGCATACCGAGCTGGCGAGGGGATTCCCGCCGCACGACGGCGGGCCGTTCGACCTCCACCGCGTAATCGCGGAAGTCCGGGATGTCCAGGTCCACCAGCAACCTGCCGCCGTTCGCGTGCGGATTGGCGCTCATCCGGCGGTCGCCCTGCGGCGCGAGGTCGGCCAGCTCGGGGATGAGCCTGCCGTCGGGGTCGAACAGCGCCTCCGGCCGGTAGCCGCGCATCCAGGCTTCGAGCTGCGCCAGGTGCTCCGCGTTGGTGCGGACGTCGGACATCGGTACCTGATGCGAACGGAAGGTGCCTTCGGCAGGTCGCCCGTCCACCTCCTTCGGGCCGGTCCACCCCTTGGGGGTGCGCAGGACGATGACCGGCCAGCGGGGTCGCTCGAAGACGCCGTACTCCCGGGCCTCCTGCTGGAGCGAGCGGATACGGCCGTAGCACCAGTCGAGCGTCGCCGCGAACGCCTGGTGTACCCGTACCGGATCATCGCCCTCGACGAAGTGCGTGTCGTATCCGTTGCCCCGGAGGAACGCCTCGATCTCGTCGTCGCTCTCCCGGCCGAGCACGGTCGGGCCGCTGATCTTGTACCCGTTGAGGTGCAGGATCGGCAGCACCGCGCCGTCACGGACCGGGTTGAGGAAGGCGGTGCTCCGCCAGGCCCCGGCCAGCGGCCCGGACTCCGCTTCGCCGTCCCCGACCACCGCGGCGACGATCAGGTCCGGGTTGTCGAAAGCCGCGCCGAAGGCGTGCGACAGCACGTAGCCCAGTTCGCCGCCCTCGTGGATCGATCCCGGCGTCGGCACGCTGACGTGACTGGGTATCCCGCCCGGAGTCGAGAACCGGCGGCACAGCAGCCGCAGGCCCGCCAGGTCCTGGGTCACTTCGGGATAGACCTCCGAGTAGGTGCCTTCGAGGTACGCGTGACCCACCAACGCCGGGCCACCGTGGCCCGGGCCGGCCAGGTAGATCACGTTGGCGTCCCGCTCCTTGATCAATCGGTTGAGGTGGATGTAGATCAGGCTGAGGCCGGGAGAGGTACCCCAGTGGCCGAGCAGCCGCGGCTTGACGTGCTCCGGCCGTAGCGGCTCGCGCAGCAGGGGGTTCTCCTGCAGGTAGATCTGCGCAACGGTCAGGTAGTTGGCGGCGTACCAGTAACGCAGCATCTGGTCCAGCAGCGCGGGCGACAGCGGGCCGGCCGCTTCCCGCCCATCGGCTGTACTCACTGCGCTGGAGATGGTCACGTCGAACTCATACATGATCCCGCTCCTCATCCGCGATCAAAGGTGCGCATGATCGGTCGATGGCGGGCCGGCAGCTTCCGCGGGTGGACACGCGGCGCCGACAAGACCACGGTGGTGCGGTGGCTGGCCCATCGCGGACCACAGTGGATTGGCAGGCGGGGACTTCGCGTCACCCGCCACGGATGAAACCTGTACCGGGGGTACCGGTCAGTTCAGCGCGAAGACCGGATGGCGCGGCGCCTCCGCGACGAAGTCCTCGACCGGGGACTCCGGCGTGACGTCGAAGTACGGCCGCACGATCCCATTGGCGGCAAGGTATTTCTGCAGCACCGGCGCGGCCGCGTGGGCGTCCACTTCGGCGATGGTCGCCTCCTCGGTGTGCCTTCCCCGGCGGAGCGTCACCCGGCCGGCGGCGCGGGCGTTGCGTACCCAGGACACCAGGCCGAACGGCGAGACCAGCCAGCGGCCCTCGCCGGTCTCGACCAGAGTCACCGGTGTCGTGTAGCGCTTCCCGGTCTTACGGCCCTTGACGGTCATCAGGTATGTCGACTTCGGCCCGATGCCGATCCGGACGAGCATCCCGACGAACCCGTTGCCGATCACCTGTCCGCGCCTGCGCTCGTACGTCCTCGCCATGGGGGCAGGATACCGATGATGATGGAGGGATGCGGATGCTGCCGACCCTCGCGCTGGAGCCGCCGCCCCGGTACGTCGCGTTCGTGGCCAGCCACCTGGAGCCGCTGCGCGAGGAGGCGGCGGGCGTCGTCGGCGGCCCGGCGGACGCCGAGCGGCTATTTCCCGAGGTCCTGACCGACGTGGCGGTACGGTGGCGCCGGCTGGAGCTGCGCTCCCGGCTGAGCCGCGGCGACGCGGCCGACAGCTACCTGCGCCGCGCGTTCGTCCGGCGCTCCCGCCGGTGGCGGGAGGAGTCGTTCGGCGGGGGCGACTGGGCGACGGTCGACATCGAGGTGGGGCGGGTCGATCGCGCTCCCCGGCGCGCCTGGTCCAGCGGGGCGACCCGGATCGCCGCGTTCGTCCGGCCGGCGCCGAACGACCGGGCGATCCTCGCCGAGGCGGCCGTTGCCTGGTGGCACGCCTACGAGGCGCACCGCCGGCGCCGGTACGTCGCCGCGCTGGTCGCCGTCCTCGTGCTCTGCGCGCTCATCTGGCGCGTGACGCCCCCGGCCGGCGGCTGACAACCTCTGGCTGGTAGCCGCTCCGACAGGCTACGCGGCTAGGGCCGCACGGCGTCGTAGGTCGTGCCGAGCTTCGGGTCGTTGACGTACTCGACGCCGTGGCCCCGGTTGCCGCCGGAGCGGTAGACGCCCCACTTGAGGTTCACGTGGTCGCCCTTGAACACCGGACCCGGGTAGCTGGTCGAGCCGTTGATGAGCGTCTGCGGCACGCCGTTGAACCAGAACTGGACGAACCCGCTGCCGTCGCGGGCCAGCTTGAACGCCACGACGAACGTGTTCCACTGGCGGTTCGGGAACGGCGCGCTCCAGATGTTGCGGTCGAACCTGCGGTCCGCCGAGACGAACTGCAGGTACAGCCGGCCGTCACCGAGGGTACGCACGGTCATCGGGCCCCCGCCCGGCCCGGCGCCGGACCAGTGCAGTTGCCAGAACGACGTCCAGCGGCCGCGCGCGATCTGCACGTCCCAGTACGCCTTCCAGCCCACGTAGAAGGTCTGGCCGACCCTGCTCCGGTCGAGGTTCACCCCGGTGACGCCGCGGCTCTCGCAGCGCGACTTCCGCCCGCCGTTGTCCCACGTCTCGTACCGGAACGAGGGGCCGAACCGGCCGGTCGGGTCCTTCGCCACGGTGATGGTCCCGGGCGCCTTCTCCAGGCCCTGGAACACCGAGGTGCCCTTCGCGGCCACGCCCTCCCAGAGCAGGCCGGCCGGTGCGGCACGCACCTGACCGGCGAGCGCGACGCCGCCGGGCAGGAGCACCGCCCCGGCGGCAAGGGTGATCACCAAATGTCTGAAGTGACGCATATCAATATATGGTCACGCTGCGTCGTCTGGGTCAACAACTGTTTCCGCCCGGCGGGCGGGCACGGAGTCCGTACCCGCCCGCCGGGTCGACCGTCAGAAGACGACGATGACGTAGTTGCTGCTGCCCGTACTGCCGTTCGGGCCGAGCGCGACCGTCCCTGCCGCGAAGGTCTTGGTGAAGACCTCGAACGTCCGGGGGGTCGACTCATTGTTACGCAGCGAGGTACCGGTGTCGGTCCAGGTCGAGTCCATCCACGGCCGCCGGCCGATCCGGGTGTCCACCGCTACGGCCACCGTCGCCGACCGGTTGATCGTGAACCTCACCAGCGGGTTCGCCGTGGCCGCCTTGGAGTCGTTGGCGGTACGGATCCACTGCTGGCCGGTCAGCGCCGACGGCACGGCCGTTATCGTGTACGTCCGGTCGCCGTACTGCACGCTGCCCACGTGCAGGTTCGACTGCACCGACCAGTCCGCGGCGTTGGCCGAGTCGGCCACCGTGAGGCCCGTGATGGTCAGGCCGGTCGTCGTCCCGACGACGAGCTGGGCGCTCGCCGAATGGGTCGCCGTTCCGGCGGTGCCGGTGACACTGATGGTGAACGTGCCCGAGGCGTCACTCGGTACCGGCACGGTCAGGGTCGTGGTGCTGCCCGCCGGTACCGGGTTGACACTGAAGGACGGGGTGGACCCGGGGGGTGCGCCGCTCGCGGTGAGGGCGATGTTCCCGGGGGTACCGGAGAGCACGCCCGTCGACACGGTGAACGTGGCCGTCCCGCCGGGGCTGACCGTCTGGCTGGCCGGGGTCAGCCCGAGCGAGAAGTCGCTGCTCTGGCTCGGGCAGGTCTGCGTCGAGCCGGTCGCGGTGATCCGCAGCGCCCCGCCCGCGGTGTTGGTGCTGTTCTGCACGCAGTACGGGTTGACGGTCTTGAACACCATGTCGGTCGAGCCGGTACTGCGCTCGGCCTTGAAGTTGTCGAACGTCACCTGGCTGCCGGTGTCGGCGATGACCGCCGGCCGCGCGTCGCCGCTGGCGAACTCGACCCGGCTGCCGCCGGTGAAGTGGATGTTGTTGGCGTTGTGGATGTACCAGCCGTACGCCGGCCGGGTGCCGATGCTGTTGGGGTTGTAGTTGTTCGGGTCGTTGCTCGGCACGCCGGTACCGATGTTGGCGTGGCCACCCGGTACGGTGATCTTCACGTTGTTGAACGTGACGTTGGTGGGCTCGTGCGAGGTGTCCGCGCCCCAGATCGTCGGGCTGTACTGCGGGCTGCTCTTGCCCGTGATGGTGATGCCGTCGTAGGTGATGTCGTGGATGTGCCCGACGCCCCGGTGGTCGCCGCAGCGGTTGCGGGTACCGATCTTCTGCATGACCGGCGACGCCACGCCGGTCACCGTGATGTTGCTGTAGCGCACCTTGGAGATGACCGCGCCGTCCATCGACACCATGCCCAGGCCGGACTTGTTGGCGCCGTTGATGGTGATGTTCTCGAACAGGTAGTCGGTGAAGTCGCTGCACGTCTCCGAGCCGAACATCAGCGCGTTGCAGCAGCCCGCGTGCAGGTTGGCCCGGTTCACGTGGACGTGGCCCTGGTCGGTGAACCGGGTACCGAGCGCCCAGTCGCTCTTGAACACGAGCGCGTCGTCGTTGGCCGAGTCGGTGATGTCGGTGATCAGCACGTTGGAGGTGTTGATGATGTTCCAGCCGTCGCGGTCGCTGGCCGTCTGGATGTTCAGGTGGTCGGACGTCACGTGGTTGCAGCCGTTGATGAGGATCGCGAAGTGGCCGCCCCGGCGCAGGGTGATCCCGTTGAGCGTCAGGCCGTCGCAGCGGGTCAGCGAGATCAGCTTGTCGGCCTGGCCGGTGCTCGGGTTGCCGGTGATGAAGTGGCCGCCGCCGTCGATGGTGCCGGAGCCGACGAAGCCGATGTCCGTCAGCCGGTCGCCGTACCACATCGCGTCGTGGAAGTGGCTGTGCCCGAAGTCCTGGAACGCGGAGTTGGGGTTCGACTCGGGCGCGTCGTAGCCGGTACCGCTGGCACCGACGACCGTCGACCCGCTGTCCAGCATGACGGTGATGTGGCTCTTCAGGTGGATCGTGTTGGCGGCCTTGTAGGTACCGGCCGGAAACTCGACGGTGCCGCCACCCGCGCTGGACGCGGCGTTGATGGCCCGCTCGATGGCGGGCGTGTCGTTGGCGTTGCCGTCGCCGACCGCCCCGAAGGTCTTGACGTTGAAGACCGCCTCCGGTGCCACGGCGCCAGCCCCGGTGAACGCCCCCGCCGACGCGATGCCGGCCGTACTTGCCGCTGCCAGCGCGGTCGCGCCCAGGACGGCGAGCCACAGCCGTCTGGACCCGACTCTCGCGGGCACTCGTATGCCTCGCACGAACTCTCCCTCCGCGCCGGTGGGCCACCTTGAGGACACCGGCGGTGACGATGCCGCTACGTCAGGATCGCGAATTCTGAAAACCTTTTCATGGACGTAGTTCGATCAGGCTATGAGTGCGGGTCAGGGCCGTCAAGGCGGCCTGCCGTCGGGCGGACAGGACTCCCGCCCTGCGTGTAACGGCGGGCCGCCGTGGGACGACTGTGTACCGAAGGAGGACCACATGCGATACGACGACCTGCGCGCCCTGTTCATCAACTGCACCCTGAAGCGCTCCCCCGAGCTGAGTCACACCCAGGGGCTCATCGACCTGAGCCGGTCGATCATGGAGAAGCAGGGCGTCACGGTCGACGTCCTGCGCGCCGTCGACCACGACATTGCCATCGGCGTCTGGCCGGACATGACCGAGCACGGCTGGGCCACCGACGAGTGGCCGGCCATCTACCGGAACAGGGTGCTGCCGGCTGACGTCCTGGTGCTCGCCGGGCCGATCTGGCTGGGCGACAACAGCTCGGTGACGAAGCGGGTCATCGAGCGGCTGTACGCCTGCTCGTCGCTGCTCAACGCAAACGGCCAGTACGCCTACTACGGCCGGGTCGGCGGGTGCCTCATCACCGGCAACGAGGACGGGGTGAAGCACTGCGCGATGAACATCCTGTACAGCCTCCAGCACCTCGGGTACACCATCCCGCCGCAGGCCGACGCGGGCTGGATCGGTGAGGCCGGCCCGGGACCGTCGTACCTCGACCCGGGTTCGGGCGGCCCGGAGAACGACTTCACCAACCGCAACGCCACGTTCATGACGTGGAACCTGCTGCACCTGGCGCGGATGCTCAAGGACCGGGGCGGCATCCCGGCACAGGGGAACCGGCGCAGCGAGTGGGACGCGGGGTGCCGGTTCGACCTCCCCAATCCGGAGCACCGCTAGAGTGCTGGGGTGGCGGTTGGCCCCCTGCCTCCGGACGAGGTCGTCGTGGACCGCCTGCGCACCGGTGACGAGGCGATGTTCGCCGCCGTGCTGGATGCCTGGTCGCCCGGGATGCTACGGGCCGCGCGGGCCTTCGTCGCCGACGACCACACCGCCGAGGACGTGGTCCAGGAGGCGTGGCTGGGCGTGCTCAAGGGCATCGGCGGCTTCGCCGGGCGCTCGTCGCTGCGCACCTGGGTGTACCGCATCCTCGTCAACACCGCGAAGGCCCGCGGCGTCCGGGACAGCCGGACCGTCCCGGTGTCCAGCCTCGGCCCGACCGACGAGGACCGCGGGCCGACCGTCGACCCGGCCCGGTTCGGGTGCCCCGGCGACCCGTACCCCGGACACTGGCGCAGCGCCCCGGACGCCTGGCCGTCGCCGGAACAGGCGGTGGTCACCACCGAGCTGCGCCGGCAGATGGCGAGGGCGCTCGCCGCCCTGCCGGCCCGGCAGCGGTTGGTGATCACGCTGCGCGACGTGGCGGGGTACACCACCGAGGAGGTGTGCGCGATGCTGGAGATCTCGGCGGGAAACCAGCGGGTTCTGCTGCACCGCGCGCGGGCCTCGGTACGCGCCGCGCTGGAGGAGTCGCTGGGGAGGTGGGCCGGATGAACTGCGACGAGGTCGTCGAACTGGTCACCGCCTACCTCGACGGCGCGCTGGATCCCGCGACCGAGCAGCGGTTCGTGGCGCACCTGGCCGAGTGCGAGGGCTGCGACCGGTACCTCGACCAGATCCGGCGGACCATCGCCGAACTCGGCCGGCTGCCCGCGGAAAGCCTCTCCCCCGGCGCCCGTGCCGCGCTGCTCGACGCGTTCCACGACTGGTACGGCGACACCGCTCCGTAGGGCGGGAAGCACGGCGGCGACATTCGGGGCAGAGCCACCGATAGATGCATGTCGAATCTTGACGATCTCGCCAGATACATCCTATGTTTCAGGCAATGGTTGCCGGCCTCTGCCGGTAGCCCATCGTCCCCGCCGGGCGAGCGCACCACCATCGCACACCTACCGACGAGGGCGGAGGCCCCCTCATGCTCACCAAGAGAAAGGTCGGCGTCCTCGCCGCCGTCGCCGTCGCGGCGGTCGTCGCGGCGCTGCTTTCGATACCCGGCGCGCCGGCCCGCGCCGATCTGTTCAACGACCGGCAGAAGTGGCTGCGGGAGTCCACGGCCGGCCTGTTCCTGCACTGGGGCGAGCGCACGTCGCCGGCCCAGACCAACTGCACCACCTGGCAGAACATGGTCAACAACGCCGGCTGGGACGCCGGCTACTGGGTCCAGGAAGCCAAGAAGCTGCACGCGGGCTACATCGTGCTGGCCGCGTTCCACAGCCGGCTGGGGTACGCCCGGGCCTGGCCGTCGAAGATCCCCGGTACCTGCAGCACCAAGCGGGACTACCTCGGTGAGCTGCTGACCGCCGCGCACAACGGCGGCCTGCACCTCATCCTCTACATGACCGACGACCCGAGCCACCACGCCGAGAACGGCTTCGAGTACTTCAACTCGTCCGCGTTCTCGGCCTACGCGGGGCACAGCGTCGACCTGTCCACCCGCAACGGCTTCGGCGAGTTCAGCTACGACAACTTCCTGGAGGTCATGGACAACTACCCGACGCTGGACGGGTTCTGGATCGACAACCTCAACGCGTACTGGGGCGCGCACAACCTCTGGGACCAGGTCCGCGCCAAGCGGCCGAACATGCTGCTGTCCAACAACAACGAGGACACCCCGGCGTTCGACACCGTCGACCACGAGCAGAAGACCGGCATGACGCCGTCGTACGACATGCCGCAGGCGATCTGGACCTCGCCGCCGCGGCTGACCGAGGCCGACTACAAGCTGC
>JBKPCQ010000079.1:0-7164 GCA_046727455.1 Actinomycetota bacterium | reverse complement strand
GGCCCGGGTCACCGCGCCGTCGAGGTCGCCCCGGTGCAGCGCCTCGCGGCGCAGCCGGCGGGCCCGGGCCGCCAGGTCGTCCAGTCCGCGGCCATCCTGCGGGCCCCGGCGAAGCAGGTCGCGCAGCGCGTCGCGCAGGCTGCCGCCGGCCAGGACATCCGCACCGACCTGGTCGACGGCCGCGCGCAGGTCGTACGGCGGGGCGAGCGGGTCCGGGCCGCCCCGCCAGGTCCCGTACCGGTACCGGTTGGCCGGCATGGTCAGCTCCCGTACAAGGTGCGGCCGTCGTTGGTCTGTTCCTTCGACAGCCGGCGGGTCAGGTACAGCCCTTCCAGCACGAACTCCACGGCCGCGGCGGCTTCGCCGCGGGTGGGCGCGTCGCCGAGTCCGAGCCGTTCGAGCACCTTCGCCAGCCCCGGCACCACACCGGTCTGGCGCAGCAGCTCGTCGGCGCCGACCAGTTCGCCGGTCTCGATGATCTCCCCGTCGGCGACCAGCTTGGTGAACCCGGACAGGTCCAGCCCGGCCAGGTGGGCCCGGAACGTCTCGGCCGTGGCGGTACGCAGCAGATGCGCCAGGATCTCCACCTCGCGCCCCTCCTCGCCGCTCTCGAACTCCACCTTGCCCCGTAGCGTGCTGGTCACCGACGCGGTGTCGCCGACCCGGGCCACCGCCTCGCGCTCGCCCAGCAGGCCGGACCGGCGCAGCGCTCCCGCCGCGACCGTCTCGGCGGCCGCGATGGCGAACCGGGCGGACACGCCGGACCGCCCGTCGACCGACGGCGACTCGCGGACCGCCCGGGTGAACCGCGCCACCAGGTCCAGCAGGTGGTCCGGCACCCCGGCCACCAGTTGCGCCTCCTGGCGGATCAGCGCGACCTCCAGGTCCAGGTCGAGCGGGTAGTGGGTACGGATCTCCGCGCCGAACCGGTCCTTGAGCGGGGTGATGATCCGCCCCCGGTTGGTGTAGTCCTCCGGGTTGGCGCTGACCACGAGCAGCAGGTCCAGCGGCAGCCGGAGCTGGTACCCGCGCACCTGGATGTCGCGCTCCTCCAGCACGTTCAGCAGCGAGACCTGGATGCGCTCGGCGAGGTCGGGCAGCTCGTTCACGGCGAAGATGCCCCGGTTGGTGCGCGGTACCAGGCCGAAGTGGATCGTCTCCGGGTCGCCGAGGGTACGCCCCTGGGCCACCCGGATCGGGTCCACGTCGCCGATCAGGTCACCCACGCTGGTGTCCGGAGTGGCCAGCTTCTCGCCGTACCGCAGCGACCGGTGCCGCCACGCGACGGGCAGGTCGTCGCCGCGCTCGTCGGCCAGCCGGCGCGAGGCGGGCGTGATCGGGTGGTACGGGTGCTCGTTGAGCTCGGAGCCGGCGACGACCGGGGTCCACTCGTCCAGCAGGTTCACCAGCGAGCGCATCACCCGCGTCTTGCCCTGCCCACGCTCGCCGAGCAGAACCATGTCGTGCCCGGCCAGCACCGCCCGCTCCACCTCGGGCAGGACCGTGTCGTCGTACCCGACGACGCCGGGGAACCGGGGCGTGCCGTCGCGCATGCCGGCCAGCAGGTTCTCCCGCAGTTCCTGCTTGACGGTACGGTACGCGTGGCCGCTGGCCCGCAGCTCGCCCACGGTGCGCGGGAGTCGGGCGGGGGCGGTGTCGGTGATCAGACCTGTCACCCCTCGACGCTAGCGCGGCTCGGGCCTCGCCCGCGGTGGCCCGGCTGTACGCTGACCCAGCGTGGCGGCAGATGCTCCGGAGCGCGGCAACGAGCCGTGGCGGGTGCGGATCCGCGACACCGGGGGTGCGGTCCTGGGGGCGGGCGTGGTGTTGGGCACGCGTCAGGTGCTGACCTGTGCCCACGTCGTGTCGCAGGCCGCCCCGCCGGCCGATGTGGACGTCGTCGTGGAGCTGGTGTTCCGGCCCGACGTGGGGCCGGTCCCGGCCCGGGTGGACCCGGGCGCGTGGGTACCGCCACTGCCCGACGAGCGCGGCGACCTCGCCCTGCTCGACCTGGCCGGGCCGGTACCCGAGGGCTGCGGCGCCGTCCTGTGCGAGGAGTTGCCGCTGTGGAACCGGCCGGTGCACGCGTTCGGGCACCCGGCGCGGCTGGACGACGGCGTCTGGGTGCGGACCCGGCTCGCCGGGCCGGGCGGCCCCGCGGCGGAGTGGTGGCAGATGGACCGGGTGACGCCGGCCGACCGGATCAGCCGGGGCTTCAGCGGCGCCGGTGTGGTCGACGACGCGACCGGATACGTCGTCGGCGTGGTGGTCGGCGAGTACACCGACGGGCCGACCGGCCTGTCGTGGATGATCCCGGTGAACCGGGTCGTGCATTACCTGCCCCCGGTCGGCCGCTGGGTGACCGGCAGTCCCGCGGTCGACGCGCCCTTCATACGGCGGTACCGCCCGCGGGCGCAGGACCGCCGTACCGCCCGGCAGATCCGGGACTTCTTCGCCGCCCACGAACCCGACCGGGTGCTCGTCGTGGTCACCGGCGCCGACGACTCGTCGGCGTCGGCCGCGCTGTACCGCGCCGTGGTGCTGTCCAGCGGCGCGCTGCGCCCGCGCGCCGGTGCCGTGGCGGAAGGCGGGCCGGATCCGGCCGGCCCGGTACCCCCGGTGGGCAGCATCGGTCTGGCCATCGACGCGTCCGGCAGGACCGTCGACGAGGTGTGGCGGCGCCTGCTGGACTGGCTCGGCCTGCCTCTCGACGGGTCGAAGCCGCTCAGCGACGGGCTCGGTGCCGACCGGCCGCCGCTGGGGGTGGTGGTCGACCGCGTGGACGAGGCCGCCGATCCCGACGCCCTGGTGCGCAAGGTCCTGGTACCGCTGGCCGAGGCCAACGTCCGGCTGCTCGCCGCCTTCCGTCGCGAGCCGCCGCCCAGCGTGGACGCGCTGCTCGCGGCCGGCTCCAGCGCGCACCACCCGGACCCGCCGGAGGACCCCGCGACGGTGGCCAGCCGCATCAGCGATCTCGAGGACCGGATCGGGCGGGTACGCGTGGCCGAGCGGGCGGTACGGCACCGGCACCGGGAGGTCGCCCCACGGATCGCCGGGGTACCCGGGCCGCCGCGTGACGGGCCGAGACTGCGCCTGCGGCTGGACGGGATCCGGGACGCGGCCACCGAGGGGAGGCGGGTGTTGCCGTCGATCGACGCGTGCGCCCGCGAGGCGCAGCAGGCGGTGGACGAGGCCGGGCGGATCCTGGCCGAGCTGGACCGCGCCCTCGCCCGGCGCGACGAGCTGCGCGGGCGGCTGGAGGCGTACCGGGCGATGGCCGCCGACCGTGGCCGGACCGAGGACCGCGAGCTGGCGCGGCGGTACCGGGAGGCTCGCGAGGTGCTCTGGCGCGGGCCGTGCGACCTGGTGGCCGCGGCGGACGCGGTGCACGGCTACGTCCAGGCGGTACTGGCGTGACCTGCCCCTACCCCGGCTGCGCCGGTACCGTCGACGAGACCGGGTTCTGCACGGACTGCGGCCGCCGGCCCCCACCGCAGGAGAGCGGCCCGGTCACCGCGCCGCCCGAGTCGTCGGTCACCAGCGGCGGGTGGACGATCGCCCGGGTGGTCACCATGCCGGTCCTCACCTTCGACGACCCGTCCAGCCGGGTGCTCGCCGACCTGGACCCGGTCAACGTCAGCGGCACCTGCGGAAAGGACGGCTGCCAGACCCCGATCGGGGTCGGCTACGCCGGACAGCCGGCACTGCTCGAAGGGTTCTGCCCCACGTGCGGTACGCCCTACTCGCTGCGGCCCCGGCTGGCACCCGGTGACCTGGTCGCCGACCAGTACGAGGTCGTCGGCCCGATCGCGCACGGCGGCCTGGGCTGGGTCTACCTCGCCCGGGACACCCACCTGGACGGCAACTACGTGGCCTTGAAGGGCCTCATCAACACCAACGATCGCGCCGCGCTCTCGCTCGCGGTCGCCGAGCGCCGCTTCCTGACCTCGCTCGACCACGCCAACATCGTGCGGATCTTCAACTTCGTCGTCCACGAGGAGCGGCCGGGCGAGCAGACCGGCTACATCGTGATGGAGTACCTCAACGGGCGCTCGCTGCGCGAGATCCAGGGCGCGGCGCTGCAGGACCGCCCGCCGGGTGGGTCGCTGCCGCTGGAGCACGTCGTCGCGTACGGGCACGAGATCCTCGCGGCCATGCAGTACCTGCACGGGCGCGGCCTGCTGTACTGCGACATGAAGCCGGACAACGTGATCCGTACCGAGGACCGGGTCAAGCTCATCGACCTCGGCGGGGTACGCCACGTCGACGACCGGACCAGCCCGATCGTCGGCACCGCCCGGTACCAGGTCGGCCGCGAGGAGCTGACCGGCCGCGGCCCGTCGGCACAGTCCGACATCCACACCGTCGGCCGGACCCTGGAGGTGCTGTTCCACTCCAGCGCCGACCACCTGTCCGCGCGCCGGACCGGATCGGGCGACGGCTCGACCGGCCTGGGCCTCGACTCGTTCCAGCGGCTCGTGCGGCGGGCGACCGACCCGGACTGGAACCGGCGCTTCGCGACGGCGGCGGAGATGTCCGAGCAACTGACCGGGGTACTGCACGAGGTGCTGTCGGTGCGACTGGGCCGGGAGCACCCGGAGCCGTCCGCCGTGTTCGCCCCCACCGCGGCGCTGCTGGACGCCGGGCTGGGCGCGGTACCGTCCCTGGAGCGCTGGACCGGTACCGGCCCCGGCGCGGAACCCGGCGACGGCCGCCCGTCGGCCCCGTCCGTCGCGACCGGCCTGCCCGTGCCGCGGGTCGATCCCCGGGACCCGAACGTGGATCTGCTCAGCACGGTGAGCGCGCCGGATCCGCGCGGGCTGCTGGACCAGCTGTCCGCCGTCGACGCGGACTCGGTCGAGGTGGAGCTGATGCGGTGCCGGGCGCACGTCGAACTCGGCGACACCGACGGCGCGGCCCGGTGCATCGAGCGGGCGGCGTCGATCCTCGGCACGATGGCGCCGTACGACTGGCGGCTGTCCTGGCACCGCGGCCTGCGCGCCCTGGCCCGGGACACCGTGGGCGAGGCGAGCCCGGAGTTCCTGGCGGTGTACGACGCGATTCCCGGCGAGATCGCCCCGAAGCTCGCGCTCGGCTGCTGCGCCGAGCTGTCCGGGCAACCCGACCACGCGGCCCGGTTCTACGAGGCGGTGTGGCGCCGGGACCGGTCACAGGCCAGCGCCGCCTTCGGGCTGGCCCGGATCCGGCTGGGGCGCGGGGACCGGGCCGGTGCGATGGCCGTACTGGACGGGGTACCGCGGGTGTCGCGGCACTACGACGCGGCCCGCATCGCCGCGGTACGGATCAGCTGCGGGCGCTTCGACGGCGGGTCCACCGGCCTGTCCGCCGCCGACCTGAGCGAGGCGGTCCGGCGGTTGCGGGAGCTGGATCTCGACGGCGGGGACGCGGACGGCGAGTCCCGGCAACGGTTGACCGCGGCGGTCCGGGAGACCGCGCTGGACTGGATCCGGTCCGGCCGCCGGCACCGGCGGCTCGACGGTGGCGCCGTTCTCGGTACCCCGGCCACCGAGGCCGGGTTGCGCGGGCTGCTGGAGCGGTCCTTCCGGCTGCTCGCCCGGCAGGCGCGCAGCGCCGACGACCACGGCACCCTCGTCGACCTGGCCAACGCCGTTCGCCCGAGAACCCTGCTGTGACGAGAGAGGGTGACATGACCGACGGGACCGCGCTGCGCTTCAGCCTGGCGGTGAGCCAGAACAGGTACCTGTCTCCGGACGACCGCCGGATGCACGCGATCCTGCACATCCGGGCCGAGGCACCGGGTGACGGCAGCGCCGCCGATGTCGGTGCGCCGGCGGCCGAGGTCATCATCATCGACTGTTCCGGCTCGATGGACTATCCACGGACGAAGATCGCGGCGGCCCGGCGGGCGGCCGCCGCGGCGCTGGACGTCCTGCCCGACGGCGTGTTCTTCGCCGTGGTACAGGGGACCGACCGGGCCGCCACGGTGTATCCGGACGCCGCGGTCGGCACGTGCGCGATGACGGCGCGGACGAGGGCCGAGGCCAAGGCGGCGGTGGCCCGGTTGTACGCCAACGGCGGTACCGCGATCGGTAGCTGGCTGCGGCACAGCCGGATCCTGCTCGACCGGCATCCGACGGCCGTACGGCACGCCATCCTGCTCACCGACGGCCACAACCAGCACGAGACCGCCGACGAACTGGGCGCGGTACTCGCCGGATGCGCCGGGCACTTCGTCTGCGACGCGCGGGGCATCGGCGACGACTGGCGGGCCGACGAACTGCTGCGGATCACGTCGGTGCTCCGCGGTGCGGCGAGCGCCGTCCTCGTCGACTCCGACCTACCCGCGGAGTTCCGCGCCATGACGCAGGCCGCCATGCGCAAGGTGGTCCCCGACCTGCGCCTGCGGATCACCACGATCCGCAACGCCCGGGTGAGCTTCGTCAAGCAGGTACACCCGACCGAGGCCGACCTCGCCGGTGACGCCGGGGCGATCACCCACCCGGTGGCCGAGTTCTCCACCGGTACCTGGGGTGTCGAGGCCCGGGACTACCACGTCTGCCTGGACGTCGGACCGGCCGGCCAGCCCGACTACGGTACGGAGGTACGGGCGGCCCGCGTCGACCTGCTGGTGGACGGGCAGCCGCAGGTGGAGCCGGGGAACATCCTGGTGCTGCGGACCGACGACCGGCGGATGTCGACGCAGTTCGCCGTCGACGTTCAGCACTACCTCGACCAGGAGAAGTACAGCCAGGCGGTACGCGCGGGCTGTACGGCGTTCAGGAACGGCGACCGGGCGGCGGCGCAGGCCGGGTGGAGCCGGGCGGTCGGGCTGGCGGCGGCGGCCGGCGACCCGGCGGCGCTGGAGCACATGAAGCGGTTGGTCGACATCCTCGACGCGGCGGCCGGTGCGGTACGCATCCGGCCGGATCTGCGGCTGGTCGACGTCGAGGCGGCCGTGCTCGACTCGTCCTACACCACCAGCCCCGGCCAGCTCGACCAGGCCGACCCGGGGCCGCCGGTGACCGGACCGGACCGGGTCTGCCGGTGCGGCCGGGCGGCCCCGCCCGACGCCGCCTTCTGCCCGGCCTGCGGTGCGCCGTTGCGGGGCTCGCCGGCCGGCCCGTCCGGTACGGAGCCGGCGCCGTGACCCACCGGACGCCGACCCGCAGGACGCTGTGGCGG
>JBKPCQ010000078.1:0-7008 GCA_046727455.1 Actinomycetota bacterium | reverse complement strand
GCGCGAGCCGGACCGCGGCGATCGGCACGCTGACCGCCGCGAACCCCGACCCGCCGGCCGCGTCCACCGCTGCCGCCCGGGCGGCGGCCAGCGGCTCGTCAGGGCGTGGGAACGGCAGCCGGTCGATGACCACGAGCTGGCAGGCGTCGCCTGGCACGTCGACCCCCTGCCAGAGCGACAGCACTCCCATCAGGCAGCTCGTGGGGTCTTCCCGGAACCGGCGTACCAGCAGCGGCAGCGCCTCCTCGCCCTGCAGCAGCACGGTCAGGTCGGTCTTGGCCCGCAGCACCTCGGCGGCGCGCTCGGCCGCCCGCCGGGACGAGAACAGGCCGAGCGTGCGCCCGCCGAGCGCCTGGACGAGCGCGACCAGCTCCTCGGCCGCCGCGTCGGACAGGCCGGATTGGGTCGGCCGGGGCAGCTTCGCCGCGACGTACAGGATGCCCTGCCGGCCGTAGTCGAACGGCGAGCCGACGTCGAGCGAGCGCCAGCCACCCTCGCCGTCGGTGAGGCCGACCGCCCGCGCGATGCTGTCGAACCGGCCGCCCAGCGCAAGCGTTGCCGAGGTCGCGACCACGGTGCGATCGGCGAAGAGGTGCTCGGCGAGGGTACCGGCGACCGACAGCGGGGCGACCACGACCGCCCGGCGCCGGTCGTCCTTCTCGATCCAGGCCACGTCGGCGTCGGCCTCGGCGAGCAGCCGCTGCGCAGTCTCGGTCAACTCGCCGAGCACCGACCTGGCCTGCTGCTTGCGGACCGGGTCCGGATCCTCGGCCTTGACCTCGCCGACCGCGTGCGACCCCCGGCGGCAGGCGGCGTCGAGCACGGTCAGCCCTTCCCGCAGCGGCGCCGGGAGCCCGCCGGTTATCCGGCCAGGCGCGGCCTCGGTGAGGCCGAGCGCGAGCGCGTCACCGGCCTCGGTCAGCGCCTCGTAGTGCTCGGGCGGCACGAACGCGCGGGCCCGCCGCGCCGCCCGATCGATCAGGTCCGGCGTCAGCTCGGCCTGCGCCGCGCTGGTGACCCGGTCGGCCAGCTCGTGTGCCTCGTCGACGACGAGCAGCTTGTGCGGCGGCACGATGTGCCGCCCGGCCAGCATGTCCACGGCCAGCAGGCTGTGGTTCGTCACGACGATGTCGGCCTCCCGGGCCCGCGCGCGGGACGCCTCGGCGAAGCACTCGGCACCGTACGGGCAGCGGGCCGCGCCGACGCACTCCCGCGCCGGCATCGACGCCAGCCGCCAGGCCGAGTCGTCGACCCCCGGATCCAGTTCGTCGCGGTCGCCGGTCGCGCTCTCCAGCGCCCACTCCCGCAGCCGCTGGATCTGCTTGCCGAGCCGGCCCGCCTCGCCCAGCCACCGCGTTCTCCCGCTCAGGCCGGTCTCGAACAGCGCGTCCTCGGGCTCCTCCTCGGTGGTGCCCTCCAGGCGCGCCAGGCACGCGTAGTGGTGCCGGCCCTTGAGCACGGCGAAGGTGGGCCGGCGGCCGAGCAGTGGCTCCGCGGCGTCGGCCAGGCGTGGCAGGTCGTGGTCGATGAGCTGCGACTGGAGCGCCAGCGTCGCGGTCGAGACCACCGCCGGACCGTCGACGAGCAGTGCGGGCACCAGGTAGGCGAGGGACTTGCCGGTACCGGTGCCGGCCTGCACGAGCAGGTGCTCGCCGGTCTCGGCGGCGTGCGCGACGGCGGCGGCCATCGCCTGCTGACCGGGCCGGGCGGTGCCACCGGGCACCGCGGTGACGGCGGCGGCGAGAAGGTCCTCGACGGTGGGCCGGCTACTCACGGGGGATGACGCTACCCGGTACCCCCGACGCAACAGGACTCCATCCACAGCGTGGCGAGTTATCCACAGGGCCAGAATCCGTTCTTGCCTTCCGGCGATCTCGGGCATCACGGTAGCGGGGTGCTGAGCGAAGAAGGAGGATGGTCACTGTCATGGCTGCCGAACCGATCCCGTCAGGTCGACGCCTCACCAGAGCCGACCTGGAACTCATGCCCGACGACGGGCGCCGTTACGAGCTCATCGACGGGGTGCTCGTCGTGAGCGCCGCCCCCGGCCGGGTGCACCAGCGCGTGGTCGGTCGGCTCTACCGACTGCTCGACGACGGGTGCCCGCCGGAGTTTGAGGTGCTGATGGCGCCGTTCGCCATCGGGCTGGCGGAAGACACCGAGCTGCAACCCGACGTTCTGGTCGCGCGCCGCGACCAGCTGACCGAGAAGGAGCTGCCCGGGCCGCCCGCGCTGGCGGTCGAGGTGCTGTCGCCGAGCACCGGGATGACCGACCTGAACCGGAAGCGGGAGCGGTTCGAGCGGGCCGGTACGCCGTCCTACTGGGTGGTCGATCCGATCGCCCGGCCCGACGAGGCCCGCCTCCTGGCGTGGGAGCTGGGGCCGGACGGGAAGTACCAGCAGGTCGCCGACGTGACCGGTGAGAAGGAGTTCACCGCCACCCTGCCGTACCAGGTGTGCGTCATTCCAGCGGATCTTGTGTGCTGAGCCGCTACTGTTCGCAGCATGCCACCCGATGTCGTGCGGGTCGACTACCGGAAGTACGACGGGAGTCCGCACCGTAACTACCCCGCCCTGCGCCTGGGCGAGGACGAGCACGGCGTCTGGCTGGGGGTACCGCAGGGCACCTTCACCGGGGAGAGCTTCAAATACGAGGATCCCTATGTGCTGCTGGTACCGCACAACGCCTGGTACACCGCGATGTTCAACGCGCCGCCGCGCCGCACCGAGGTCTACTGCGACATCGCCACGCCCGCCGACTGGCCGGGCGACGACCAGCTCTCCCTGGTCGACCTCGACCTCGACGTGCGCCGGCGGCGGGTGACCCGGGCGGTGGAGCTGGTCGACGAGGACGAGTTCGAGGTGCACCGGCTGCGGTTCGGGTATCCGGACGAGGTGGTGACGCAGGCCTGGAAGGCGGCGCACTGGCTGGTTCGCGCCCTGTCCGACGGTACCGAGCCGTTCGCCGGCGGGTATCA
Organism: Actinomycetota bacterium; assembly: GCA_046727455.1. GTDB lineage: Bacteria > Actinomycetota > Actinomycetes > Mycobacteriales > Micromonosporaceae > AC-43. The sequence goes on along the minus strand of JBKPCQ010000078.1, from coordinate 4,030 downwards.
CACCTGGCTGGACCTGGTGCGCTGACCCGAGCCCTGGCACTCGCCGGACAACTCCGACGTCGAGGCCGGGAAGCACGCTCGATCAAGCTGTCCGGCGCCGGTTGAACGGAAGACGACCGGCGGTTGAACTAGCATTCCCTCACCGGTCCCGGTCCAGCGTGAGGGGTACCCGTGCGAATCAAGCTCCGGCCCAGCGATGAGACGTTCTTCGATTTTTTCAGCCGGGCCGCCGAAAATCTGGTGAAGGGCACAGCGCTGCTGTCGGAGCTGGTACTCCCCGACGCCGACGTGCAGTCGGTCAGCGAGCGGTTGATCGAGGTCGAGCACGACAGCGACGCGATCACGCACGAGCTGTACAAGAAGATCAACTCCTCGTTCGTCACGCCGTTCGACCGCGAGGACATCTACCGCCTGGGCTCCGGCCTCGACGACGTCATGGACCACCTCGAGGCGGTCGGCAGCCTCATGTACCTCTACGGCCTGACCCGGCTGCCCGCGCTGCCCCGCGAGATGCACGAGCTGGTCGACGTGCTCGACCGGCAGGCCAAGCTGACCGCCGACGCCATGCCGCGCCTGCGGAGGATGACCGGCCTGGAGGCGTACTGGGTCGAGTGCAACCGCTTGGAGAACGAGGGCGACAACGCGTACCGGATGCTGCTGGTGCGGCTGTTCTCGGGGGAGTACGACGCGCTGACGGTTCTCAAGATGAAGGAGGTCGTCGAGGAGCTGGAGCAGGCATGTGACGCGTTCGAGCGGGTCGCCAACACGGTGGAGACCATCGCGGTGAAGGAATCGTGACCGCAGCCGCGGTCGCGACCGTTGTGGTGATCGTGGTCGCGCTGGGCTACGACTACACCAACGGCTTCCATGACGCGGCGAACGCGATCGCCACCTCCGTCTCCACGCGCGCGCTGACCCCGCGGGTGGCGCTCGTCATGGCGGCGATCGGCAACCTGATCGGCTCGTTCTTCGGCGGCAACGTGGCGGAGACCGTCGGCAAGGGGGTGATCAACCCGCCGGCCGGAATCAGCGGCCTGGGACTGGTCCTCGCCGGCCTGACCGGGGCGATCACGTGGAACCTGATCACCTGGTACTTCGGCTTCCCGTCGTCGTCCTCGCAGGCGCTGATCGGCGGACTGGTCGGTGCGACCCTGGTGGTGCCGAACGGGGTGGTCTACTGGCAGGGAATCTGGGAAAAGATCATCCTGCCGATGGTGCTGTCCCCGGTGGTCGGCTTCGTCCTCGGGTACCTGGTCATGCTGGCGGTACTGTGGATCTTCCGGAGCGGGCACCCGGGCAGGCTCAACCGGCTCTTCCGTCTCCTCCAGTCGATCTCGGCGTTCGCGATGTCGCTCGGGCACGGCATGCAGGACGCCGCCAAGACCGTCGGAGTGGTCGGTCTCGCTCTGGTCACCGGCGGGTTCCTCGGCGCTACCGAGAGCATTCCCTGGTGGGTGTTCGCGCTCACCGCCGCCGTGCTCGCCCTCGGTACCTACTCCGGCGGCTGGCGGATCATCCGTACCCTCGGTCGCCGGGTCATCCACCTGGACCCGCCGCACGGGTTCGCGGCGGAGACCACCGCGAGCACCGTGTTGTTCGCCACATCCCAGCTCGGCTGGCCGATCTCCACCACGCATGTGATCACTTCGGCCATCATGGGCGTCGGTGCCACCAAGCGGCTGTCGGCCGTGCGCTGGGGCGTGGCCGGCAACATCGTCGTCGCCTGGATCCTGACCTTTCCGGCCGCCGCGGCCATCGCGGCCGTGGTACACCTGCTGGTCCGACCCCTTCTCCGATAGCCCACCGAGGCGGGCGGCGTCTAGCCCACCGAGGCGGGCGGCGTCGGGGCCGCGCGAGCGGAGCGAGCGCCAACACGATAGCCCGGTACCCTCGGCGGATGGATCCTGAGCAGCAGCTTGTCGAGCACGCCCACCGGTTCGCCGCATCCGGAGCAGCTCCGGTCGAGCCCCGGCTTGCCGCCACCGTCCTCCTGCTCCGCCCGCCGCTGCGGGTGTACCTGATCCGCCGGGTCCGGACGATGGCCTTCGCCGCCGGCATGTACGTGTTCCCGGGCGGGACGGTCGACCCCCGGGACACCGATGTCGACTGGGTCGCGCCCGCGCACCGGCTCGGTCTGCCCGACGTGCAGGCCCGAGCGGTCGCGTGCGCGGCCGTCCGCGAGGTGTTCGAGGAGACCGGCGTCCTGCTGGCCGGGCGCTCCGCCGACGACGTGCTGCCCGACGTGTCCACGCCGGGCTGGGAGGAGGCCCGCCGGGCGGTGGAGGCGCGGGAGGTCGGCTTCGCCGAGCTGCTGCGCGCCCGTGGACTGGTCCTGCGCGCCGACCTGCTCGTCCCCTGGGCGCGCTGGATCACGCCGGAGTTCGAGCCGCGCCGGTACGACACGTTCTTCTTCCTGGCCCGGCTGCCGCTCGGTCAGCGCACCCGGGAGGTCGGCGGCGAGGCGTCCCACGCGGTCTGGGTGACCCCCGGGGAGGCTGACCTGCCGATGCTGCCGCCCACCCGGGTGAGCCTCGGGCAGCTCGCCGCCGCCGGTTCGATCGAGGCGGCGGTGGCGGCGGCCGCCGACCGGGACGTGGCCACCCCAGTGACACCACGCGTGGTCGACGGCCGCCTCGTCTACTAGACGCGCCAGGACCGCCTCCGGTTGCGCAATTTCCCGCACGCTCCTTGAGACGCTTGCGGATCTTCGGGCACACTCGGCCGCAATCAGCATTCCAGCCGGACCAGGGGAGGCCGTCATGACGCTGCGATTCATCGGCGTGGACCCGAACAGTCTGGACGGCGCGTCACCGACCGTCTGGGTGGACGAGGAGGACCAGAGCATCGTGATCCAGGGCTGGAAGATCGCCGACGAGGCGACCCTGGCGCAGATCCGCGCGGCCGGCCCGATCCCCGACCACGAGACCGTGCTCCGGCTGCCCCGGCGGATGGCGCCGTTCCTGCGGGAGGTATGTGGTGGCTGACTCGCCGATCAATGAATGGCTCCGCTCAGTGCAGCGGTCGGCGATGCACCTGGAGATGCGCGACAACTACACCCCGGACGACCCGGACTGGCGGGACTGGCGGGAGGGGCGGCCGTTCGACCCGGCCGAGCGGTACCGGGGGTGGTTCGACCTGATCAGCGAGACGGTCGGGCGGGGCGTCGAGGTCCGCCGGGCGCGCATCGTGTCGGAGCCGGTGACCGACTACATCCGCTTCGAGTACGACGCGACGGCCGGGCTCAACGTCGCGGCCGGCGAGCAGGTGCGCTGGCTGCCCCGGCGGCGCGCGGCGGACATGCCCGTGCCGGGCTGCGACTTCTGGGTGTTCGACGAGAGGGTGGTGATGTTCAACCACTTCGACGGCCCGGGCAACTGGGTGGACGTGGAACGGCGGGATGATCCCGCGCTGGCGAGGCTGATGGCGACGGCGTTCGAGGCGATCTGGGAGCGGGCGACCCCGCACGGGTCGTACCAGCCCGCCTGAAACCCCGCCGCACACTGGTTCCGTGTCCTCGCCCTCGTCCAGCGTCCAGCACGCCCGCAAGGCGCTCGGGCTGCGGCTGCGGGAGATCCGGATCGACGCCACGAGCGCTGCCGGCGGTTCCGGGTCTACTGCTCGGCGCTGCTGCCCGGCGTCGCGCAGACCGAGGCGTACACGAGGGCGATCCTGACCGCCGTCGGGCGGCGCCGCGCCCTGCCCGACGACATCGACGGCGCGGTCGCCGTCCGGACGGAGCGCCAGCGGTTCCTGCACCAGGGCGACCACCGGTACGCGTTCCTGCTAGAGGAGTCGGCGCTGCGTGCCGGGATCGGCGGGGCGGAGGTGATGGCCGGGCAGCTCGGCCACCTGATCACGGTCTCCGCGCTCCCCAACGTCAGCCTCGGCATCCTGCCGGCCCGTCCGGACCGCGACGCGGCGTGGCCGGTCGAGTCCTTCTGGATGTTCGACGACGAGCAGGTCGCCGTCGAGTTGGTGTCCGGCTACCTGACGGTCACCCAGCCTCGGGAGATCGCGATGTACGCGCAGG
>JBKPCQ010000077.1:0-21019 GCA_046727455.1 Actinomycetota bacterium | reverse complement strand
GCGCAAGCCCGCGAAGCCCGCGCCGCCGCCGAAGGCGCGCCGGCCCAAGCACAAGGACCGCGACCCGGCGCAGGATCTGGCGATCACCGAGATCGCCGGGCACCTGACCTACACGCCGCACACGGTCACCGCCTGGTACTGGCTGCCCGAGGTGCGCTGGGCCTTCCGGCCGGACGGCGAGCGGGAGACGCTGCTGATGGCGATCGCCGAGCAGTACGCCGGGCTGGCCGGGTTCCGGCTGCACCTGCGGCGCACCACCCGGCCGTTCCCGGCCAACGAGTGGGCGCGCACGGTCGACCAGCTCACGCCCGCGCCGCTGCCGTCCGTGCCGGACGCGCCGTCGTGGGCCGACCACCTGGTCGCCGCGCAGCACCACCTGCTGTCGGTGAACCACGCGGAGGGCCAGACGTACCTCGGCGTGACGTTCGCGCGGCGCTCGCTCGGCGACACGCTGACCGCGCGGATCCGCAACGTGTTCGGCCATGGCGCCACCGACGGCGAGCACCGCCGGATGGCCCGGATGGTCGAGCAGTTCGACGAGGTGCTCGGCATGTTCGGCATGCGCGGGCGGCGGGTGACCGCCGGCGAGCTGGAATGGCTGCTGTACCGGTCCGTCGCACTCGGCATGGCGCCGCCGCCGCACCTGTCGCCCGTCACCTCGGGCGAGTGGGAACGCGGCGACCTGCTCGCGCTGACCGAACAGATCGAGCGGTACCGGACCCCGTACGGCTCCACCGTGAAGCTGGTCAACCGGCTCACCGGGGAGGAGCGGCACGTCGCCGTCCTCGCGGTCGGCCGGATGGAGCCGCTGGAGATCCCCGAACGGCACGAGCCGTGGCTGCACTTCCACGAGCGGCTGCCGTGGTCGATGGAGATCTCCTCGCGGGTCGACGTCCTCGGGCCGGGCGACTCCTTCAAGAACCTGGAGCACCGGCTGCGGATGATCCGGTCGCAGCAGCTCGACTACGCCGAGCACGGGATGGACGCCCCGCCCGAGCTGGAACGGCTGGCGGTGCGGGCGCTGCACCTCGGCGACGAGATGACCACCGGGCTGCCGATCGACGCCTCCCGTACGCACGGCTGGCACCGGATCGCCGTCTCCGGCAAGAGCCGCGAGGAGTGCCTGGAACGGGCCCGGCGGCTCATCCAGATCTACTCCCGCGAGCTGCGGATCTCCCTCCAGCACCCGAAACACCAGGAGGCGCTGGCCCGCGAGTTCATCCCCGGCGAGCCGATCGCCAACACCGGGTACGTGCGGCGGATGCCGGTCAAGCTGTTCGCGGCGGCGCTGCCGCAGGCGGCCTCGACCGTCGGCGACCGGCGCGGCGACCTCATCGGGCGCACCGCCGGTACCTGCCGGCGGCCGGTCTTCCTCGACCTGCACTTCCCGATGGAGGTACGGGAACGCTCCGGGCTCGCGGTGTTCGTCGCCGAACCCGGCGGCGGCAAGTCCACGCTCATGGGCGCGCTCGGCTACCTCGCCGCCCGGCGCGGCATCCAGGTGACGCTGCTCGACCCGTCCGGCCCGCTGGCCCGGCTGGCGGCAATGCCCGAGCTGCGGCCGTACTCGCGGGTGCTCAACCTGACCGGCTCGGAGCAGGGCACCCTGGCGCCGTACGCGCTGATCCCGACGCCGCTGCGGACCCACTTCGCTTCCGATAGCACGGGAGACCGCGAGTACGAGATCGCCGTCTCCAACGCCCGCGCCGAGCGGCGGATGCTCGTGCAGGACATCTGCGCGATGCTGATCCCGCCGCAGGTCGCCCGGGTGGCGTCCACCGCGACGCTGCTGCGGCACGCCGTGCGGGAGGTGCCGGCCGAGGAATCGTCCACATTGGACGATATCGTCGCCTGCCTCCGCGCCATGGAGGACGACAACGCGCACGAGCTGTCCCACCTGCTGATGGACACGGCAGAGATGCCGCTCGCGATGCTGTTCTTCGGCGCGCCACCGCCATCGACGCTCGGCTCCGACGCGGCGCTGACCATCATCACCATGGCCGGGCTGCGGCTGCCCGACCTGAAGATCGAACGCGAGTACTGGTCCGCCGAGGAGGCACTCGCCCTGCCGATGCTGCACACCGCGCACCGGCTGGCGGTACGCCGCTGCTACGGCGGCTCCATGTCCGCCCGCAAGCTGGTGGGCCTGGACGAGGCGCACTTCATGGAAGGCTGGCGGTCGGGCCGGTCCTTCCTCGTCCGGCTCGCCCGGGACTCGCGCAAATGGAACATCGCCGGCCTGGTCGCGTCGCAGAACCCGCGGGACATCCTCGGGCTCGACGTGCAGAACCTGGTGTCGACGGTGTTCGTCGGACGGATCGCCGAGGACCCGGACATCGCATCGGAGGCACTGCGACTGTTGCGGGTACCGACCGACGTGGGGTACGAGCACACCCTCGCCACATTGTCTACTGTGGACACGTCAGCGACGACCCGTCTCGGCTTCCGGGAGTTCGTGATGCGCGATGTGGACGGGCGGGTCCAGAAGGTACGCGTGGACGTGTCCTACGTACCGGACCTGCTCACCTACCTCGACACCACGCCGGCGGCGGTCTTGTCAGATGGTGGTCTTCACGAGCCGGAGGTGTGATGCCCACGGTGCAGGCCAACCGGCTCCTCCGAAGCCGGGTTGGCGCTCTCGTCGCCGCGATCTTCGTCGTGGCCGCGGGTACCTTGTTCTGGCCGTCGACGCCCGCGTCCGCCGCCCCGAACCTGTCCAGCCAGTGCGACACCAAACGCTGGCAGGACCCGTCTCAGTGGGACTTCTGCGTCAAGCAGCTCGACGATTTGACCACCGACGAAGCCCAGTGCGTCATGGCGCCGACTCCCGAAGCGCCGGACTCCGGCATGGCGGGATGGTTCGCCACCAAGCCGGACTCTCCGCCCAGCAACGCGGACGGCCCATATACGGTGCACGGGTACGCGGGGTACGACTTCACCACGTATGACATCGGCTGCATGCCGACGGTAATGCACCCGGACTACAAGTTCGAGAACACCATCGCGAACGGCGAATTCATGGCCGCGACAGCCGTCGTCGGTGCCGCGAACGGGCTACGAGAAAAGGCGTGGAATCCGCAAAGTATGTGGGGCTGGTCGAACCCACTGGTGCAGAAGGCCACTGACGCCACCTACCACCGAGTGTTCACTGTCTTCGGCACCATAACCCTCGCTGTCATCGGGCTTTACCTGTTGTGGCGGTCACGCCAGTCAGACATGAACATGGCAATGACGACCGCCGGCTGGGCCATCCTCGTCATGGTGGCGGTTACGGCCATCGCGGCCTACCCGGTACGGTCGGCGCAGCTTGCCGATCAAAGCCTGATACACGGTCTTGGCGCGGTGCACGATGCGGTCGGCCCGCCTGGTCAGGACACGCCACCCGATCAATGTGCGGTGATGCGGCTACCGGAGCAATGCAAAGATCATCGCTCACCGGCGCAGCGAGCGAGCGACGTGGCCGTGCAGAACGCCCTCTACCGGAACTGGCTACGCGGCACGCTGGGCTCGGCTGACAGCGAAACGGCGCTAAAGTACGGGCCGATCCTCTATGACTCAAAGAGTTTGTCCTGGGGCGAATACCAGACCATCAAGAACGAGATCGAGAAGTACCGGGCCAACCCGAGGGATCCGAACGCCGGTAAGCAGCGGAAGGACATCATCAGCCGTAAGCAGACCAACTGGGAGAAGGTGGCCAAGCAGATCAAGGCCGAGGATCCCGCAGCGTACCAGTACCTACAGGGCACCAAGGGGATGGACCGGATCGGCGCCGGTTTCATCGCGATCTTGTCCGCACTGTTCTTCGCGCTCTTTGACATCACCGCCTCGATCCTCGTTCTGCTCGGATTCCTCATCTTCCGCTGGGCTGTGATAGCCGCTCCGATCCTCGGCACGATCGGCATGCTGCGTCCCGCGAGCACCGGGATCCGGCGGCTCGCCAACGCGGTCATCGCCGCAATCTTCAACATCATCATCTTCGGTACCGGCGCGGCGATCTACCTGTTCGCCGTCGACCTCATCATGAGTACCCCGACCCTGCCGGCCTGGCTCCAGGTCACCCTCATCCTGCTCACCGGCATCGTCGGCTGGCTGCTCCTGCGCCCGTACCGGCGCATCACCCAGTTCGGCGGCGGCGACTCGGCCCGCCAGATCGCCACCGCCTCGGGCAGCCGCAGCTTCTTCCGGGATCTACGTACCGCCGCCACCCTCGGCGTCGCCGCACCGGCCGTCGAGTCGATGGTGGATCGCCGCCGGGGTGCTGGGGGCCCAATCCCGGACGCCCAGTCGACGCACCGGCCGGAGACCCGCACGGACGATGGTGTGGAGGTACGGACGGAGACCCGGTCGCGGACCGAGGAGCGCGCCATCCCGGAGGAGCGCACCGCTCCGGCCACCCGACATCGTCCACAATGGACCGAGCCCGAACACGCCGACACAGCGCCCTCCTACTCGGTGTACCGGCCCGAGCCCCGCACACCCAGCCCCACCCATCCGGGCAGACATCGCCCCGAATCGGCAGACGTACGCGGGTGATGAACGATGCGACAGGTTCTTCGGCTGATTGGCAACCGGTACGGTGCCGCGGTGTCGATCCTGATCGTCATCGCCGTGGTCGTCGCGTTCGGGAAGCTGGTCGGCGGCTCCCGGACACCGTCGAGCGTCGGCTCAGATCAGGGTCCCCCGGCGGTCTCGATCAGCGCCCCGGTCGTAGCCAGTAGTACGTCTCCGGTTCCCGACGACGGCGTCGGTCCGGAGATGGACGCCTCGACATCGCCGTCCATGAGCCCTGGCGCGCCCGCACCGGAGAGTGTGGCGGTTGACTTCACCAAAGCGTGGCTCAACCACCACAACATCAGTGCGGCCGACTGGCACAAGGGCGTGGCCAAATACTCCACGAAGACCCTCTCCGACCGGCTCGACGGCGTGGATCCCGGTTCGGTGCCGGCGGACCAGATGACCGGCGCGGCCACGATCGCCGATCACGAGCCGTCCTATGTGGACGTGACGGTGCCGTGTGACACCGGTACCCTCGCCCTGCGCATCGTTGTCGTCGATGGGCGGTGGCTCGTCGACGGTGTGGACTGGCGCCGCACATGAGGCGCCGCATCCGTGCCGGTTACCTCTTCGCGATGGTCGTGACGCTGACGGTACTGTGCTGCGTCGGCAGTGCGGCGGCATTCTTCCTCGGCGGGCTGTCCAGCTCGACCAGCAGCGCCGCGTTCGGGGCGGGCTGCGGGGGCAAGACGGTTGACGTGAAAATGGCGAACCTACCGAAACTCAGCCAGCTCAGCGACACCCAGATGCACAACGCCGCGGTCATCGTCGGCGTCGGCCAGCAGATGAAGGTACCGGCCCGGGGCTGGGTCATCGCGATCGCGACCGCGCTCCAGGAATCCGACCTCATCAACCTGCCGAACCTCGGCTCCCGCAACGACCACGACTCACTCGGGCTGTTCCAGCAGCGACCGAGCCAGGGCTGGGGAACTCCCCAGCAGTTGATGGACCCCGCGTACGCATCGACAAAGTTCTACGAACGCATGCTCCAGGTACCGAATTGGCAGACCCGCGCGCTGACCGACGTGGCGCAAGCCGTTCAGCGCAGCGCGTTTCCCGACGCCTACGCCAAGCACGAACCCCTCGCGGCGCAGGTCGTCAACGCGCTGACCGGTGGTGCCGCCCGCGCGGCCGGTACCTCACTCGCCCAGCAAGGCTGCGCGCAGCCGGGGGAGATCGCCGCCTCCGGCTGGACCGCCCCCGTCGTCGCGGCGATCGTCTCCGGCTTCCGAACCCCCGATCGCCCCACGCACGACGGCGTGGACCTCGGCGCGTCCCGCGGTGCTCCGATCCGGGCCGCGGCCGGCGGGGTCGTCACCGTGGTCCGCTGCCAGGCGTTTACCGCTTCCGGCACGTTCTGGGGCTGCGACCAGGACGGCTCCCCGTCGATCCTCGGCTGCGGGTGGTTCCTGGAGATCAAGCATGCCAACAACATCATCACGCGGTATTGCCACCAGCTTCGGCAGCCGCTCGTCACGGTCGGTCAGCTCGTCGCGCCCGGCCAGGTGATCGGCGTTGTGGGCACCACCGGCAACTCGTCCGGGCCGCACCTGCATTTCGAGGTCCATCTCAACGGCGACAGAAGCTCGGCCGGCGCGATCGATCCGGTGCCGTTCATGCGTGACAAGGGCGCACCGCTGGGTACGGGCAAGTGACCGACTGGGTACCCGAGCCACCCCGGCCGATCGCGCCGGTACCGGCTGCTGGGCGGGACGACCTGCGCGGCCGGAGGGTGCTGGTGGGTCATCCCGGTCTGGGCTGGCGGGGTGACCTGAGAGCGGACTCGGCCGTGGTGCAGGGCGCCCGGACCTATGTGCCGATCCTGACCGAGCTGGAGTGGTACCGGGCCGAGCTGGAGCAGATGGAGACGTTCGCACCGCTGGTGCCGGTCGATCGGGTCTGGGTAGAGGTACCGACCGAGAAGCCGGGCCGGGACGGGGCGAGCCTGGACCTCTTCGACCGGCTGGTCTCGCTGGACGGCCCGGCGGTCCAGTATCCGGTGTCCGCCCGGCTGGTCTCCGGTCTGAGCGGCCGGCGCGTCGTCCGGATGAGCCAGACTGGTGAGCACCGGGACCTGCGGGCGGTCACCGAACCGCACCAGAACCCCGAGGGCGACATCTGCATCCGGGTGGCGCGCGAGCGCGACTGGTACCGCTGGGCCTGGACCGGCCAAACTCCCAAGACGCTGGAGGTGGCCGTCTACCTTCTATGGGTCGAGTAGGTCACTGCGTCAGTTTGTGCGCCCCGCAGACTCGCCAGCCGTCTTCGTTGCGTGTGCTGAACTGCCACTGCTGAACAGCTCTCTGGGGCTTACCGTCCAGGATCGTTGTCAACGCGAGGTCGACTGCGACCGTGGCGTCATCGTTCGTTCGACTGTATTCGCTGATGCTGTCGACGGCTACATTGATTGTTATACTGTAGGTCTTCTCGCGCTGATCCAGGTCGTCTCGCAAGGCGTGGATCTCGGCCAATCCCGAAGCATCAGAGCATTGGTACTGCTGGGCTCGACGATCGTCGCGGTCGACTAGATAAACGGAAATGAACTTGTCTGTGACGACAACCGGTGAACTGAGATCGGGTTTGGTGGCTCTGTCATAGAAGAGGAACCCGACGCCGATACCGCCTAGGGAGAGCAGCCCGTCGAAGCAGAGTCCCACGATGAGGTTCTGGCGCATCGCCCGCCGACGCTTGGCTCGCGCTTCCCGTGCCCGTTCGGCGGGACTGAGCGGCGGCGCAGGCTGGCCTTGCGGGGACCCTGTCATGGCGCCCCCGGTGACCTGAGGAATTCCGACCTCAGGCTGCTGCGGCTGGGGAGGCTCCATACTCCGAGCGTATCGAAGCCGAGCCGGATCTCATCTGGCTGGGCGATCCCGCATCCCAATGATGACGACCCCCACGGCGAGCAGTGCGACTGGTATCAGCAACAACCAGATCCACGGCGACGTTCCGGCCCTGTGTGGAGTCGATGCCTGGGCGGAACCGCTCGGTGTCGCAGATGGGCTGGCCGGTAGGGGCCGTACGTCGGCGGTGAGCGCGCCCACGAGGTTGACGATGCCGTAGCCGTACTGGTCGTCCCGGCCCGGCGGGCCCTTGTCGATCGCGGTCGCGGTCAGGCGGTGGACGACCTCGACGGCGGACAGGTTCGGGAACTTGGCCCGCACCAGAGCCGCCGCCCCGGCGACGATAGCCGTTGCGTCGCTGGTCCCGCTATTGATCCCGTACCCGTGCCCCAACCCTGTGGAGTCGATGTCGACAGATGGTGCGGACAGGACCAGTTCGGGTCCGGTGGTGGCGTCCGGGGCGTGGTCACCGTTCCGGTCGACCCCCCCGACGGCGACCACCCCCGGATACGCGGCCGGGTAGATCACGCTCTTGTCATGTTGTGACTGGTTGCCGGCACCAGCGACGACCACGATGTCATGGGCGAGGGCTTTCTGCACCGCATCCTGCATGTCGCGGTGCGGCTCGGTGCTGCCCGCGGAAAGGGAGATCACCCGGGCGCCGTGGTCGGTTGCCCAAATGATTCCATCAACGATGTCCGTCACCCCGCCGATGGTGCCGCCGCGCACAGGGAGGATCGTCGCCCGTGGGGCGACGCCCAGTGCTCCGTAGGCGCCGCCGTTGCCGTGCCCGTGGGCGGCGACCAGGCCCGCCATGCGGGTGCCATGCCCGTCGGCGTCGGTCCAGCCGTTGCCGCCCTTGCTGCCGACGAAGATTTCCGTGCCGGGGACGACGTTGCCGGCCAGGTCCGGGTGGGTGGCGTCGACACCCGTGTCGACGACCGCCACCAGCACCCCGGCGCCCTGGCTGTACCGGTGCGCCTGGGCCACATCGAGAAACCGCAGATGCCATTGCAGGTCACGAACGGGGTCGGCCATCGCCACTGATGGGGACACGACGACCGCCGCCAGCACACCGAGCACTGTCCCGGCGATGACGGCGCGGGCGCGTCGTGGGGTCACCGGTCGATCCCGATCACACCCGGTCCCGGGTCATGTTTCGGTTCGGGCCCCGGCTCGATCACCGGCGGCACGCCTTTAGGCACCTCCCACTCCACATACGGCTCCGACCTACGCCGGTGACGCTCCCGAGCGGACCAGCCTCCGACGCCACCCATGCCACCGCCCATCAGACTCGCCGTCCCCGGCTCACCGGTCCGTACCGGCTCTCCCGACGCCCCCGGGCGCGAGGACGGCGCCACCGGGGTGCCCCCCGGGCCGGACCGTACGGCGCCCTCGGGAAAGCCATTCTCAGGCATGGGCACCGGACCGATCACCCCGCCGGCCCTCAACACCCGACCGCGCGGCGTGTCCACGAACCAAGACCCCGACGGCCCAGCCCCGGGCGAGGATCCGGACGTTGGCCCGGATCCCGGCCCACTACCAGGCGGACCACCCGGCACAACCTCGTCGCCGCCGGGCGCCGGTCCACCGCTCAACACCGGCCCACCACTTGTTAACGGAGCAGCCACAGCGGGCGATTCCGCAGGATGGGGGCTCAACGGCGGCACGGTCGGAATATCCGGCGGCCGCACCGAGCGACCACCACCCGACAAACCAGCAGCACCGGAACCCGTCGGCCTACCGGACCCGTCCCAGGGCGGGATAGGGTCGCGCTTCGTCGGGGGCTGGAACGGGCGCGGTTCGACCATCCGGGAACCGTACTCGTACACCGCCGCGTCGGTCTCGTGCATGCGCTGCGCCGCCTGCCGGCTCAACTCCCCCGGCCAAGGCTCCTCCCCGCTCGCATACGCCGGATCCGGGACTGACGCCTGGTTGACCTTCCACTGCTCAAGCAACTGATCAACCTGACGCTTCGCACCCTCCAGCGTCTCCAGGATCCCCTTCAGCGCCGCACCGTTGCTCACCGCCACCTCGTGCATGTCGTCCAAGGAGGCGATCAGCGCATCCATCCGCGACAGATAGGCCGCCGCCGCCGGACTGCGCTCCGGTGGCCAGATCTTCGCCAACCCGTCCCGGACCCGCCGCAACGCCTGCCCGTACCCGCCCGCCATCTCGGCCGTTCCGGACCACGCCCGCACATGTGTCCATGCCGACCCCAGATCCTCATCCAGAAACCCGGCCAACTCCGCCACCGTGTGCCGCTCCCAGTCGGTACGACCACCCGGGTAGTCGACGTCAGCCATCACTCACCCACCCGTCTGGTCGTCGAACGCTGCCACGCCGAGCAATTTCCCGATGTCATCCAACGACGCCGAGGCTAGTGCATCCGTCGTCTGGTACCGGGCCAGGATCTCCCCCGCCGCGTCCACCAGCAGCGAAGACTCCTCCACATACGTGGCCAGCCGGTCCACCGTCGCCCGCAGGCAGTCCATATACCTCGACTTCACCGCGTGCAGGTCCGCGCTGGGGCTCCGGACACCGAACCGCGCCTCACCCCGGTACTGGTCGAACTGCCAGGACACTGCCGGCCGCAGATGGTACGACACCTCGGTCAACAGGTCGTCGGTCAAACCCCGGAACGACCCGAGGTCGACCCGGATCTCCTGCCAATCGGCTCCACCTGACTCGCTCTGACGCATCGCCGCCTCCCCAGGCCGATCCCACCGAGCGTGAGACTAGCCAACCTCAAGAGTCACCGACAGGCCCTGTGGATAACCCGTTATGGGCCGGTCCTACCTCCTTCGCCCGCGCTGGGATACCTTCTTGCGAAGGAGGTGAGGCTCGCGTGGCGAAGCTCCGACTGAGCGTCGAACAGGCCGCCGCGCTGCACCGCCGGGCGGCTGCCATGGCCGACGCGGCACAGCGGGCGCTGGCCGGTCAGGCGCCGGAAGCGGTACCGCCGCAGCTTGTCGCTCAGCAGCGCGAGCTGGCCGCGACCCTCCGCGCGGCCGCGAACACCCTCGCGCCCGGCTGGCTCGGCGCGCCACTCGACGCGACCATGCGACACCCCGCAACCCCCGGCGGCTTCGTACGGATCGGCCAGGCGCAGCCGCTCGACGACGCGACGTTCCCGGCGATCGTGCCGCTCCTCGGCACCGGCCATCTCGCGATCAATGCGGACGCCCGCGACCAGCGGGTGGTGGGGCTGCTGCGCAGCCTGGTGCTGCGGTTGGTGGCGGCCCATCCGGCGGGCGCACTGCGGGTGCGGCCGATCGACGCGACCGGTACCGTCTTCGGACCGTTCCAGGCATTGACCCCGGTCGGCCTGATGTCCGCGCCGGTCACCGACCGCACAGGGCTGCAGGCCGCGCTCTCGGACGCTGAGGAGTGGGTACGCGAGCCAAGCGTGCGGTACGCCCTCCTGCTCGTCATCGCCGCGCTCCCGCAGCTGACCGACGGCCCCGACCTGGCGCGGATCGCGGCCCTGGCCCAGGCCGGCCCGGCCGCCCGGCTGCATCTGATCGTGGCCGGGTGGCCGCCGCCCCCGGTGACCCCCGAGACCACCCAGCCACCGCTGTCGTTGACGACACACGTCACCCTGCGCAACCCCCACGCGGTCGTGGGCGACCCGCCGGGTGGCAGCTTCGGCGCCGGCGGCGGTCTGAACGCCCCCGTGTACCTCGACCCCGACCCCCCGCTCGACACCATCGCGACGGTGACGCACCAGCTCGCCGGTCGGGTCGGCGGGAGCGGGGCGACGCTGGCCGAACTGCTGCCGGAGCAGCCGTGGCAGGAGAGTTCGGCGGAGGGCCTGGCGGCCGTGGTCGGCCGGGCCGGCGATGTCACGCTCACGCTGCGGCTGGCGGACCTGACGCCGCACTGGCTGATCGGCGGCCGTTCCGGCGCGGGCAAGACCGCGTTCCTCATCAACGTCCTCTATGGACTGTCGGCGCGGTACGCACCGACCGAGCTGATCCTGTACCTGTTGGACTTCAAGGAGGGCGTCAGTTTCACCGAGTTCACGCCGACCGAGCGGGATCCGAGCTGGATCCCGCAGGCGCGGGCGGTCGGCGTGGAGTCCGACCGGGAGTACGGGCTGGCGGTGCTGCGCGAGCTTGACGCGGAGATGTCGA
The DNA here is from genome assembly GCA_046727455.1 of Actinomycetota bacterium. Classification (GTDB taxonomy): domain Bacteria; phylum Actinomycetota; class Actinomycetes; order Mycobacteriales; family Micromonosporaceae; genus AC-43. Next base: position 9,489 of record JBKPCQ010000077.1, on the reverse strand, counting down.
AGCGCTCGGAGGCGTACAAGGAGGCCGGGGTGACCCGGTTCGCCGACCTGCGCCGGACCCGGCCGATGCCGCGTATCGTGTGCGTCATCGACGAGTTCCAGGTGCTGTTGCAGGGCACCGACCGGCTGGCCCGGGAGGCGGTCGCGCTGTTGGAGTCGTTGGCGCGCAAGGGCCGCTCGTACGGTATCCACCTGGTCCTGGCCAGCCAGACGATCCGTGGGGTCGAGTCGCTGTACGCCAAGCGGGACTCCATCTTCGGCCAGTTTCCGGTGCGGGTCGCGCTGCCCGGCGGCGGTGACGTCCTCGATCCGCTCAACCAGGCGGGGAACGTGCTCGGGCTCGGCCAGGCGGTCATCAACACGGCGGGCGGCCTTGGTGGGCCGGCCGGTGCGTCCCGGGCGCACGAGCGGCTGGTCGAGTTCCCCGATCCGCACGCCGAACCGGAGGTGCTCGCCACGCTGCGGCACCGCCTGTGGAACCTGCGGCACAGCAACGAGCCGCCGTACGTCTTCCAGGGGTACGCGCCGCAGCACCTGCCCGCACGGCTGCCGCGAACCTCCACCCCGACCGCCTACCTCGGCCGGGTCATCGACGTGCCGCTGTCCCTGGCCGCGTTCCCGCTGGACGCCAGTCCGGGCCGGCACATCGCGGTGCTCGGCCCGAGCGGGCTGGGCGCGGACATCCTCGACGCCGCCGCGCGGTCCCTTGCGGCGCAACGGGAACCCGGTACCGTTCACTTCGTCCTCTCCGGAAACGTCGCGGCCGCGGAGCCGATCGTGACCGCCCTTGACACGGCCCTGCGCGAGCAGGGGCACAAGGTGCTGGCCGCCGGTGACGAGCTACCCGACGACACATATGTGTTCGCGTTCGGCGCCGACGGCACCGTCGTGCGGGGCACACTGCGGGACGGGCCGGCCCGTGGCGTACACGTCTTCGGGTGGTGGCGCGGGCTGCGCCGGTTCAGCGAGGACACCGGCGGCTCCCTGGCGCGCGAGGACGTGGCCGGGCTGGTGCTGCTCAACGTGCCCGCCGCCGACGCCGGGCTGCTGATCGGCGACGCCAACCTGGAGTGGCAGCCGCGTCCCAACCGGGCGCTGCTGCACGACCGGCACGCCAACCGCTCCGAGGTCATCGTGCCATTTGTCCATAGTGGACGAGCCCAATGAGCGCCTGGGACGACTATCTGGCCGCGGCTCAGCGCCTCGACGCGGCACGCCGGGACGCGGCCAGCGCGGTGGCCGCGCAGACGACCGCGGCACAGGCCGCGCAGCAGGAGCTGGCGATGGTACGGCAGCGGCTCACCCTGCAACGCGCCCGCCTGGTCGACCTGGCGGCCCGTGCCGGCATGCCGGTGCCCCCGCTGGGCCCCGACGCGCCGGTACCCGACCCGCCTGACCCGGCCGCCGCCGGTGCTCTGCTCCGGGCCGCCGTCAACGAACTCGACACCGCCGACGCAGCGGTGTCCGAAGTGGACACCGGTACCGTCGCGCGCGGCCCCTTCCCGGACCTGCCCCAGACAACGCGCAACGTGATCGTCTACGGGGGCGTCGCGGTCGTCGTGCTCATCGTCCAGCTCATCCTCTACTTCGTCGCGTCCGGCGTGGCCGCGTCGGTCGGTGCACTGGCCTGCGCGGCCACCCTGCCCGCGATCGGGTACGGCGTGTCCCTGCTCACCGTCGGCCTGCTCTACGGCAAGGTGGACCGGACGCCCGTCCTCGGCGCGGCTGTCAGCGCGGCACCGGTGGTGTTGCTGTGCGGGTGGATCGGCGCCGCCGCCGTCCTGCGATAGGAGCCCCATGCCCAGCGTCGAAGAGGTCAAGCTGCACGTCGGCGCGTCCATCCAGTTGGCCGAGGCCGCGTCGCTCGGGATCCGGGGTGTCCTGGAGCGGCTGGACGAGTCGCTCGCGCGGCTGCACCTGACCACCGTCGGCAGCGTGCACCCGAGCGCCGCCCAGGCGCTGGTGCGACTGGAGGCGGCCCGGAGCCAGTTGCTGGAAGCGGAGACCCTGATGCGCGGAGCGATCGACGCGGCCGACCAGTACCGCGCCATCATCTGAGCCGGTCTCGGCGCCGGCTCAGGGAGATACGGGCCATCTGCCACAGCCGGTTGACGGTGGCGAAGCTCCGGGTCCTCCGCCATCGGAACCAGCCGATGACGAGGGAGATGAGGACGGCGAACCAGAAGAGGCTCGTCAGCGGATACAAGAACACCACCGGCCCGGACGCGACGGTGACCTGCCCGTCGCACGTCACCAGGAACGGCCCAGCGTCGACTTCGCCGGCCAGCCGCCCCATCACAGGGAAGCCTGATGACGCGGGGACCAGCATCATCTCGGGCACGCCGCCGCCCGTGACGGTGCAGTGCACGTCCCTTGTCGAGGGGTCGGCCAGGAGCACCACCGAGCCGAGGCGTAAGGCATGCGTCCGGTTCGCGTCGATCTTCTCCGAACTCGTGTGCGTCGCGACCCACAGTGCGACGTTGGCGATGATGATCAGTCCGCAGATCACCAGGACAACGCGGCCGGCGATTCGGCGCCCGCGACCGACGCGCGGATCCGGCAGCGGTACCGGCATCATCGCGATCCCCGCTGGTGCGCGACGAACTGTTCAAGCTGCTCGGCGATGCGCTCCGGGTCGATTCGCCCGGCCGCCTGCCGTGCCGCGTTGCTGAAGGCTTCCGCGTAGGCCGGGATCCGGATCGCGTCGGCCAGCCGGATCCGGCCGTCGCGTACCTGTTCACCGATCTCGCGCAGCACCGGATCGGGACTGCCCAGCAGCACCTCGGCCGCCCGTTGCCGCCGGGCGGCGGGACTGAGCAGTTCCCGGCCGGCAGGCGTGGCGTCCAACTCCCTGAGGAGGTGCCGGATCCGCGTCCGCGCGTCAGCGCCGTCAAGAGTCGTCACCGGCCGGCTCCGATCGTGATCTTCCCGACCCCGGACTGGTCACCCGGCAGTTGGAGGTGGGCCGGATCGAGCGCCGGCAGCTTCGCCTGGATGTCCACGGCGTGGGAACGGTCCAGCTCCGAATACAGGTTCTCGATCGCCACCTGCACCGCCGCGATGGGACCGAACAAGGTGTGGATCGTCTCGTAGATCTCGAACGCGTCCACCGCCGCGGCGGCACCCAGGATCGCGGGCCCGACGCCGGTCTCGGCGGTGGCCACCGCCGCGGCGGCCTCGACGATGAACAGGGCAATCAGGTCGATCAGGTCGTTGAGCAGCTCACCAGCCTGTTGGAAATGTTCATGCGCGTTCTCGGCGGCTCTCTGGTAGGAGGTGCCGAGGTCGGCGAACGGCCGGCTGGCGTCGTCGAGCTGACCGGCGACCTTGAGCAGATAGCCGGTCAGGCCGTCGGCGGCGTTGCCGGACCAGACCTCGGGTACCGCGTCGGCCATGGCACGCAGGTTCACCGCCATGTCGCCTACCGCCCCGCCGACGTTCGCGTACACGTCGGCGCAGCCGCGCAAGCCGTTCCAGTCGCCGGTGACCGGCTTGAGTATCTCCTCGTAGGGATCCCACCGGTGCCCGAGGCCGATCTTGGCCGCCAGCTCGGTTGCCCTGATGATCATCCATCGGCCGACCGCGGAGGCGCTGATCTGGTCCAGCGCGGTCGGCTCGTCCGGGTAATCCACGTGGTGGTCGCGCGGGGCCACGTAGTGGCTGGAGGGCGCTGCCAGGTCGCCGAACCGCTCGCGGCGCGCTCCGGACGAATAGCTGGTGGAGCCGTACGAATCCGGGCCACCCCTGGTCTCCGGATAGGTCGCATCGAGCCTGGCCGCCGCCTTGGCATCGGCATGGCCGTAGTACGTCAGGGCCGCGCGCACCGCCTCGCCGGTGTTGCCGGCCACCGGGCCGGCGAGCTTCTCCAGATAACCGCGCACGTCATGGACGATGCGCTCGTGGTCGGCGGTGATGTCGTTGAGCACGCCGCCGTAGGACATCGTCGCGTGGTCGCCGACATAGCCGGAGCCCCGGAGTGCGTCCTGCTTCAGCCGGTCCAGTTGGGTCGGCAGCCCGGCCAGGCCCGCCGCATCAACCGTAAAACTCATCACAGCCTCCCCGAACAAGCCGTTGCCCGGTGAGGCTATCGACGCCGGCCGGCGCGCGGCCAGAAGAACTTTGCGCCTGTGGATAACCCCGTGTCAGGGATGGATGATCAGGCTCATCGCCTCGGCGCGTACCTTGCCGTCGCGCTGGAAGACGCCGCGGACCGCGGAGGTGACGGTACGCGCGCCGGCCTTCTGGATGCCGCGCATCGACATGCACATGTGCTCGCACTCCAGCACGGCGATGACTCCGCGCGGCTGGAGCTTGTCCATGAGCAGGTCGGCGATCTGCGAGGTGAGCCGCTCCTGTACCTGGGGCCGCCGCGCGTACACGTCGACCAGCCGGGCCAGCTTGGACAGGCCGGTGATCCGCCCGTCCTCCCCCGGGATGTACCCGAGGTGCGCTACGCCGTGGAACGGCAGCAGGTGGTGCTCGCACAGGCTGAAGACCTGGATGTCCCGGACGAGTACCAGCTCCTCGTGGTTGGCCTCGAACGTGGTCGTGAGCACCTCGGCCGGGTCCACCCGCAGCCCCGCGAACAGCTCCGCGTACGCCTGCGCCACCCGCGTCGGGGTGAGGCGCAGCCCGTCGCGGTCGGGATCCTCACCGATCGCGACGAGGATCTCCCGTACCGCGTCCTCGATCCGCTGGAGATCGACCGCCTTCTCGACGGGCATCCCGCCGAGACGCCCGTTGACCAGCCGCGCCGCGAGGTAATCCAGCTCCTCGCCGGGCTCGTCGTCGTCCGGCTCGGTGGAGGAGCCGGTGTCGTAGCCGGTCAGCGAGGACCCTCCGAGCCTCCCGACAGCGCCTCCACGCCGTCCGCCTCCGCCTGGGCCTTGAGCTTGTCCTTCTCCGCCGAGGTGAGTACCGGTGGCTGGTCGGACGGCTGGCGCTTGCCGAAGCCGTTGTACGGGGCCATCGGCGGCCGCTTGACCACCCGCGCGGCAAGCCGGGCCATGTCGGCCTGTGAGATGGTCTCCTTCTCGAACAGCTCCAGCACGATCGCGTCGAGCACGTCGCGGTACTCGACGAGGATCTCCCACGCCTCGTCGTGCGCCAGCTCGATCAGCGTGCGGACCTCCGAGTCGATCTCGGCGGCGATCACGTCGGAGTAGTCGCGCTGGTGGCCCATGGTGCGGCCGAGGAACGGCTCACCGTCGTTCTGGCCGTACTTGACGGCGCCGAGCTTGGAACTCATGCCGTACTCGGTGACCATCGCCCGCGCGATGTGGGTGGCCTTCTCGATGTCGTTGCCCGCGCCGGTGGTGGGCTCGTGGAACACCAGTTCCTCGGCGGCCCGCCCGCCCAGCGCGTACGCCAGCGTGTCGATCAGCTCCGCGCGGGTCTGCGTGTACTTGTCCTCGGTCGGCAGGACCAGCGTGTGCCCGAGTGAGCGGCCACGGGACAGGATCGTCACCTTGTGTACCGGCGCGGAGTGCGGCAGCGCCCACGCGACCAGCGCGTGCCCACCCTCGTGGTACGCGGTGATCTTCTTCTCGTGGTCGCTCATCACCCGGGTGCGCCGCTGCGGTCCGGCGATCACCCGGTCGATGGCTTCTTCCAGGAAGTCGTTGGTGATCGCGCGCTTCTCGTTGCGCGCGGTCAGCAGTGCCGACTCGTTGACCACGTTGGCCAGGTCGGCCCCGGTGAAGCCGGGGGTACGCCGGGCGACCGAGTCCAGGTCGACGTCGGGCGTGAACGGCTTGCCCTTGGCGTGTACCCGCAGGATCGCCTTGCGGCCCTCCATGTCCGGGGTGTCCACGGCGATCTGCCGGTCGAAGCGGCCCGGCCGCAGCAGGGCCGGGTCGAGGATGTCCGGCCGGTTGGTCGCGGCGATCAGGATCACGCCGCCCTTGGTGTCGAAGCCGTCCATCTCCACGAGGAGCTGGTTGAGCGTCTGCTCGCGCTCGTCGTGGCCGCCGCCCAGGCCGGCGCCGCGGTGCCGGCCGACCGCGTCGATCTCGTCGACGAAGACGATGGCCGGCGCGTTCGTCTTGGCCTGCTCGAACAGGTCGCGTACCCGGGAGGCGCCGACACCGACGAACATCTCCACGAAGTCGGAGCCGGAGATCGAGTAGAACGGCACCCCGGCCTCTCCGGCGACGGCCCGCGCGAGCAGCGTCTTGCCGGTACCGGGCGGGCCGAACAGCAGCACGCCCTTCGGGATCTTCGCGCCGAGCGCCTGGTACTTGGCCGGGTTCTGGAGGAAGTCCTTGATCTCGTGCAGCTCCTCGACCGCCTCGTCAGCGCCCGCGACGTCGGCGAAGGTCGTCTTCGGAGTGTCCTTGGAGATCAATTTCGCCTTGGACTTGCCGAAGTTGAGCACCCGGGAGCCGCCGCCCTGCATCTGCGACATGAACAGCAGCAGGAGGATCACCAGCACCGCGATCGGGAGAAGGTTGACCAGCAGGCCGAGCAGCACGCTCTCCTTGGTCACCTTGGTGTCGACGGTACCGTCGATCTTGCCGGCCTTCTTCGCGTCGTTGATCTGGTTGAAGATGTCGTTGACCGACAGCGCCGGGATCTGCGCCTTGATCTTCGTCGTCGACGCGTTGTTGAAGGTGGCCGGACTCCTGAGATCGAAATCGACCGTCTGTTCCTTGTCCTCGATCAGCACCTTGTGCACGTTGCCGCTCTGCAGCTGGGCGAGGAGCTCGGACGTGGTGACCTGGTTGTAGGTCTGCCCACCGGTGAACAGCGAACTGACCGCGATCGCGCCGATGATCACGAGGACGATCCAGACCACCGGCCGGCGGAAGAAACGGGTACGTTCCATGCTGTAGTCGAGCGCTACGCGCCCAGCCCCTCCGAATCTCGAGACCGCTGCCTGCCGTGGCCGTCGGCAGCTCGCCACGGCCGCATGCGCTGGACGGCCAGCGCGACTATTCGACGGTACACCGCATGGTCGCCCGGCGCGTTATCGCATCACGCATCGACCCGGCAATCAGAGCAAAAGCGACTAAGCTCTGAGCGAATCTCAGCCGGGTCTCAGGCGCGGGCGTAGACGGAGGATCTGAGCACCGCGACGTAGGGCAGCTCACGGTACCGTTCGGCGTAGTCGAGGCCGTACCCGACCACGAATTCGTTGGGGATGTCGAAGCCGACGTACTTGACCGGGATCCTGACCTGCACGGCGTCCGGCTTGCGCAGCAGCGCGACCACCTGCACGCTCGCGGCCGACCGGCTCTGCAGGTACTTGAGCAGCCAGGACAGCGTCAGCCCCGAGTCGACGATGTCCTCCACGACGATCACATGCCGGCCCGCGATGTCCCGGTCGAGGTCCTTCAGGATCCGGACCACGCCCGAGGACGTGGCCCGCTGTCCGTATGAGGACACCGCCATGAACTCGACCTCGACCGGGTGACCGTGGCGGCCCATCTCCCGGGCGAAGTCGGCCATGAACATGAACGCGCCCTTGAGCACGCCCACCAGGAGGACCGACTCCACCGCCCGGTAGTCCTCGGCCACCTGCTTGGCGAGGTGGCCGGTCTTTTCTTTGATCTGTTCCTCGGAAACGATCACGCGATCGATGTCCGCGTCGTACCAGCTCCCGTCCGCCATGGCACCAGGGTGCCGCATGGCGCCCCGGTCCGGGGCGTCGGGGCGACGCTCACAGGCGCGGCGTGGGCTGCCGGTCGCCGTCGCGCACTGACGGCCAGTCAACGAAGGTACGGCTGTCGGTGACCCACCCGGCCACGCCGGCTACGGCGAGTGCCGCGATGAGTACCAGGAAGAGGATAAGTGCCATGAGACAAGGGTTTCTCGCGGGAAACCGACCGGACAGTGGCAGGATTGCCATACGTCCACGATTATCTGCCATACTGGTGTGATGCTGAGCAGAGTGGCCGCGATCGCCATGGACAACGTCGCCGCGTTCGAGCTGGGCGTGGTGTGCGAGGTGTTCGGCACCGACCGTGGACCCACCTTCCCCTGCTATGACTTCCAGGTCTGCACTGTTGACGGCGGCCCGGTGACCAGCCAGTCCGGGTTCCGGATCACGCCGCAGGCGGACCTCTCGCCGGTGGCGACCGCCGACCTGGTCGCCGTACCGGCGCATCCGATCGACACCCACCCGCCGGAGGCGGTGCTCGACGCCCTGCGCGCCGCCGCCGACCGCGGCGCCTACGTCCTCAGCGTGTGCTCGGGCGCGTTCCTGCTCGGCGAGGCCGGGCTGCTCGACGGGCGGCGCTGCACCACCCACTGGATGTACGCCGACGAGCTGGCCCGCCGCTATCCGCTGGCCGACGTGGCACCCAACGCGCTGTACGTCGAGGACGGCAAGCTGCTCACCAGCGCCGGTACCGCCGCCGGGATCGACCTCTGTCTGCACCTGGTGCGCATGGTGCACGGCTCCGACGTGGCTACGCGGCTGGCCCGGCGGATGGTCGTCCCCCCGCACCGCGACGGCGGCCAGGCCCAGTACGTCGAGGCGCCGCTGCCCAAGGCGCCCGACGCGCCGACGCTGGAGCCAGTACTCACCTGGCTGATCGAGCACCTGGACCGGCCGGTGGACATCGGGGCCATGGCCCGCCGTGCCCACATGGCGCCGCGTACCTTCGCCCGCCGGTTCCGCGCCGAGACCGGTACCACCCCGCACGACTGGGTCACCGGCCAGCGGGTACTGCTCGCCCGGCAGCTCCTGGAGGAGACCGACCTGGGCATCGACGCGGTCGCGGCCCGCTCGGGCTTCACCGACGCGGCGATGCTGCGGCACCACTTCAGCCGGCGGGTGGGGGCGACTCCACACGGGTACCGGTCGATGTTCCGCAACCGCTCAGCCGACCGTCCCGCCGCGTGACCCGGATGCCGCCGGGCAGGTCGACCGGGCCCTGGCCGCGCCAGCCGACGACCAGCGCGTCGAGGGCGTCGATGTGCACGGTGGCCAGCGCGCCGCCGGGGGCGCCGAGCCGCAGGGCGTAGTCGCGCAGGACGCGGCTGCGCAGCGCGGGGGGCAACGCGGCCAGGTCGGCCACCCGCGGCTCTCCCGGCGGTGCCGCGGCGGCGGCCAGATCGTCGAGGAGCGCGGTGTCCGCCGCGACCAGCCGGGCGGTGCGGGCGAGGTTGGTGACGACGTCGGGGCCGAGCGCCTCGACGAGTACCGGCAGGGCGGCGCGCACCCGGGCGCGGGCGTACGAGGGGTCGGCGTTGTGCGGATCCTCCCACGGGGTGAGGCCCAGCTCGGCACAGGCGGCCCGGGTGTCCGCCCGGGACACGGCGAGCAGCGGGCGGAGGAAGGGCACCCCGTCCAGTACCTTCCGGTCCGGCATCCCGGCCAACCCGCGCGGACCGGCACCGCGCGCGAGGGCCAGGAGTACCGTCTCGGCTTGATCTTCCAGGGTGTGCCCGAGCAGGACCGCGGCGGCGCGGTGCGCGTGCGCCGCCGTGACCAGCGCCGCGTAGCGGGCGTCGCGGGCCGCCGCCTCCGGGCCCGGACCCCGGC
>JBKPCQ010000076.1:0-6842 GCA_046727455.1 Actinomycetota bacterium | reverse complement strand
GCTGCGGGCGGTCGGGGCGCCGCTGCGGCGGCTGCCCGGCCGGCTGGCGCGGGAGAACGCCACGCAGAACCCGCGGCGGACCGCGGCCACCGCGGCCGCGCTGATGATCGGGCTGGCCGCGGTCGCCGGCGCGGCCGTGCTGATCGGTTCGGTCAAGGCCGCGGCGGCCGGGGACATCGGCCGGGCCAGCCACACGGATCTCTACATCACACCCGGTGGTACCGACAGCGTGCTCGACCCCGCGCTGGCGCGCGACGTCGCGGCGCGGCCGGGCGTCGCCGCGCTGAGCGAGGTGCGCCGCTCCGACGCAACCGTCGCGGGTGGCAGCCACCAGAACGTGTACGGTGTCGACCCGGCCACCATCGGCCAGCTCACCGACCTCGGCGGGGACACCGGCGGCCTGCGCGGCGGCGGCCTGCTGGTCAGCGCGGCGGTCGCCCGGGCGCACCACTGGCACGCCGGCAGTACCGTCGAGATCGGCTTCGGCCAGGCCGGCACGCGGACGATGACCGTTGCGGGAACTTTCGCGCACAAGGGCCCTCTCGGCGACTACCTGCTCGACCTGGACACGTTCGACGCGGCGACCGGCCGGCCGGTGGACAGCCTGCTCCTGGTGGCGGCCCGGCCCGGTACCCGGCCGGCGGACCTGCGTGCCGACCTGTCCGGGCTGCTCGGTGGCTATCCGGGTGCCCAGGTACTGGACCGGGCCGGGTACCAGAGCGCCACGGGTGCCCAGCTCGACCAGATCCTCAACCTGACCACCGGGCTGCTTGTCCTCGCGGTTGTCATCGCGCTTCTCGGAATCGTGAACACCATGGCCCTGTCGGTCACCGAGCGCACCCGGGAGCTGGGCGTGCTGCGGGCGATCGGGATGCGCCGGGGCCAGCTCGCCGCCACGGTGACCATCGAGGCCGGCCTGGTCGCGGTGTTCGGCGCGGTGCTCGGGATCGCCCTCGGCGTGGGGCTCGGCGCGGCCCTGGCCGCCGGTACGGTCGCGGTGTCCGTGCCCCTGCTCGGCACGTACCTCGTGGTGGCCGTGGCCGCCGCGATGCTCGCCGCCGCCGCTCCGGCGCGCCGGGCGGCCCGTACCGACGTGCTGGAGGCTCTCGCGACGGAGTGAGTCCTGTGTCAACCGTGGTTGACGGCTGCCCGGTTGTCAACTACGGTTGACGCATGGTTCTTTATCACGAGGTCCGGGGCACCGGCCCGGTACTGCTGATGATCCCCGGTGGCGCCGGTGAGGCCGCCGGATACCTGCGGGTGGCGGGCGAGCTGGCCGCCCGTTTCACGGTGGTGAGCTACGACCGGCGCGGCTACGGGCACAGCCGGTCGGCTGACGTGGTGGACGACGGGCAGCGGTTCGCGACCGATGTCGCCGACGCGCTGGGTCTGCTCGACCGGTTCAGCGACGCTCCCGGGTACGTCTTCGGCAGCAGCTCCGGCGCGATCATCGGGCTGGACCTGCTGGCCCGGTACCCCCAGCGGATCGCCGGCCTGGTCGCGCACGAGCCGCCGATGGTGCGACTGCTCCCCGACGCCGACGTGTACCTCCGTCTCTTCGACGGCGTCTTCGACATCTACCGCCGCGAGGGGACCGAAGCGGCGATGCGCGCGTTCGCGGCCGGCGTCGGCCTCGACATGCCCGAGCCCCCACCGGGACGTACGCTGCGCCCCGAAGCCGTCGCGATGCTCGCCCGGGTACGGGACGACCAGGCGTACTTCCTGGAGCACGAACTGCGCCAGTACTCCGCGCTCCTGCCGGCGGAGGACGCGCTGCGGGAGTGGTCGTCCCGGCTGGTGCTCGGCGTCGGGCGGGACTCGGCCGGCACCCTGCCGTACCGCCCGGCGGGCGTGCTCGCCGAGCGGCTCGGGACGAAGACGGTGGAGTTCCCCGGCGACCACCTCGGGTACATCTCCCAGCCGGCCGAGTTCGCCGCCCGCCTGGTCGAGGTCCTTTGACCCGGTACCGCCCTCGACAGCCGTACCTACCATGCCGCTATGACCGCCCCGCCGGCGGCGACGCCGGAGGCGCGCCGCGGACGGCCCTCCCGGCTCGCCTACGCGAGCCCGGACCGGCCTGGGCGGCAGGGCTTCGACGAGCGGATGGGCTGGCTGCTGCGGGTCAATCGGCTGCTCGGCGCTGACGAGAGCCTGGTCACGGCCACCCAGTTCGCGGCGGCGCTCCGCTTCCGGGCCGGTTCCGGTCCGGCCAGCCCGGCCCAGGTCTCCCGCTGGGAGACCGGTGCGGTGCGGGTGGACTACCGGACGGTCCGCCAGTACGAGCGGCTGCTCGAACTGCCGGTGAACAGCCTGGTCGCGATGGCGGACCGGACCGGACGGCGGCGCACGGGTGGGCCCGGCCGGGAGAGCCTGGACCGGCGCCTCGACCCGGACGAACCGGCCTTCCACCGGTACAGCGGCCAGTTGCTGGAGCGGGCGCTGTCCGGCGGGCTGATGGACGGTCCGGCGTGGGACGACCTGACCGTCCGGTTCGCGGCCCTGCCGGCGGTGTTCCTGCACCCCCCTGGCGCGTGGGAGGAGCTGGCCCACCGCCTGCTGAGCGAGATGGTCGTGGCGGACGGGCTGGCATGGAGCCAGCGCGACTCGGCGCTCGGCCGGCTCCTGCGGCACCCCAGCAGCGGCGCCATGACGATCGCCGCCTGCGCCGCGTTCGCCGCCGATCCGGCTCACCAGATCTTCGCCGAGCCACTGTCCGACCTGCACGTGACCGACCACCCGGACGCGTACCGGCTGGTGCTCGCCCAGTTGTGCGACCCGAGCAGCAGCCGGGCCCTGTACGGGGCGCTGGTGGCCGCGATCCGGAAGGTGGACCGGCTCCGGCTGTCCCCGGAGGACCTCGCCACCGTGCTCGGCGCGGTGCACGAGGTGGTCGCCGACCCCCGGGCACCGGACGAGGTGCGCCAGCTTGTCCCGGTGCTGCTGCGCCGGCTACCCGCTGCCGCGCCGGGGCAGGTCGTCCGCGAGCTGCACCGGGTGGTGGCCGCTGATCCGGTGGGGCGCCTGGTGCTGGGCTCCGGGCGCACCGAGGTGAGCGACGCGGCGCGTGTCGTGGTGGCGCGGGTGGTCGCCAGCGCCACCAGCCGGCTGCGGCGCGATCTGCCGGGCGCCGACACGGTACTGCCGGAGCTGCTCGACGAACTGCTGTTCAGCCCCGACCCCGGAGACCGGCTGCACGCCGGGTTCCTGATCGCTGCGACGCCGTACCGGGAGACCGTGTCGGCCGCGCTGACCGAGGAGGTCGTGCCGGCGCTGCGCGGCGACGGAGGGCATCTCGTCGCGGTGCTCGCGGCGCTCGGCGCGCTGGGGCACGGTACCGACCGGGGGCTTCTCGAACACCTCGTCCTCGCCCCGGCGGTGAACCCGGCCGTCAACGAGGCGGCCGCGCGGGCGATCGGGCTGGTACCGGGCCGCAGCGGCGCCGGGTTCTGGGCCGCCGCCCTGCGCCGCCACCTCGCGGTGTGGCAGGAGACGCACGCGCCGACCAGCCTGACCACACTGCGGCGGCTGGTGCAGGCCCTCGGCACGGCCGAGGAGCGTGCCCTGCTCACCGCGGTCGGCGCGGACCCGGACATTCCGTCAGCGGTCCGGACCGCGGCCGGGTGGTGGCTCACGCTCGCCCGCGACGTCCGGCTCAGCGCGGTGAGCTGACCCCGGCGGGGCCAGCTCACCGGTCGCTCACTGCTCCCAGAAGTGGGCGACGTCGAGGACGACCCTGCTGTGGGTACCGGGGCCGGCGAGGATGAACACCCGGAACGGCAGCTTCGCCCGAACCCCGACGGCGAAGGTCGTGTGCCCCTCGAAGCTGCCGCCGAAGACCACGTCCCGCAGCGTCTGGTACCCGAGGACGTTCGCCACGTGGCGGCTGGGTTCGACCGGGTACGTGACCGTGCCGTCCGGGGTGGTGACGGGCATGCGCAGATGGACGCCCAGCAGCGCGCCACCGGCCGTGTACGGCGACAGCGCCAGGCCCTGGCCCTCGGTGTAGACCTCGCCGTACTCAACGGTGTAGCCGTCCACCACGCCGTCGGCCTCGAACACCACCCGGTCCCAGCAGTCGTGCTGCCCGGTCCGGACGTCGACCAGCGGTGCCGTACCCGTCCCGCTCGCGGTCTTGGGCAGGCTGCCCCACGTGATCCCGCAGTACGGCACGCTCGTCGCGACGGCACTGACGGCCGCGCCGGGGGCGGCGCCGGCGCTCACCGAGCCCAGTCCGGTCACCAGGCCGACCATCAGCCCGACCAGCACCAGACCCCTCCACTTGTGTCTCATCCCAACCTCCCTGGTTCTTCCCCGTGACGGTAGGGATGGGGTGAGCGTCACGCCGGTACCGTTGCACGCGGGCCGGGAGTCCGAAATAACCAGCTTCGCGCCTGGTCAGGGATGCCCGCGTGTCATCCCACCTCTTCCACGCGAGCGGTCGCCACGTCGAAGACGAACCCCCGCACGTCCTCGCGATGGGTGAGCCACGGGCACCCCCGGACCGTCGCGACCGAGCGGCGCACGGTCGCGTGGAGGTCGGTGAAGCCGGGTACGTCCCAGCCGGGCTCGTCGCCGGTTTCCGCCGCCAGCTCGGCGCGGAACCGCGAGTCGTCGAAGCCCTGCATGCCGCAGTCGGTGTGATGGATCAGCACCACCTCGCGGGTGCCCAGGTACCGCTGACTGAACGCGAGCGACCGCAGCACGTCGTCGGTCGGCAGGCCGCCCGCGTTGCGGATGAGGTGCGCGTCGCCGATGTCCAGACCGAAGGAGCCGAACAGGTCCAGCCGCGAGTCCATGCACGCGATGACGGCCAGCCGTAGCTTCGGCGATCGCGGCCGGGCACCCGGGAAGCTCGCGGCGTAACCCTTGTTCGCGTGCAGCAGGTGGTCGATCGCGGACATGGAATGGAGTGAATCGGACTGCGGGCCGGTCGGCAACGTGACGCTCATCCCTGAAATCCGCTGACTAGGCCTGAAAAAGCCGCTGACTAGGCAGGGGGAGCGGCGGGCGACGGCGGCGCGGCCGGAACCGAGATGCCGATCCCGCCGTGCGTCCGGGCGCCGTAGCGGGCCTTCTCCCGGGCGAGGTCGAGGCGGCCGATCCGCCGCCGGGCGGCCAGGGCCTCGTCGTCGAGCAGATCCGCCGGGACGACCCAGACGATCTCGAACTCCAGGCCGTCCGGATCCCTCCCGTACAGGCTCTTCGTCGTCCCGTGGTCGGACGTGCCGACGAGCGCGCCGGCCCGGCGCAGCGCGCCGGCGGTCTCCTCCAGCGCGTCGAGGGTGTCCAGTTCCCAGGCGAGGTGGTACAGGCCGACCGTGGCCCGGCCGGCGGGGGACGGGCCGGCCTGCTCGCCGATCGCGAACAGGCCGAGGTCGTGGTCGTTGGTGGAGTCCGGCGCGCGCAGGAACGCGGCGCCGGTGAAGCCCTCCGGACTCATGTCGATCCGGCGGAACGCGAGGACCTCGGTGTAGAAGCGCACGCTCGCGGTGAGGTCACGGACGTACAGGACCGCGTGGTTGAGCCGGAAGATCCCCATGGCCGGCGCCCCTTCCGGTCGGCACGAAGGTTGAACTCTCAATCATCCTAGTTCCTCGCCGGGGAAGGCAGCGCTCGGCCGGCGAGCCGGGACGGGCATCCGCCCGGTGCCGAGGAGGACGAAGCCGGCAGCGTGGCCATCCACGTAGGCAGATTCGCGAATTTGACAGGCCGGTATCCTGGCCCGGTGACAGTCACCGGCGTCGATCGCCCGGTGGGCGCGCGGGAGACCGACGCCGTGCTCGCCGTCCTGGCCGGCCGGATCCGGGCGCAGGCCGCAACCATCACGGCCGAGCTGGTCGAGGAGATACAGGCCGGGATCGCGGAGTACGCGCGGCCGGCCGACGCGCTCTACACCCGCACCGTCCGGCTGGGCGTGGAGGCCTCGCTGGCGCACTTCCTCGACCTGCTGGAGGGGCGGGCGCCCGAGCGGTCGGAGTGGCGCGACCTGTTCCACGCGATCGGGGCGGGCGAGCTGCGCGAGGGGCGCAGCCTGGACACCCTGCAGGCGGCCACCCGGCTGGGCGCCCGGATCGGCTGGCGCTGGCTGGTCGGCTTCGCCGAGACCGAGGGCCTGCCGCTGCCGGTACTCGGGCGGCTGGCCGAGCTGCTCTTCGGCTACCTGGACCAGGTCGCTGACGCGTCCGCCGCCGGGTACGCCCAGGCACAGGCGGCCGAGGCCGGGGTGCTGGACCGGCGCCGGCGGCGGCTGCTGGAGCTGCTGCTGACCGAGCCGGCGGTACCGGCCGAGGCGCTCGCCACCGCCGCCCGCGCGGCCCGGTGGCCGCTGCCCCCCCGGCTGGCCGCCGTCGCGGTACCGGCCAGTGCCGCCTGGTCCCGCCCGCCGCTCCTCGCGCCGGACGTGCTGGTCGGCTTCGAGCGGGCGCAGCCGTGCCTGATCGTCCCCGAGCCCGAGCGGCCACCCCAGCGCCGGGCCCTCGAAGCCGGGCTGGCCGGCATCCGGGCGGCGGTCGGCGTGGCGGTACCACCGTCTGCCGCGCCCGACTCCCTGCGCTGGGCCCGGCAGGCGCTCGACCTCCCCCTGGCGTCTGGTCTCATCTGGTGTGCCGACCACCTGGCCACGCTCGCGGTCTTCCAGGACAGGCGGCTGCTCGCGGTGCTCGCCGAGCGCCGGCTGGCCCCGCTCGCGGGCCTGCGTCCCGGGCCGCGCCGGCTGCTCGCCGACACCCTGCTGACCTGGCTGCAACTGGACAAGAACGCCACCGAGGTGGCCGCCCGGCTGCACGTCCACCCGCAGACCGTCCGGTACCGGCTGCGCCAGCTCGACCGGCTGTTCGGCCCGG
>JBKPCQ010000075.1:0-2715 GCA_046727455.1 Actinomycetota bacterium | reverse complement strand
CGGTCCGCAGCCTCCGGGGCCTCGGCCTCCCGGTCCGCAGCCTCCGGGGCCTCGGCCTCCCGGTCCGCAGCCTCCGGGGCCTCGGCCTCGGTATCACCGATGGGGCCGCTGGCCGGCGGTGGCGTCGAACCCGGCGGCGGTACCGAGGCCACGCCCACGGCCGGTGCGCCGCCCTCGGGCTCGCCGACGGTCATCTCGTCGGCCGGCGCCTCCTCGGCGCGCAGCCAGGCGTCCTCTTCGGCACGGCGGGCCGGCTCGACCCGCTCGGTCTCGGCGCGGTCGGCCGCCGGGCCTTCCCCGGTCCGGCCGTCGCCGCCGCCGGACGGGAGCTCTCCACGGTCCACGTCCGCCAGCGCGGCCTCGTCATCCATCGTGGTGCCGGCCGGGCGGTCGGCAGTCGGGTCATGTTCGACGCGCATGGGTTACCTCCTCTGCCGGGCGTCGGTCCGCTGGGGGGCGGGACGGTCGGCGGGAGCGTCCGGTCCGGGCCGCTCCGGCGGCTGTGCCCCGTCCCCGCCAGGCGGCTGTGCCCCGTCCCCGCCAGGCGGCTGTGCCCCGTCCCCGCCGAGCGGCGCCGACGTGGCGCGCGGTGCCGATTCGGCGCGCGGTACCGACTCGGCCGGCGGCACCGGCTCGTCGCCGAGCAGTTCGGCGAACAGCGCCCGGTAGTGCACCAGGGCCTGGCGGAGCTGTTCGGTGCTCGCCTCGCCCCGGTCGGCGCGCAGGAAGATGTCGTGCGCGTCGCGGTAGTGGCCCAGCGTCGCGGCGTGCTCGACGGACAGGGTCGAGAGCTGCGCGTCGTAGTTGTCCGTCGGGTACCCGATCTCGCCGACCAGGCGGGTGACCAGCTCGTCGCCGGCGCGTACCGCCTCCTCCGGCGAGTCCACGAACCGCGCCTGCAGCCGCGCCCACTCCTCCGCGTACCTCGTGCGGGACTCGGGCGACAGCTGCTTGAGGTCCAGCTCGGCGTGGTGGCGCTCGCGTTCGCGCAGCTCGCGCTCGGCGGCCGACCGGTTCTCCTTGTCGGCGACCACCCGGTCGTACTCCGGGCCGAACCGTTCCCGGAGGGCGCGGTGCCGCCTCGTGCTCATGGCGAGCCCGGCCACGATCAGCCCGACGACCACGACAGCGGCGACCACGAGAATAATGATCAGTGTGCTATTCATGAGGGTCTCCCTTCTAGTGCAGAGGTTCCCGCGCGCCGCACACTCCAACCGGTCGGCCGGGGTCTATTCCGGTGCGTGAACTCGTCGTGCTCGGTACCGCCAGCCAGGTCCCGACCCGGGCCCGCGGCCACAACGGGTACCTGCTGCGCTGGGACGGCGAGGGACTGCTGTTCGACCCGGGGGAGGGGGCCCAGCGGCAGATGCTCCAGGCCGGCGTCAGCGTCACCGACGTGACCCGGATCTGCCTGACGCACTTCCACGGCGACCACTGCCTGGGGGTACCCGGCGTGGTCCAGCGGCTGTCCCTCGACCGGGTACCGCACCCGGTCGACGCCTACTACCCGGCCTCCGGTCGCCGGTACTTCGACCGGCTGCGCCACGCCTGCGCGTTCCACGAGACGGCGGTGCTCCGGGAGCGGCCGGTGGACGCCGAGGGCGAGGTGGCCCGGGGCGGCTTCGGCGTGCTGTCCGCGCGGCGGCTGGTCCACGCGGTGGACGCGTACGGGTACCGGCTGGTGGAGCCGGACGGCCGGCGGATGCGGCCGGACCTGCTGGCGCGGCACGGGATCGTGGGCCCGGCGGTGGGCCGGCTGCAACGGGACGGCACGCTCACGGTCGACGGGCGGACGGTCACCGTCGAGCAGGTGAGCGAGGCCCGGCGCGGGCAGCGGTTCGCGTTCGTCATGGACACCCGGCTGTGCGACGGCGTCTACGCGCTGGCCGAGGGCGCCGACCTGCTGGTCATCGAGTCGACGTTCCTTGAGCAGGACGCCGGGCTGGCATGGCGGTACGGCCACCTGACCGCGGGGCAGGCGGCCCGGGTGGCCGCCGAGTCGGGGGTGCGGACGCTGGTGCTCACGCACTTCTCCCAGCGGTACCCGGATCCGGGCGGCTTCGCCGACGAGGCGCGCCGCCACTTCGACGGCGAGCTGGTGGTGGCCGCCGACCTGATGCGGGTGCCGGTACCGCCGCGCCGGTCGTAGCTTAAGAACGGCCCCTCGGGCAGCCTGGGTCGGTGGAGGTCTGGGTCCAGCCGCCGAGCCTGGATCCTCGAAGACCTCAAGGCCTGACCTTCTCAAACACGCTCTTGACGACGCCGGCGGCGCTGACGGCGCGGGCCTGTCGTACGGACGGCGATCGCGGCTTCCTGAGCCTCCAGGGCGGCGTCGGCCGCCTCCTGCCGGACCGCGGCCTCGGCGACCTCGACCACGTGCAGCTCCTCGCGGGCCACCCGGGCGGCCGCCACCGCCTGCTGGAATGCCCGCCGGGCCCGGCTCTCGGCCAGCGCGAGCCGGTCCACCTCGCGCTCCCGCCGCTCCCGGTCGGGGCTCGGGTCGGCATGCCCGAACACGTTGCGGAGCCCTTCGACGGACAGTTCGCCGCGCCGGTAGGCGTCCAGCGCGGCTCGGGAAACCTGGCGCTCGCGGGCCTCGATCTGCGGGTCGGGCCGGCTGACCCGGGCGGCCGGCAGGGCATCGGCGTACGCGCGCCGGGCGGCGTCGTACGCCGCCTCCGCGGCGGCCCGGGCGGTCTCCGCGGCGGTCAGCGC
>JBKPCQ010000074.1:0-25662 GCA_046727455.1 Actinomycetota bacterium | reverse complement strand
GCCTGGTACGGCGTACCGCGGACGAGTCCCGGAGCGTGCCGGCGGGCGGCGGCCACGACGGCGGCGCGGGCGACCGCCTGGGGAGGCGCCGACCGGGGAGCGGTCGCCGCGTTGCGGGCGGCGGCGCTGGCGAACCGTACGTACCGCCGGGCGACCTCGAACTCCGCCTCTTGCTCGTTGAGCCCTTCCAGCTCCACCTCGAACAGGTTGGACGCCATCGAGCCCAGCTTGGAGCCGATCGCGGTACCCACGCCGGGCGCGACGAACGAACCGAGGGCACCGCCGACCACCGGCAGCGCCTTCTTGGCGACGTTCTTCAGGATGCCGCCCAGCGCCCTGCCGGTACTGGACTTCATGAAGCCGCCGACCCCGGACGCCACCTTCTTGAAGAGGTTGCCCAGGAACTGCTCCAGCTCGGCCTCGCTGCTGACCTCCAGCAGCGCGTTGGCCGCCTCCATCTCCTGTACCTCACTCAGCGGGCCCGACTCGCCCACCTCGCCGCCGAGGCCGCCGAGCACCGAGCTGAGCAGCCCGCCCAGGAATGCCTCGGTTTCGCCGGTCTCGGACTCGCCCATCTCGCCGTACTCGCCGGCCGTTTCCATCTCGCCGTACTCAAGTTCCGGGCTCTCCCACTGACTGGTCTCGTAGACGCTCACGAGACGCTCCTCTCTTCGATTCGACTCAACTGGTCAGGCGTCGAGGATCACGATCGCCCGGCCGTGGCGCTGCCACCGGCCGCTGCGGGCACGGTTGGCCGGGGCCGGCCCCGCCGGTGCGGGTCCGGACGGTGCGGGCTCGGGCCGCGTCCCGCCGTTGGCTTGGAGTACGGCGGCGAGCCCTGGGGCGTGCTGGTGCGCGGCGGCCAGCGCTGCCTGACGGGCGACCGCCGCGGGTGGAGCATCCTGTGGAGCGTTGAGGGCGTTGCGGCACGCGGCCTTGGCGAAGCGGATCAGCGCCCGCGCGATCTCGAACTCCCGGTCCTCGCCGGACAGCCCCTCCAGTTCGAGACCGAACAGATCCGCCGCCGCCCGGCCGATCCGGGCGCCGGCCTCGCCGCCGCCCGGCGACACCAGCCCGCCGATCCCGCGGCCGACGACCGGCAGGGCCTCCTTGGTGGCCCGCTTGAGGATGCCGCCGAGTGCCTGACCGGTCGGCGAGCGCGCGAAGTTCGACGCCGCGCCGGCGGCGCTCCTCAACAGGGCGCCCAGGAAACGGTCCAGCTCGGCCTCGTCGCGCACCTCGAGCAGTTCGGAAGCCAGTTCGAGTTCGTGCATCCCGCCGAGCTCCCCGATCCCGTGCGACCCGGTCTCGTGCGACCCGGTCTCGTGCGACCCGGTCTCGTGCGACCCGCCGGTCTCGCCGCTGAGCAGTGAGCCGAGGATTCCAAGGAAGTCCTCCTGCTCAAGCTCGGCCGTCTCGCCGTGGGCGATCTCGCCGGCCTCGAACATGGTGCGATCCAGGTTGTGCATGGGCGACCTCCTAGCCCATCGCGGTGGTGGTCCTCCTGCCCTGTGCGGTGCAAGATGCGTGCCAGGGTCGGCGGGCAGGTCACGGAGGTGGGCGGGGCGCCGCGGGGCGAAGTGGACTTCGGCTGGTGGCGCCGGCGGCGAAGCCGGCTTCAGCGGCAGGTGTGCGTAGGGATGCCGAGCTGGCCCCGGTACTTGGCCACCGTCCGGCGGGCCACCGGGTACCCCCGCGCCCGCAGCTCGTCGGCCAGCTCCGCGTCGGACAGCGGCTGCGGCTCGGCTGCCACGATCGCCTGGAGGCTCGCCTGCACCGACCCGCTGGCGCCGAAAAGGCTGGCGAACGGAACCACCCTGCCGTCGGGCAGCCGTACCCGCTTGCCGGCGACCGCTCTGCTGACCGTCGACTCGTGCAGGCCCACCGCAGCGGCCACCTCGGCCCGGGTCAGCGGGGCGTGCGCGGTCGGGCCCTCAGACAGGAACCCGCGCTGCCGGACGGCGACGTGGCGGGCGACCCGGAGGAGCGTCGCGGCCCGCTCTTCGAGCCCGGCGAGGAAGGTACGCGCCCGCGCGAGGTGTTCCCGCAGCCGGCGGCGGTCGGCCGGAGGCATCGTCGACGGGGTGTCGGCGGCCAGCTCCGCCCAGAGCGGATCCAGCCGGATCAGCGACGAGCCGCCGGAGGTGACGAGTACCTCGAACTCCCGGGGAGCGTCAGGCGCGCGGCGGATGACGATGTCCGGTGGCGACGCCGGTACCGGGCCGGCCGCCGGGGCGTCCAGCGCCACCCACGGGCGCAGGTGGGTGCGCAGGAAATCGCGGAGCGCGAGCACCTCGCCGGAGCTGATGCCGAGGGCGGCGGCCACGGTACCGACGCGGCCCTTCGCGAGGTCCGGCAGGTGATCGGTAATCATGGTCCGCAACAATCGCGGCGCCCGGCCGTCCGCCTCCAGCGGCTGGAGCTGGAGGAGCAGGCAGTCGGTGACGTCCGCCGCACAGATGCCCGGCGGGCCGACAGCGCGGATCGCCTCGATCACCCTTGTGGCGCGCGCCTCGTCGACCCCCAGGTCGGCGGCCAGGGTACGCACGTCCCGTCCCAGGAAGCCGCGCTGATCCAGGTCGGCCAGGATCCAGGCGGCCAGCCACCGGTCGTCTTCGGGCAGCAGCGGCCGGACCTCGCTCACCAGCGACTCGGCGGTACCGGGCCGGTACGGCACCGAGTTCAGCCCCTCGCCGCTCCAGCCGGTACCGGTACCCGGCCGGTCCACCCGGTCCAGCGCCGGGTTGCTCTCCAACTCGCGCGCGATTATCCCGTCCAGTTCCTCAAGTGGGCAGGCGAGAAGTTCGGCACAGGTCAGCAGCGACGGATAGACCCGTAGGTCCAGCCGCGGAGTCAGCGCGAGTCGCGGGGCCGGCACGGTCATGGTGTCGGCAGTGTGTGGCCGGCCGGATCCCATCCGCCAGTCGCCGTTGACGGGCTCCCCGAACGAGGTCGCGCGTTCGTGGCGCACCGTCCGATGTGCGACATGTGATGGTCGCGCGATTGTGCGATACGGAATGTGGACAAGACGACTACCCTCCAAGATGACGGCTGGCATGGCCGTCGTCAGCCGTAAGGCTGATGTATTGCGCTCGGGGGTGACGATGGCCGGGGGCGCCGAACCAACGCCGGGAACGCTTCTGGTTGCCGCGGCCCCGCCCCCGGACGCTCCGGCGCCGAGCAGTCCCCTGCCGGCTCTGCTCACTCCGGCGGACATCGAGTACGAGATACGTCGCCTCATCACCCGGCTCGTCGCCGGTTCCCGCCTGCTGCGCCACAGCCGGGGCAGCGACGAGGACGCGAACGCCTGCCGCGAGGTGCTGCTCGACCTCGAAGTGGACGGGGTGCGGTGCCTGCTCACCAAGCACAGGTCGACCGGTAGGTCCGGGGTCGGCAGACTGACCGCACGCGAGCGGGAAGTCGCTCAGATGGTGGCCATGGGGCTGACCAACGTGGCGATCGCCGGCAAGCTCGACGTCAGCCCGTGGACTGTCTCCACCCACCTGCGCCGCATCTTCGCGAAGCTCGACGTCCCGACGCGGGCGGCGATGGTCGCGGTCATCGCGGACGCGGACGGCAACGCGCCCCGTGCGCAAGCTGACGCCGGGCCGGCCGAGGCCGGGTCAGGCCCGGCCGTACCGCCCGGTGAGGCTGCCCTGGGCGATCGCGGCGCCCGCGGCCGCCCGGCGTAGCTGGTCCGCCGACGCACCGGGCGGCAGGTCCAGGCGGCGGGACAGCGCGAAGACGGTGAAGACGTACCGGTGCGGCGCTCCGCGCGGCGGGCAGGGGCCGCCGTAGCCGCGCCGGCCGAAGCCGTTGGTACCCGTGCCGGGCGGCGACGCACCCTCCCCCAGGGTGGCGTCGGACGGATCGATTCCCCAGGCCACCCAGTGCACGAACGTGCCGCGCGGGGCATCGGGATCCTCGACCAGAACGGCCAGCTCCCGCGTGCCGTCCGGCACCCCGGCAACGTGGAGCGGCGGCGAGAGGTCCGCGCCGTCGCAGGTGTAGCGGCGCGGAATCGTACCGCCGTCGGTGAACGCGGAACTGGAAACCGTGATGGTCATGGCCGCCTCCGCTGTCGTGGGTTCCACCCCTCGTGGTGGAGTCTCTCGCACCCGTCCAGGAGGAGATCGAGCGCGAACTCGAACTCGAACCGGTCGTCGCAGCCCTGGCCGACGACAGATGCTTCGTCGTGGGCTCCGGCCGTGGCTATCTCGATGATGTAGGGGTACCGGGCCGCCAGCCCGTCGGGGGGTGGCGGGGTGGGGAACAGTTCCTGGGTGAATCCCCACACGCGGCTGCCCAGGGCGTGCATCACGTGGTGGGTGAGGTCGGCGGACAGGCCGCCGGCCCGGAACATCGCGATGATCGAGTTCAGGTAGTCCAGCACGGCGGGTGTGGGTTTGGCCCGGGATTCGATGACGCGGGACGCCCAGGGATGGCGCAGCAGCGTTCCCCGGGCCGAGAGGATGCGCCGCCGGACCGCGCTCTTCCAGTCGGTACCGCCGGCCGGCCGATCGATCTCGCCGACGACGACGTCGACCATCCCGTCGAGGAGCTGTTCCTTGTTGTCCACGTGCTTGTAGAGCGCCATCGGCACGACGTGCAACTCCTCCGCGAGGCTGCGCATGCTCAGCGAGTCGATGCCGGCCCGGTCGGCGAGCGCGACGGCGGCACGCAGCACGCGGTCCCTGCTGAGGGGGGCCCGGCGCGCGACGTCCATCCCAGCCCTCCTTGACAGGTGTACACCGTACACCCTACCGTGGGCCGCGCGGGTGTACGGTGTACACCCGCCAGGAGAGGAGTCCCGGTGACCGCACCGAGAAAGATCGCAACGGCCGCTGGCGTGCTCTATCTCGTCACCCACGTCACCTCGATCGGAGCGCTCGTCCTGTACGCCCCGGTCCTGAACGACGCCGGCTACGTCGTCGGCGCCGGGCCCGACACCCGCGTGCTCCTGGGGGCGTTCTTCGAGGTGATCCTCGCCCTCGCCATCGTCGGCACGGCGGTCACGCTGTTTCCTGTGGTCAAGAGGCAGAACGAGGGCGTCGCGCTCGGCTACGTCGGCCTTCGCACCCTGGAGGCCGCCATCATCTCCGTCGGCATCGTGAGCCTCCTGGCGGTCGTGACGTTGCGCCGGCACCCGCCGGAAGTGGCCGGCACGAACACCGCATCGCTCGTCACAGCCGGTCGGGCCCTGGTCGCCCTTCATGACTGGACGTTCCTGCTCGGGCCAGACTTCGTCCTGGGAACCAACACGGTACTGCTGGCCTACCTGATGTACCGGTCCGGGCTCGTGCCACGGTTCATCGCCGTACTGGGGCTGATCGGCGGCCCATTGATCTTCGCCTCCGCGACCGCCGTGCTGTTCGGCCTCTACCAGCAGGTCTCGGGGTGGGCGGCGATCACCGCGGTTCCGGTCTTCGCCTGGGAGCTGACGCTTGCCATCTGGCTCATCACCAAAGGATTCAAGCTCCCCCGAGCCACGACCCGGATCGAGTGACGGACCGCCACCGACAGCGACGGGGAATGACCTGCAGCTTCCTGGTCGCCGCCGCCGTACGCCACCGCCGGCTACGCGCGGCCGGCGTCACTTGGCCGGACCGCTCTCGCGCTCCGCGCGGCCCCAGCGTTATCGTGGGTGGCGTGACAGAGTCCCGCACCACCACCGTTACCGTGCCTGTCGTCGTCGAGCGCGACGAGGACGGGGTGTGGTGTGCGCACGCCCAGCTTCGTCCCGGTGTTGGCGCTCACGGCGAAGGCAACACCGAAGAAGAGGCGCTCGACGACCTCCGCGAGGCGCTCGCCGGCCTCATAGAGGAGTTCGGGGTTCCTCGGGAACTGTCCGTCACTGTGGCGGCCTGATGCCGCCGCTCCCGTCAGTCTCGGGCATCAGAGTCGTCCGGGCGTTGGAGCGCCATGGCTTCAAAGTGGCCCGAGTCAGCGGCAGCCACCACATCATGCGCCACCCGGACGGGCGCGGCACCACGGTGCCGGCCCATGGCAACCGCGACGTGGCGAAGGGCACGCTACGGGGCATCCTCAACGATGTCGGAATGACCATCGACCAGCTGGCTCCGTAGGTAAGAGAGGGCGATCGGCAACGGCACCATCACCGGCGGCGGCATCTCCTGCCCGCCGACCTGCAGCCAGCCTTCGACCAGGGCCAGACGATCACGCTGACCGCCCAGCCGGACCCCGGCAACGGCTTCAGCGGATGAACAGCACGTGCGCCAGCTCGGGCACCGGGCCAACTTCAGCAACCCGTACGCGCGCTTCGGCAACGGCAGCATCGCCATCGGATCGGCGCTCAGTACGGGCTGCGCCCGTATCCCAACGGGAACAGCGGGGTCTTGCCGTCGCCGCTGTTGATCGGCTCGTCGGCGACCGCGGTCGGCCAGCTCACCGGGAGCGTTCCGGTGAACCCGCCGCCGAAGAGGGCGTCGGTGATGCCCTGGCCCTCGGTACCGGGCAGCCACGCGGCGACGAACCCGTTCGCCTTGGTCACCTGGTCGGCGATGACCACCGGCCGTCCCGAGTAGAGGATCGCGATGCACCTCGTGACGCGCGCGCAGATGTCGCTGAGCTGGCTGGAGTTGTCGTTGCCGAAGGCCAGCGTGGAGGAGTCGCCCTTGCCTTCCGCGTAGGGCGTCTCGCCACCGACCCAGATGCCGACGTCACCGGAGTAGTGGCCCTTCGTCCGGGTACCGACGTTCTGGATCGTGATGTTCGTCCCCGCCGTGGCCTGCTGCAGCGCCTGCCAGAACGTGGTACCGGTGGTCGTCGCGCCGCTGCCGCCCTGCCAGCTGATCGACCAGCCGCCGAGCTGGTAGCCGAGGTTGTCCACGGACTTCCCGCCGACCACGATCTTGTAGGCGCCGCTCGTGGACAGCGGCAGGACGCCGTCGTTCTTGAGCAGGACCAGCGACTCCCGGACCGCCTGGCGGGCCACCGCCCGGTGCGCGGCCGAGCCGACCTGGGCGGTGTAGCTACGGTCGGCGAAGGGGTGGCCGAACAGGTCGAGCGCGAACTTGGCGTTCAGGATGCGCGTCACCGCGTCGTCGACCCGGGCCTGCGTGATCTTGCCGGCGTTGACGTCGTTGACGATGGCGTTGATGGTGCCCACGTAGTCGTCCGGTACCATGATCATGTCGATGCCCGCGTTGACCGCGTGGGCGACCTGGTCGGCGTAGGTGGCGTCGGGCAGCTGTTTGACGCCGCCCCAGTCGCTCACGACGAAGCCCTGGAAGCCGACCTCGCCCTTGAGGACCGTGTTGATCAGATAACTGTTGCCGTGGTCCTTCACCCCGTTCCAGCTACTGTACGAGATCATGACCGAGCCGACGCCGGCCGAGACGGCGCTCTGGTACGGCGGCAGGTGGACCGCGCGCAGCTCGGTCTCGGTGATCCGGGCGTCCCCCTGGTCGATGAGGTACCCGCTGCCGCCGGTGCCGAAGGCGGTACCGCCGTCCGCGATGTAGTGCTTGGCCGTCGCCAGCACCGAGTTCGTCCCGAGCGACGCCCCCTGGAAGCCGCGCACCGCCGCCTGCGCCAGCGGTGACACGACGGACGGGTCCTCGCCGTAGCCCTCGTACGTGCGTCCCCATCGGTCGTCGCGTGGCACACAGACGCACGGGCCGAACGTCCAGTGGATCCCCGTCCCGAGGACCTCCTGCCGGGTCACGTCCTCGGCCTGCTGGACCAGTGCCGTGTCGCGCGTCGCGCCCATCCCGATGTGGTGCGGGAACAGCACCGCACCCTGCACGTTGTTGTGGCCGTGCACCGCGTCGACGCCGTAGATGAGCGGGATCCCGAGCCGGCTCTTCAGCGCGTAGCTCTGGAAGTCGTCGACCATGTCGGCCCACTGGGTCGCCGTACCGCCGGCACCGTTCGGGCCGCCGCCACCGCCGCTGAGCACCGAGCCGAGGCCGTACGTCGCGATGTCGTTCTTGTTCCTGATGTAGACGTTGGCGGCCTGCGTCATCTGGCCGGCCTTCTCGGCGAGCGTCAACTTGGACAGGCAGTCGGCCGTCGAGACGCATCCCGCCGCCGCCGCAGCCGGATCGGCCGGTACCGCGGCCACGGCCAGCAGGACCGCACCCACCGCGAGAAGGACGAAGCGACGCATCAGAGCCTCCGTCGGATTGTCGGTCGGGAGTGAGCCCGGGTCAAGCGGCCCGGGCAGCGCGTGGCTGCCCGGGCCGCCGACCTGGGCTATCCTCCGAGGCCGTTGCGCATGGCCGCGGTCAGCTCACCGTTGCCGGCGTCACCGGACGCCTCCCAGAAGAAGGCACCGGCGAGGCCCTGGCTCTTGGCGTAGCTCATCTTCCCCGCCACGGTGCCCGGGGTGTCGTAGCTCCACCAGTTGCCGCCACAGAACGAGTACGAGGTGCCGGCCACGGTACCGGTGGGCGGGCAGGTGCCCTTGAGCACCTTGTAGTCCTCGATGCCCTGCTCGTAGGTGCCCGGCGCGGGCCCACTGGCCGAACCGCCCGGCGCGCTCTGGGTCACGCCGGTCCAGCCCCGGCCGTAGAAGCCGATCCCGAGCATCAGCTTGCCGGCCGGGATGCCCTTGCCCCTCAGGTGCTGGATGGCGTTGTCGGCGTAGAACCCGGCGACCGGGATGCCGCTGTAGGAGTACAGCGGCGAGTGCGGCGCGGTCGGGCCGGTCGACGCCCAGGCACCGAAGAAGTCGTACGTCATCACGTTGTACCAGTCGACGTACTGCGCTGCCCCGGCGTAGTCAGCGGCGTCCTGCTTCCCGCCGCCGGTGCCGTCCGCGGTGATCGCGGCGGTGACCAGCGCACCCGAGCCGAACCGGTTGCGCAGCGCGGCCATCAGCGTCTTGTACGAGCCGAAACCGCTGCTGTCACAGGTGTTCCCGCAGGCGTTCGGGTACTCCCAGTCGATGTCGATGCCGTCGAACACCCCGTTCCACCGCGCGTCGTGGACCAGGTTGTAGCAGGAGTCGGCGAACGCGCTGGCGTTGCCGGCGGCCTGCCCGAATCCGCCGGACCAGGTCCAGCCGCCGAACGACCAGACCACCTTCAGGTTGGAGTACTTCCGCTTCAGCTCCTGCAACTGGTGGAACGCGCCACGCAACGCGCCCGCGTCCCAGGTGTCCGACGTGCCGTCGACGCTGCGGTCGCTGCCGTAGAACTGGTCGTAGTCGGCGTAGCTGTCGCCGACGGTGCACTGCCCGTTCTGCACGTTGCCGAACGCGTAGTTGATGACGTTCAGCTTCGCCGCCTGGCCGCTGGTGTCCATGTTCTTCACGAAGTACCCGCGCTGGTACACGTCCCAGTCGGCGTAGTAGCCCATCACCCGGTTACCGCCGCCACCGCCACCGCCCGACTGGGTGGTGGCCGAGACCTGGTTGCTCGCCGCCGACACGTTGCCCGCCGCGTCCCGCGCCTTGACCGTGTACGAGTAGGTCGTGCTGGCCGACAGGCCGGGGTCGGTGTAGGAGGTACCGGTCACCGTCGTCACCTTCGTCGACCCCCGGAACACGTCGTACCCGGTCACCCCGACGTTGTCCGTCGACGCGCTCCACGCCAGCGACACGCTCGACGACGTGGTACCGGTGACCTGAAGGTTGCCCGGCGCGCTCGGCGGCGTGGTGTCACCGCCACCGCCCGACCCGCCGGTGACCGCGATCGCGGACACGGTGGCGTAGTTCGCTCCGCCGTTCATGTTGAACGCGACGTTGAGCTGCCCATCTCCCACCGTGGCGGTGAAGGTACGGTCGCATGCCGTGAACGCGCCGCACGAGGCGAAGATGTCGAAGGCGGTGAGCACGGTCGTGCCCTCGATCCGGACGTCGAACTTGCGCTGGCCGGCCGCGACGGCCCAGTCCTCCATCATCTTCAAGGTCACCTGGTACGTGCCGTTGGCCACGTCGAACTTGTACCCGGTCCAGTTGTTGAACAGGTTGTAGCTCTGGTACAGCGTCTGGTCGGCGGTACCGGCGATGGCGTGACCGGTCGACGCCGCACCGTAGATGGTGTCGTAGCCCCAACTCCCGCTGGTGTACGCCTGATCGGCCGACCAGACCGCCCCGCCGCCGTCGGTAAACGAAGATCCGTTGGCGTTGACCCGTACCGGGGCGGACACGGCCGCGTTCGCGCCGTGCGCGAGCAGCACTGCGGCGCCGAGCGGCAGGAGCAACACCGCCAGCATCGCGCCGCGTCTTCTGGTGAGTCTGTATCTCATGCTCTGCCTCCGCAGGAAGGGGACGGTACCGACGGTGAACGACGGCGCATCGAAGGCCGGGCCGAGCCGACCGGGGGTCGGCGGCCACCATGGATCAGGGGGAAACGTTTAACAAACCTTTGTATTTCCTCGGAAGGTACTCACCCACCGGCCAGCCGTCAATATCTGGGTGCCGAAGCGGCCGTCAGTCCGCGGTCCGTGTCGGCCTACTTCAGACGGGCGCCGCCCCGGCAGGGACGCTTCCCGCGGGTCGGATGTGAAGGGTCGGCCCCTGATCAGCGTGGGAACCGGCGCAGGGGGGACCCGTCGCCTACGGACCAGCGGTGACCGAACGGGTCCTTGAAGCCACCCTGACGGTGCGTACCCCAGGGCGCGTGGTGGTCCTCGACTCGCGCCCCAGCGGTTGCGCCAGCGGCGACGGCCCGCTCGATGAAGCCGTCGGGGTCATCGACGAACAACTCGATACGGGTGCTCGTGACCCCCGCCTGGCCGGGACTGGTCTCCGTCGGGTTCTTGGGATTGACCTCGTGGAGGAAGAACGGGGCCCCGTTGATGTCAAGGCCGGCCACGCCACCAAGGTCCCACAGCTCTGTCGCACCCAGCGCGGTCTTGTACCAGGCAACGGCAGCGTGCGCGTCTGGCACGATCAGCATCACCGAGATCACTGGTAGTGAAGCAGACATCGTGTCTCCCGACGGCTCGGAACGATCCCCCGGTTCCTCGGTCATGCCCTCAGCATGCCAGACGTCACGATCAGCCTCTCCCGGTCCGGCTCAGCAGTTGCGTCATCGCCGTACAAAGCTCGCCGGGCCACCGCGTGAGGTCAGCGCAATCGCAGGTACAGCAGGGCGCAGCCGGTGACGACCAGGGGCCAGAGCAGGTACCAGCCGGTGGCGAGCAGCAGGGCGGTGACGGCGAGCAGCGCCACCAGCGCGAGGCCGCGCGCCAGGCCGCCGCGTGGGAGCAGCTTGACCGCGGCGGCCGTGCCCAGCGCGTACACCGCCACGAACGAGCCGGTGGTGAGCAGGACCAGCGGTTTCGGGCCGACGCCGGCGACCGCGACGACGGCCAGGCCGAGGCCGGCCAGCCCGGACACCAGCATGAGACTGCGCCGGGGTACCTCGCCGGACTCGCTGCCCCGCGCCAGCCAGCCCGGCAGCGCGCGGTCGCGGGCCAGGGCCGCGCCGAGCTTCGCCGCACCGGCGTAGTACACGTTCATCACGCCGAGCGTGAGCAGTAGCGCGGCGGCCGCGGCGAACACCTCGACCCGGCCGCCGACTCCGAGCGCGAGCAGTTCGGCCAGTGGTGCACGGGTGGTGCCGGCCGCCGGCCCCAGGACGAGCACGCTGGCCGCGGCGACGGACAGGTAGAGCACGCCGACGACCACGACCGCCACGGTGGCCGCCCGGGGAAGGTCACGAGCCGGGCGGCGGAAGTCCGCGGCCAGGTAGGTGATCGCCTCCCACCCGGCGAAGCTCCACATCAGCAGCGCGGCGGCCGACCCGACCGCGAGCCAGCCGTGCGGCGCGAACGGTCGCAGGTTGCCCGGCTGGGCGTGGGGCGCCGAGGCGACCACGGCGGCGAGCAGCAGGCTGACCAGCAGCACGGCGAGCACCAGTTGCAGGCGGCCGGACACCGACAGGCCGAACGCGTTGGCCACGGTCACGACGACCATGAGCACCGCGGCGGTCAGCATGACCGTGCGCTGGCCGCCACCGACCGCGGCGGCGACGTACTCCCCGCCGAAGATCGCGGCGGCCGGCGCACCCACCGGGATCGCGGAGTAGAAGCACCAGCCGACCACCGCCGCCGCCCGTGGCCCGAACGCGTAACGCACGTAGGTCGAGACGCCGCCGGCGTCGGGATACCGGGCACCCAGTGCGGCGAACGTCGCGGCCAGCGGCACGGAGAGCGCGACCATGCCCAGCCAGGCGAGCAGTGACGCGGGCCCGGCCACCTCGGCGGCGAGCGCGGGAAGCGCGATGACGCCGGTACCGAGGACCGCACCTATATAGAGCGCGGCTCCCTGCCCGACCCCGACCCGGCCGCGCCGCTCGATCAGCGTGTCGGTCATGCGGCCAAATCTGCGTTGTCCGGGGCCGGTCGACCAGTGGCAAAAACGCCGCTGTGCGATAGGTTTCTGCCATGAGGCCACACGTGGTCGCCATGGCCGTCACCGACGCGGTACCGGTGTTCGAGTTCGCCGTTCCCTGCGAGGTGTTCGGCATCGACCGGGCCGACCTCGTCGATCCGTGGTACGAGCTGCGGCTGTGCGCCGCCGTCCCCGGGCCGCTACGGACCACGATGGGCCTGTGCGTGGACACCCCGTACGGGCTCGACGACCTGCTGCGCGCGGACACCATCCTGGTACCGGCATGCGCGCGGGCCACCCAGCGGCAGGCACCCGAGCCGCTCCTCGACGTGCTGCGCCAGGCGCACGCCAGAGGCACCCGTATCGCCTCGATCTGTACCGGCGCGTACCTGCTGGCCGCGGCCGGACTGCTCGACGGGCGCCGCGCCACCGTCCACTGGATGAACGCGGTCGACTTCGCCCACCGGTACCCCCGCGTGCTGGTCGACCCCGCGGTCCTCTACGTCGACCACGGCGACGTGCTCACCTCGGCCGGCACCGGCTCGGCGATCGACCTCTGCCTGCATCTGGTGCGGAGGGACCATGGGGCCGCGGTCGCCAACGAGGTGGCCCGCCGGATGGTGGTACCGCCCCATCGCGACGGCGGCCAGGCGCAGTTCGCCCGCCCGGTCACGCCGGGCGAGCCGCGCTCGGACCCGGCCGCGGACGCGGCACGGGCGCTGAACCCGGTGCTCGACTGGGCCCGGCGGCATCTCCACGAGCCGCTCAGCGTGGCCCAGATGGCGCAGCGGGCGCACATGAGCCCCCGGACGTTCGCCCGCCGGTTCCGTGAGGTGGTCGGCCCCAGCCCGCTGCAGTGGTTGGTCGAGCAACGGGTACGCGTAGCGCAGGACCTGCTGGAGACCACCGACGAGCCGGTCGAGCGGATCGCCCGCCGGGCCGGGTTCGGTACCGCCGTCTCGCTGCGCCAGCACTTCCGCCGGATCACCAGCGTGTCGCCGCAGACCTACCGCCACGTCTTCCGCCACAACACCGCCCGCGCTCGCCGGACCGCCTCACCCGCGCGCCGCGCCGATGCCGAGTAGCACGGCGATGCCGAGGGCGCTGCGGGGCGCGTACGGCTGGCGCCACAGGCCGCCGTGGGCGGCGGCGTACGCCTCGTCCTGCCAGGGGTACGGCTGTGCCGGCGGGGCGGTGCGCAGGTGGTGCACCAGCAGCGCGGCCATCAGCGTGTTGCTGGTCGCCGGCTCGAACACCTCGATGCCGAACCGGTGCGCGCCGGCGAACGCCGCGGCGAGCAACCGGTTGCGCAGCACGCTGCGGGTGCGGGTGGCCGGCGCGACGGTGAGACACACGGTGGTACCGGCCGCCCGCGCCACCGTCGCGCGCCAGCGTTGCAGCCGCTTGGCCAGTGCGTAGTTGGGTCCCTGCTGCGGCACGAGACTGTCGTTGACGCCCGGGTCGGCCTGCGGCGGGTAGTTGCGGGCGAGCAGCCGGCCGCCGCTCAGCACCCGTAACGGCCGGCGGATCCGGCCGATGCCGCTCGCCTCCGCGTACCGCCGGTTGGCCTCGTCCACCGCGTCGGCGGGTACCGCGAACACGTCCGTCGGGGTGGCGAGGAACGCCAGCGCGAGGTCGTCCCGGCGGGCCATCAGGTGCTCGGTCAGCGCGTCGACCGCCATCGCCACCCGGAGGTTCATCGCGCCGTCCGCGTACACGTAGTTGCCGAGCACCAGCGGGCCGTCGAAGCCGGCGAGCCAGGTCGCGACCCGCCCGGGCTCCTGCACCAGGTCGGCCCCGGCGCGCCGGGCGAGGTCCGGCCCGGCCGGGTCACCGGCGACCGGGACGCGCAGCCGCCCGGCGTACCGGTTGGCGGTGTCGAGCAGCCGCTGCCACAGCGCGGGCCGGGGCAGGTCCACCGCGATCACCTCGGCGCCCCAGCGCAGTAACGCGGTCAGCGGCCCCATCTCCGCGCCGGCCCCGAGCACCACCACCGGGCGGCCGGACAGGTCGAGCCAGTCCGGGTTGCCGGCGACCACCCGGACCGCCTCGGCGCAGGACGGCTCGACCACCCCGGCGGCCACCCACCGGTCGAGCTGGCGGTCCAGCTCCGCGCCGCGCAGCCGCCCGCCGTGGTACGGCAGCGCCAGCTCCCGCTGTGCGTTCCCGCGGCCGGTGACCGTCGCGGTGGCGAGCGGCTCGCCGGCCAGGTCCGGCGTGAACGCCTCGGCCAGCGGAAGCTCGCCCTCCGCCGTGGCGAACCGCATCCGGGCGTGCAGCGACGCCAGCCCGTCGCGGGCGATCCCCAGCGCCGCCTCCCGCGACAGCAGACCGGCTTCCACCAGCCGCCGGAAGTGCAGGAGGTAGGCGCGCCGCCACCCGGTCGCCGACTCGGCCGCGCGGGCGCCGACCGCGTCGACGGAACGCAACGCGTCCGCGACCACCGCCCGACCGAGGGCCGAGGTGCTCCGCACCCCGCCGGTGTCCGGGACGACCACGCCCACGACGGGCTCCGGTACCTCTGTCACCGCCGCATGATAGCTAGGGTCGGGTTCGTGGCTCTCGGTGTCTGCCTGCTGTTCGACCGGCGTACCGAGCGTGCCCTGCGCGAGCTGTGGGACCGGCTGGAGGCGCGGGGCGTACCGACCCTGCGCTCGCACACGCACGGCCTGCACCACGCCCACCTGTCCTACGTAGTGCTGCTGGCGTGGGACCTGGACAAGGTCCGCAGCGCGGTGTCGGCGCTGCCGGACCGGGGGCCGTTCGAGCTGACCTTCGACGCCCTGGGTGCCTTCCGGCGCGGGCGGATCTGCCTCGTTCCGGCCGTGCCGGCCGATCTCGTGGGCCGGCAGCATACCGTGGTGGAGGCGGTCCGGGCCACCGGCGCGCTGGTGCACCAGCACTACGAGATCGACCGGTGGCTGC
The DNA here is from genome assembly GCA_046727455.1 of Actinomycetota bacterium. Lineage (GTDB taxonomy): Bacteria > Actinomycetota > Actinomycetes > Mycobacteriales > Micromonosporaceae > AC-43. The sequence continues at coordinate 10,430 of JBKPCQ010000074.1, read as the reverse complement.
CGCACTGCTCGCTCGCCCCGCGGGCGCGGCTGGAGCGGCTGCCGGTCGTCGCCGCCGCGGTGTACGACGTCCTTCCGCTGCCCGCGCGGGTCGTCCGCGCCGCGCTGATCGACAGCGCCACCGGGCAGACCTGGCCGTTGCCGAACCTGCCCTGACGGCAGGTATCACCGGGTGCCGCGACTCCGGTAGCGCAACCAACCCCGCGCGTTGAGCGAAGTGTAAGCGGACGCTGATCGCCCTCACCCATCATTGGCCGGCGCGCATCGAGGGGTGGGTGATTGTCGCGATGGCTGGCCGGCACGATCTGCCGCTGGCGGCGTTCCTCCGCCGGTGTGCCGAGACCGTCGAAGCCGCCGGCGGGGACCGGCCGGTTCCGGGTTCCGCCGGCGAGGCGGCGTTCGGCGCGACCCGCGACGCGTTCATCGCGGCCGGCCTCGCCGCGCTGGATCCGGCCGGTACGCGGTACGGCTGGGTGCAGCTCAACCTGCGGATCGCCGGCTGGCCGCCGCCGGCCGAGCTGTACGCCCGACTGCGCGACCTGCTCCGGGAGTCGCTCGCCCGGCAGGCGGTACGCAACGCGTCCTTCATGCACAAGCCGCCGGGGATGCGCCTGCGGTTCGAGGTACCGGCCGGCGAGCGGCACCGGTTCCGCGCGTCCGTGCTACCCCGGGTCGACTCCTGGCGGGAGGCCGGACTCGTCGCGGCCGTGGAGCACGGGGTGTACGAGCCGGAGACGCTGCTGTTCGGCGGGCCGGTCTCGATGACCCACGTACACCGGCTGTTCACCCATGACGCGCTCGCCTGGTCGGGCTACCACGCGGCCGCCGCCGGGGGTCGGCCGGATCCGGCCTGGGGACTGTCGCTGCTCATGCTGCGGGCGCTGTATGCCGCGCTGGGTATCGACGGGTGGGAGGACCTGGGGGTGTGGGACTGGCTGTGCCGCCGGGGCGGGCGGCGGCTGGCCCCGTCCGCCGTCTCCGCGCGCGACCTGGAAGGGGCCGTGGAGTCCGTGCGGGCGGCCTGGCGACGGCCCTGGGAGCTGCGGGCGCAGCTCTCGCCGGTCACCCGGGAGCTGGCCGAGCGGTACGAGCACGCCATCGGGCCCGACTGCGCCCGCTGGCTGGCGGAGTACCTCGGCGGCGGGCACGCCGTGGTCGGTCCCCGCCAGACCGCCGCGCTGCTGACCATCTTCCAGTGGAACCGGGCGGCGCTGTCCGACCCCCGGCAGGCGCTGCTCACGCACGCGCTCATGACCCAGGTCAGCGATGGCGACTGACCCGGGATTCGGCGGTACCGCGCTGCTGCGCGTGGCCGGGGTACCGATGACGTGGTGGCTGGCCGGGGCCAATCCGGAGCTGTTCGGCCTGCTGCGCCGGCTGGACCGCGCCGAGGAGCGCTACCGCCGGCTGGCCGGACGCGTGGCGGACCGGATCGGGCACGAGCTGGTACCGGCCCCGCGCCTGTCCGCCGCCGAGCGTGCCACGGCGCTGGCCGTACGGCGGGCGCTGCACAACGGTGGCCGGATGCTGGCCGCACAGTACCGCCAACTCGCCGGGCACACGCCGGACGGTCCACTCGCGACCGGCCTGGCCCGCCTGCACGTGCTCGGCGTGCGGCTGGACGGGCTGCGCGAGCGGACGGCCGCCGCCGTCGCCCACGAGGAGCGGCGGCTGTACGCCGTCGCCTGGGATCTCGTGCGCACCTCGCCGGTCGCGGCGCAGGCGCTGTGGACCGCGAACCCCGAGACCTACCACGACATCGAGCGGCGGGTGGAGCGCGGCGATTCCTGGTCCGCCAAGCGGATGCGGCAGCGGGCGGACTACCTGTGGCGGATGCTCACCCGCGCCACCACGAAGACCACGCCACGAGGCTGGTTCGCGCACGTCGCGCTGGTCGACGTCGAGCCGGACGCGCCAGGGGCCGGGCAGGTAGCCGACCCGCTCACGCCCCGTGCCGTCGGCGCCCGGCTGACCCTGCACTGCCTGGAGAACCTGCACCTGGCCCGGCCGGACCTCCAGGCGTCGAGCGGAACCCGCGTCGCCCTGGCGCCGCTGCACCTCGACGACGGCGACGTCCTGCGGGTCTGGGCGGTGGACGCGGCCGCCCCGGACGAGATCACCGAGCTGACCCTGCGCCGGACCCCTCTCCTGGAGGCGCTCCGGGCGGCCCTGCCGGGCCCGCCCCGGCCGCTGGACGCGGTGGCGCACGCCCTCGTGCCGGGAGGCCCCGGGCCGGCGCGCGCCTTCCTGGCCCACCTGGTCGAGCTGGGCGTCCTGCAGGTGTCCCGGCCCCTGGAGGAGCGCTTCGCGTCGTGGGCTCCGGGGCCGGTCAGCGTCCGCGAGGCCGCCCCGGGTCGGGCGGACGGGTACGTCGACGCGTACCGGCGCGCGGACGGCCCGTTGTCCGGTTCGGCGGTGGCCGCGCTCGGCGAGGCGGCCCGCCACGCCCTGCGGGTGTACGGGCTGATCCACGCCGACGCGGTCCCCGGTGAGCCCCCGCCGGTCCCCGGCGTGACCGAAGACCCGCGTCCGATCCTCGAAGTGGCGGCCGACCACCTGCGCGACGAGCCGGCCGGCACCGCCCATCCGCACGACCACGGTGACTGGCGGCCGCCGGTACATCCCGACAGCGGGTACGCGGCCCTGCTGGCGGAGCTGACCGACCGGTTCGCCGCGGGCGGGCCGGTGGATCTGTCGCCGTCGCTGCTCACCCGGCTCGGCGCACCGGACGGGCCGCTGGCCTGGCCGCTGGACTGCATGGTCCGACCGCTGGCGGCTGACGAGGGGGCACTGGCCGTCCTGGAGAGCCTCGGGCCGGCGGGCGTCATCGACGCGCGCTTCGGCGACGGCGCCACCCGGGTGTACGGCGAGCTCCCGGCGGCCCGGGCGTACCGGACGTTTCTCGATACGCTGGCGCACCGCACCGGGATGCCACTGGTCGAGCTGCTCGTGCCGCCGCTGTCGGAGGTCGCCGCCAACGCGGTGCGCCGGCCGCTGTACACGCCCTGGTGGACCGGGGATCCCGACCTGAGCACCTACAGCCGGGCGGCCGGTGGGACCGCCGGGTACCTGCCGTTGCGCGACATCACGGTACGGCTGGTCGACGGGCGGGTCTGGGCGGAGGTACCCGGCCGGCGGATCTGGCCGATGTACCACGCCACCCGGACCGTACCGACGGCCTGGCGGGCGGTGACCCGGCTGCTGCGCCGGGCCACCCCGTACCCGATGCCGCCCCTGCCGCACCGCAGCTCGATCCTTGCCGCGTTCCCCGACCGCGACGCCAGCCCCCGGGTCACCATCGGCGGCCTGGTCATCGCCTGCGCCCAGTGGCGGTTCGGCGCCGGGGACCTGTGGCAGCGGGGCGGGTCGACGCTGGAGAAGGCCCGGGCGCTGGACCGGCTGCGGGCCCGGGCCGGCCTGCCCCGGTGGGTGATGGTGCGCCGGCTCTCCGGGCGGCAGGCGTATCCGTGCGACCTGGAGAGCCTGCGCTCGATCCGGCTGCTGGAACGGGCCGCCGAGGCGGCTCCCGGGTTCCTGCTGGAGGAGATGTTGCCGGCCCCGGACCGGCTTCTGGTCGCCGACCCGGTCCATCCCGACGCCGGCCGGCTCGCGGCCCAGCTCGTGCTGCGCCTGCCGGTCGACGAGTCGCCCACGGCGATGGCCGCGCGGGTCGCCGCGGCCGTGACGGGCGACATCCGATCTCCGGTGCCCGCCTGAGTACCGGCAGGCCCGGACGGCCCACAACACATCGAGGGGGGAGGTGAATGTCATGGACAACGTCGCCGTCACGGCCGGTGCGCCGCTGGACGTCTGGAACGTCGAGGCGCTCATCGCGGAACTTGAGGTGACCTACCAGGCCACCCACAAGTTCCTGCCGAACCCGCACGCGGTCAGCAACATGATCACGAAGTGCAGCACGTGCGAGGACGGCTGCCCGTCGGAGATGGACCTGTGCGAGACCGGAGCCTGCGGTACCGGCAGCGTCTGGGGCGGGTGCTGACCAGGTGAATCCGGGTGCCGCCCGGCCGCCGGCTCCCTCGCGGCGGGCCGGGCGGCACCCGTCCATGGAGACACGTGGGAGGATGCGTGCCTGCCGAGCCCGTCGTCGAACTCGCCGCCGAGCTGCTCACGACCTACCGCGGGACCGGGGTCGGCGGCCGTCGACACGAGGATGCCGGACCGGCGGTGCTCGCCCTACTGGCGGCCGGCACGGGACACCCGGCGGCGGTCGACGCCGCCCGGCGGGCGCTGCCCGCCTGGCTGGCCGGCTTCCGTGCCGGAGTCGGGCACGGCGGGCTGCACGACGCCGGCCTGACCGGCTTTCTCGCCGGGGTCCGGCTCGCGGCGACCGTCGACGAACGGCTGGTACCGCTGGTGGACCGGGTACGCGGATCGGTCCTGGACTGGAGCGCGGGCCGGCCGTGGCGCAGCGAGGCGGTGACCATGCGCGACTACGACCTGCTGGTGGGCGCCGCCGGTACCCTGGTCACGCTCGCCACCGACCCGGCGTGCCCGGCGCCGGCCCGGGAACCGGTCCTCCGCCATCACGCCGCCCTCTGCGACAGCGACACCCACGACCGGCTCCGGCTCGCCCGGGTGTACGGGCCCGACTCGGCGCACGGCGTCGGTCGCGTCAACACCGGCCTGGCACACGGCGTACCCGGCATCATCGTGGCGCTGTGCGCCGCGGCGGACCGGGCCGGCGCGGCCCCGGCCGATGACCCGCGCCCGGCGCTGCGCCGGTGCGCCGCGTGGCTGCGCCGGGAGTCCTTCGTGGACGCTCGTGGCGTGGTCACCTGGACCGCGTTCGGCCGCGACGAGCGGCCGCTACCCACCGCTCCCAGCCGGCGTCAGGCCTGGTGCTACGGGACGCCGGGCGTGGCGTGGGCGCTCTGGGAGGCCGGCCGGGTGCTGCACGACGCCGCGCTGCGGTCGTTCGCCACCGGCGCGATGGAGTCGTTCCGCGCCGCGTGGGACGACGAGTTCTACCTGTACGGCGAGGACGTCGACGACCGGGTGGGCATCTGCCACGGCGCGGCCGGCACCCTGGCGGTCGCCGACGCGTTCGCCCGGCACGACGGCGCGGCCGTGGCGGCTGACCTGCGCGACCGGCTGTACCGGCTGCTGGTGGCGCGGCTGGACCTGGTACGCCGGCTCGGCGAGGAGCGCATGTCGCTGCTCACCGGAGCCAGCGGGGTCGCCGCCGTCCTGCTGACCGTCGACGGCGGTACCCGCGCCTGGCTGCCGCTGATCGGGCTACGCTGACCCGCTATCTGGTCCAGAACCTCACGTTGCGGAAGTGGGTCTCGGACCGGTCCGCCGTGATGCCGTACACGCCGTTCTTGAAGTACGAGACGGTACCGGCGGGATGCGGGTCGTGCCGGGTGATTGCCGGTTCGCTGGCGGCGTCCTCCGGCAGGGCGGTGGTCGGCGCGCCGGACCCGACGATGGTCGCGGTCCGGGGTTGTCCACTGTGGACGAAGACGATGACCACGATCGCCCGTACCACCACGATCGCCCCGACGGCCCTCGCCAGTACCCGTGGCCTGCTCCATACGCCGGACCGGTGTCGCACCCGGTCGATTGAAGTCGATCACAGCGTGCGGGTCAACTCCCCGGAACTCGACGCGCCCGGGTACTCGACAAGCCCGGTGCGGTGGGAGTGGACTGGACGGCGTGGAAGAGATGCGGGAAGAACCAGCCGGTACGGTGGCCCACGCCGGGGTACCCGGCCGGGTACACACCTCCGACGAGCTCGACGCCACCGCTGTCACCACGATCCGCACCCTGTGCATGGACGCGGTGCAGGCGGCGAACTCCGGGCACCCGGGTACTCCGATGGGCATGGCGCCGGTGGCCTACACGCTGTGGCAACGCTTCCTGCGCTTCGACCCCGCAGACCCGATCTGGCCGAACCGCGACCGGTTCGTGCTGTCGGCGGGGCACGCCTCGACGCTGCTGTACTCGTTGCTGCACCTGACGGGAGTCCGGGCGGTCAACCCGGCGTACGAGACCCTGGGTGAGCCGGCGGTGTCGCTGGACGATCTCAAGCGGTTCCGGCAACTGGACTCCAAGTGCCCCGGGCATCCCGAGTACCGGTGGACCTCGGGCGTGGAGTGCACGACCGGTCCGCTCGGCACCGGCGCGGCCAGCAGCGTGGGGATGGCGATCGCCGCGCGGTGGCAGGCGGCCTATTTCAACCGTCCCGACTTCACGCTCTTCGACTACGACACCTTCGCCCTCTGCGGGGACGGTGACTTGATGGAGGGCGTCGCCGGGGAGGCGGCGTCGCTGGCCGGCCACCACAAGCTCGCGAACCTGTGCTGGATCTACGACAACAACCACATCACGATCGAGGGCGACACCGCGCTGGCCTTCACCGAGGACGTGGCCACCCGGTTCATCGGGTACGGCTGGAACGTCACCCGCGTCGGCGACGCCAACGACCTGGAGATGCTGACCCGGGCGTTCACCATCTTCGAGCGGGAACGCGACCGCCCGACGCTCATCATCGTCGACAGCCACATCGCGTACGGTGCCCCCACCAAGGAGGGCACCGCCCAGGCGCACGGGGAGCCGCTCGGCGAGGCGGAGGTCCGCGCGACCAAACGGTTCTACGGCGTGCCCGAAGACGTCACCTTCCACGTGCCGCAGGAGGTCTACGCCCACTTCGCCGCGGGCATGGGTGCGCGGGGCCGGGAGGCGCGGGACACCTGGATGGGCGCCTTCGAGAAGTACCGGGCCCAGTACCCGGACCTGGCCGACCAGCTCTACGCGATGCAGCACCGGCGGCTACCGGAAGGCTGGGACGCCGAGATCCCGGCGTTCCCGGCCGATCCGAAAGGCAAGGCGACCCGCGACACCTCCGGTACCGTCCTCAATGCCATCGCCCGCCGCGTCCCCTGGCTTCTCGGCGGCGCCGCGGACCTCGCCCCCTCGACCAAGACCCGGCTCACGTTCGATGCCGGCGACTTCGAGCCCGACGGCCGCGAAGGGTTCTCACCGGCCGGGCGCAACCTGCACTTCGGCGTCCGCGAGTTCGTCGCGGCGGCCGTCTCCAACGGGCTGTCGCTGTCGAAGGTACGCCCGTTCTGGTCGACGTTCCTGATCTTCTCGGACTTCGCCCGCGGCGCCATCCGCCTCTCGGCGCTCATGGAGATCCCGGTCATCCACATCTTCACCCACGACTCGATCGGCGTCGGCGAGGACGGGCCGACCCACCAGCCGGTCGAGCAGCTCGCCGCGCTGCGCGCGGTCCCGGGGCTGCTGGTGATCCGGCCCGCGGACGCCAACGAGGTCGCCGAGGCATGGCGGGTCATCATGGCGCGGCGGCACACTCCGGTGGCGCTCGTCCTCACCCGCCAGGCCCTGCCCACGCTGGACCGGGAGCGCTACGCGCCGGCCAGCGGGCTCGCGCAGGGCGGCTACGTGCTGGCCGACAGCGACGGCGAACCCCAGGTGATCCTCATCGCCACCGGTAGCGAGGTCAGTCTCGCGGTCGCCGCACACGAACAGTTGACCGCCGAGGGGGTACCCTGCCGCGTGGTGAGCATGCCGTGCTGGGAGCTGTTCGAGGCGCAGCCCGCCGGATACCGCGACGCCGTGCTGCCACCCGCCGTCCGGGCCAGGGTCGCCATCGAACAGGCCTCGGTACTCGGCTGGGAGCGCTACACCGGCACCGAAGGCGCGATCGTCGGCATGCACACCTTCGGCGCGTCCGCCCCGCTCAAGGCACTCGCCGCCAAGTTCGGGTTCACCCCGGACGCCATCGTCAACATAGCCAGGGAGCGGTTAGCGGCCACCCGGTAACCGCGGCCCGCTGCGCTCACGTGGCGTGCACGTGTACGGTGCGTCCGACGTCGTCGAGCAGTCCCCGGAGCGCGTCGTAGTCGGGGTGGCGCATGCGCACGTACGCGTTCGCCATGTAGCCGGCCTCGACCGGCTGCGTCGGCGTGCCGGGCGGCGGCAGGTGCGCGTCGATCACCCACTCGCCGGAGCGGGCCTGGATCTCGTCGATCCCGGAGTACCCGGCGATCTGGCCGTCCCGGTCCGGCCGCAGCGCGACGATACCGCTGGCGAAGCGCCGGGACGGGCGTACCGCGATGTGGTGGTGCACGATCGCGTTCGCCCATTCGCGGTACAGGTCGATGTCGTTCCCGGCGGAGTACAGATCCCAGGCGCCGACGCCGGGCGGGCGGCAGCCGATCTCGGAGAACTTCAGGCCCTTCGGCCCGAAGAACCACTCCATGTGCGTGGCGCTGGTACCGATACCGAGCGCCTCGTTGACCCGGGCGCCCAGTTCGCGAAGCTGTGCGTAGTCCGCGACCGAGTCCACCCGGTTGGTCGAAACGAACTGCGGCGAGATCCACCGGGCACGCATCGCCTCGAGGACGTTCGGGAAGTAGTGCGAGACGAAGTCCAGCGACGCCTGCCCGTCGATGGACACCGTGTCGTAGAAGCCCTCGTGGCCCTCGACGAACTCCTCGACCGCGATCGACGCGACGCCCTGCCCGCCGAACCGCCCGAGCGCGGCGTCGAGTTCGGCCGGGTTGTCCACCCGGGTGGTGTCCAGCGCGCCCGCCCCGGACCGGGGCTTGAGGATGAGGGGGTAACCCACGGCGTCCGCGAACGCCCGGACCTCGGCGGCGGTGTGCGCGGCGGTCGAGGCCGCGGTCGGCACGCCGGCGCCGCGCAGCGCCTCCTTCATCGACGGCTTGTCGCGGCACAGCCAGGCGGTACGTACCGATGTGCCGGGGATGGTGCAGTTCTCCCGCGCCTGCGCGGCGGCCAGCGTGTGCGCCTCGATCGTCGCCTCCAGCCGGTCGACCCAGACCCTGCCCTGGATCCACCGGACCGCGTCGGTCAGCACGCCCACGTCGACCACGGTCGGTACCTGGTGGTAGTGCGCCATCCAGCTCTTGAGCTGCTCATCGAGGGCGTCCTGGGGGCGCTCGCCGACGCCGATCACGGTCGCGCCGACCTCCGCCAGGGCGCGCACGAAGTGGCGCTGCGTCGGCGGGAACGCCGGCTCGACGAAGACAACGTTCACCTCCGGCATGCTACCCGCGCCGACGCCGGGCGGTTGACGGTACGTTCAACCTGTGGTTGTCGCCGCTTTCGTCGCGCCGTTCCTGCTCGAAGCCACGACGCGCTTCGTCGCGACCGCCGCGCGGGTACCCGGCGTGCGGCTCGCCGTCATCACCTCGACGCCTGCCGACCAGCTACCGCCGGAACTCAAGGACCACCTGGACGGGCACTGGCGGGTCGACGACGCGCTCGACCCGCGCCAGATCGCCGAGGCGGTCGCCGGCCTCGGCCGCCAGATGGGCCGGGTGGAGCGGCTCGTCGGCGCGCTGGAACAGCTTCAGGTGCCGCTGGCCCAGGTCCGCGAGGCGATGGGCATCGAGGGGATGGACGTGCAGACCGCACGCAACGTCCGGGACAAGGCGCGGATGAAGACGGTACTGCGCGCGGCCGGCGTACCGTGTGCCCGGCACCAGCTCGTCACCAGCGCCCGCGAGGCACTGGAGTTCGCGGACACGGTCGGGTTCCCGCTCGTCGCCAAGCCACCGGCGGGGGCCGGCGCGCAGGCCACGTACCGGCTCGACGACATCGGCGCGCTGCGCGCCTGGCTCGACGCTATCCCGCCACGCGGGGACGCGCCGGGCCTGCTGGAGGAGTTCCTCGTCGGCGAGGAGCACACGTTCGACAGCGTGACGGTCGGCGGGCGGACCGTCTTCTCGTCGGTGTCGGACTACCTGCCGCCACCACTGGAGGTGCTGCGCACGCCGTGGATCCAGTGGACCGTGCTGCTGCCCCGGGAGATGGACGATCCCCGGTACGACGGGATCCGGCAGATCGGGCCGGCCGCGCTGCGGGCGCTCGGGGTGCGGGACGCGCTGACGCACATGGAGTGGTTCCGCCGCCCGGACGGCTCGGTCGCGGTGTCCGAGGTCGGTGCCCGGCCGCCGGGCGCGCAGATCACCGCGATGCTCGGGTACGTGCACGACGTGGACTTCTACCAGGTCTGGTGCGAGCTGGTCCTGCTCGGCACGTTCGAGCCACCGGAGCGCAGGTACGCCGCCGGCACGGCGTACCTGCGGGGTCAGGGGCGCGGCCGGGTCCGCGCGGTGCACGGCGTCGACGAGCTGCAACGGGACCTCGGCCACCTCGTGGTTGAGGCGAAGCTGCCGCAGCCCGGGCAGCCGGCCTCGTCCAGCTACGAGGGCGAGGGGTACGTCATCGTCCGCGACCCCCGAACCGAGGTGGTCCGGGAGGCGCTGCGCCGCATCGTCAGCGGGATCCGCGTCGAACTGGTGGAGGCGCAGTGAGCGAACCGGGAGGCGCAGTGAGCGGAACGAGGCGCCGCGCCTCCTGGACTGAGGAGCGCAGCGACGAGGGAAGGGGGCGCACCAGGGCGCCTCGTGGAGC
>JBKPCQ010000073.1:0-14011 GCA_046727455.1 Actinomycetota bacterium | reverse complement strand
CCGCCGGCGCGACCGGGGCCGCGACGAGCACTCCGTCGGCGGTACCGACCCGGTCGGCCTCGACACCGCCCGGCCCGTTGACCGTGACGTACACGACCGCCATCCACATCGGGCCGGACGCGCCCGGCTACCACGCCACGGTGACGATCTCCAACAAGGGAGGCGGCCCGGTGACCGGCTGGCGGCTCGTCTTCGAGCTGCCGGCGGGCGAGTCGGTGACCAAGGTGGGTGAGGCGAAGTACCAGCAGACCGGTACACAGCTGATCTTGGTACCGATGGATCCGAACCGGGTGCTGCATCCGGGCCAGACGATCACGGTCAAGTTCGAGGTGACCGGGTCCACCGATCCGCCCACGAGCTGTACCATCAACGGCCATCCATGCGGCTGATCCACATCGATCTCGGTCATTGAGCAGTCGCCTGCGACCCGGCAATTAGTCCCTATTTCGCGATGGCGTGAGGGAGAGGCCACGGCCTCTTGCGCAGGACGCGCGCATCGTGCAACGTGACGCATGCATACGTGAGCAGTTACTGATCGTGACCTCGGAGGGAGCGATCCGCGGTGAGATTCACGTTGTACTGGGACCTCGACAACACGGCGCGCATCACCTCCGTCCATGATCTCGACGTGCTGTTGACCCTGCTGAGCCGGAGCCGTGGACGCACCCGCCCGCCGTACGCCGTCGACCTGCTGCCCGCCGGGGCCTACGACGGCGGCCTGCAACTCGGCATCGGCCACCGCGAGCGCGCGTTCGTCCTCACCCTCGACCCGCCGGCCGCCTACGGGATCCAGCCGGGCGTACCGGCCTGGCACGAGCCGATCGCGTTCGACTGCGGCCACGAGGTGATCGAACTCAAGCCCGAGTGGACCCGGGTCACCCCCCGCGCCGCGCTGGACGCGGCCCGCTGGTACGTGCGCACCGGGCGCCGCCCCACCAACCTGGAGTTCGACCGGGTGGCGGTGACGGCGCCCGGGTGACGGTTACGCGGTGGGTGGCAGCACCGCGGACACCACCTGCTGCTGGTAGTGGCCGGCGTTGGCGCCGTAGTCGTAGGTGGTCACGAAGGTCGCGTAGTTGAGCGTTCCGGCGAAGTCGTTGCCGAAGTAGTCACCGATGAACGTGCCGACGCACGTGGCACACCTGGAGTGCGGCGCGTTGAGCTGCGGGTCGTACGTGTGCTGGCTGATCCGGATGTTGTGCCCGAGCGGATGCAGCCCCGCGTCGTAGAACTGCACGCTCGCGTTGACGCAGTAGTTGGTGGCGCCGTAGGGGTGGTTCGGATCGAGGGCGAGGCCGGCGCCGGCCGCCTCGGCGGTACCGGCCGCGGGGCAGGCCAGCCGGCGGTCGTAGAAGTTCACGCTGACGGTACCGTCGGCCGCCGCGGCCAGGTTCGGCTGGAACTCGTCGACCGGGCTGGCGTTGTCGTTGACCTGGATCGGCGCCGACCACGTCAACCCGCCGTCGTACGACGCGGTCAGCTCGACATTGCCGACGCCCTGGGAGTAGTCCTCGTACGACACGTACAGCGGGTAGTGGCCGTTGACCTTCGTCCGGCCGACGGTGAACGTGTTCTCGATGCCGTCCCGGAACGTCGTGTTGGGGTACCGCGCCGGCGGGATCGTGATGTTGGACGCGACGATGCCGACTACCGACCAGGAGGCCCCGCCGTCCGTCGAGCGCAGCAGGGAGATCGTCGAGGCGAACTCGCGGTGCGCCGGGTCGAACCCGGTCAGCGTCGTGTAGACGGTGCCGTCCGGAGCGATGTGCGGCAGCAGGTACGTGGCGCCCTGCGGGGTGTGCGGCGGGATGGGCAGCGCCACCGGCGGCGACCAGTCGGTGTGGGTTCCGTCCGGCCGCGCGTCCGCGTAGGACACATAGGGAAACGCCGTGAAGCCGTCGTGGAAGACGACCCACATCGCGTAGACCCGGTTGTAGTGCGGGCTGGCCGGGTTCGTGTCGATGCCGATCCACTGCTTGTCCGGCTCGTTGCCCACGCTGTCGTACGTGGCGACATAGTCCGGGTGTCCGTTGTGGACGGTCAGCCACTGGCGGGCGGTGGTGGCGCCGTGCGGGCGTACCGCGATCGAGATGACCTCGGCCGGTACCACCGGGTTGGGCTCCTGGGATTTGCCCACGGTGAAGTTGTGGGTGCCGTCGGCGTTGTAGAAGAACTGGTACGGCAGGATCAGCGAGTAGTAGTTGCCGAAGCCGTCGAACGCCCCGACCGGGTCGGTGTTGTCGGTCCATCCCTCGTACCCCGGGATGTGGCCGGACACCGGCCAGCTCGCGCCGCCGTCGAACGACTCGTAGAAGCCGAGCAGGTGGTTGTACCCCTCGGCGCTGACGAACCACTTCGACGACCCGATCAGGTGCAACGGGTTGGTCGGGTCGACCCGGATGTCGGACTCCGAATGGTCCTTGACGAGCATCGGCCCGCCCGCCGGGTACCCGGGATTGCTGCCGACCTGGGTGGGGTACGGCCCGGCCGCCCCGGTGTCCTCACCGGTGGTCGCGCCGGGGCACGGGGACATGCCGGTGTAGCCGTTGGCCGGCCCGTCGCTGACGAAGTACGGCACTTCCGGCCGGTAGCAGCTCACCGGCCGGCTGGTCGCGTCGACGTTGCTGACGTGGTTGGCCGCGTAGCTCGCCGCGTAGCTCGGGTCCGTCTGGGTCCCCTGCGGCGGCGCCGCGCCGGCGGACGCGGGCGCCGCGGCCACCGTCATGGCGACGACCGCGGGGACGAGGAAAAGGATGGTCCGTCGTGATCGCATGTGCGCCTCCTGCCCGAAAGCCGATGGACCGATCGACTTCAGGCTATTGAGGCGCACTCGCGGAGGCCATCGGCGGAAGTGCGGTTGTCGGCGCTGTCGCGCTCAGCTGGTGAACGGTTCAAGGATGTGACTGAAGTCCCAGGTGTTCTGGACGATGCCGGAGCAGTTGTTCTTGTCCCGGCTGCCGGGGCACCCGCCGTTGTCCCGCTGGATCGCCCAGATGGACAGCAGGCCGATCCCGTTGGCGACCGCGAACGCCTCCAGCTTCTGCGCGTCCGGGAGGTACGTCACCTCGGTCCTCCTCGGGTAGTCGTCGATGCCGGGGAGGATCGTGTTGCCCTCCATGGCCCAGAGCTGCGCGGCGGTCCGGCCCGGGTACAGGCTCGCGAGCTGGTTGAACAGGCCCTGCGCCGCGCTGATCGCGGCGGCGCCCATATCGGTCGTCTTCCGGTCGTAGTAGTCGAACGTCATGATGTTCACGACGTCGACCCGGGTACCGTTGGCAATCGCGTTCTGTAGCACCGCGAGCCCGTTGGCCTCCAGGCCGGCCGGCTCGACCGGCAGCGTGTACTGCACCTGTACGGTCCGTCCCTGTGTGGCCGCCCAGTCCTCGACCAGCTTCAGGGCCTTGTTGCGCCGGTCGATGCCGGCCGTGTTGTTGAGCGAGTTGGACTCGACGTCCATGTCGAGCCGGGTCACGTTGTACGTGGTCACCACCGACTCGTACGCGGCGGCGAGCGCGTTGACGTCCGCGCAGGAGTCGGCGATCTCGGTGCCGGAGTGGTCCGCGCTGTACCCGCCGAACGAGGGGATCACGTCGCCGCCCATGCCGCGCAGCGTCGCGATGTCCGACAGGTACCGGCCCGCCGACATGGTCTGACCGCTGTCGCCGTTCCAGGTCGGTTCGCACGAGCCCTTCCGGGGCGTCTGGATGAACGCGAGGGTGAAGAACCGGGCGCCGGACTGCTGGGCGATCGTCGAGATGCTGTCCGTGGTCCACGCCTCGAAGTACGGCGCGTAGACGTGGGCGGGGAGCGTCGGGGCGGCGGCCGGGGCCGCGTGCGCGGCGCCCATGGGCGCCACCACCAGAGCCGCGACGACAGGAACCAGGATGCGGAGTTTCATGGGGGTACCCTCTCGCCGGCACTTTAGTAAGGAGGGTTACCAGTTGCCGGGGACCCCGTCAAGAGGCGCGGTATTGCCCCGCCGGCCCGGGCCGGCCGGCGGGGCGTGCACCGCGTCGGCTACACGGTGATGTAGTCGAGATCGGGGGCGTTGGCCGTGTCGTTGCTGAACTTGATCGTGTTGGCGCCGGCGTTGAGCGGTACCGTCACCGTCGCCGTCACCGGCGTCGACCACGAGGTGCCGGTCAGCGTGACAGTGATGCCCGGCCCGCCGTTGACGCTGACGACGACGTCGCGGGTGCCGTTGACCTCCCCGCCGATGGTCAGTTGCCGGCTGCCGGCCGCGTTGGCGTCGACGGTGAACGTGGCGTAGTTGTTCGGGTTGCCGCCGACGAAGCGCACCTTGGCCCCGCCGGAGCAGGTGGAGCACGCGGACACCGCGGCCGCGCCGTGCAGGATCGCCGTCTCCGCCTGGATCGTGGTGTTCCCGCAGTGCTGGCTGGAGCCGGACGTGCTGATCCGCAGCGCCCCGCCGGTGGTGTTCCGGCTGTTGGAGACGCAGTACCCGGAGACCGTCTGGAAGCCCATGTCGTAGGCGCTGGCGGTACCGCGCTCGGCGACGAAGGAGTCCCAGGACAGGAAGCTCGCGGTATTGGCGATCACGGCTGGCCGGTCGTCGTTGTTGCGGAAATGCACCTGGCTGTTCAGGCTGAAATGGATATTCGTCGCGTTGTGGATGTACCACCCGAACGACGGCCGGGTACCGATGCTGTTGGGGTTGTAGTTGTTCGGGTCGTTGCTCGGCACGGCCGTCGAGATCGCCGCGCTGCCGCCTGGTACCTCCAGATTGACGTTGTTGAACAGCACGTTGCTGATCTGGTTGCCGCCGGACTCGCCCCAGATCGTCGGGCTGTACGCGCCCGAGCCGGTGTACGAGCCGGTGACGTCGTCGTAGGTGATGTTGCTGATGTGCCCGACGGTCGGGGTACCGCCGCAGCGCAGCCGGGTGCCGACCTTCTGGTAGATGTGCGACTTGGTACCCGTCATCGTCACGTTGTGGTAATGGACGTCGGAGATGTTGGCCCCGTCCATCGAGACGATGCCCAGCCCCGACTTGCCGGCGCCGGTGATGGTGATGGTGCGGAACTGGTAGTCGGTGAAGTTGCCGCAGGTCTCCGAGCCGAACATCAGCGCGTTGCAGCACTCGGCGTGCAGGTTCGCGGTGTCGACCGTGACGTGCCCGTTCGGCAGCGTGGCGCCCAGGGCCCAGTCGCTCTTGAAGACCAGCGCGTCGTCGTTGGACGCGACGGTGATGTTCGTGATCGTCACGAACTGCGCGCTGATGACGTTCCAGCCGTCGCGGTTGCCGGCCGTCTGGATGTTCAGGTGGTCCGAGGTGATGTGGTTGCAGCCGTTGGTCAGCGCCGCGAAGTGCCCGCCGCGCTTGAGGGTGATGCCGCTGAGCGTGAGGCTGTCGCAGCGGGTCAGCGAGAGGATCTTGTCGGCCTGGCCGGAACCGGGGTTGCCGGTGATGAGGTTCCCGCCGCCGTCGATCGTGCCCGAGCCGACGAACCCGATGTTGGTGAGGCTGTCGCCCCAGATCATCGCGTCGTGGAAGTGGCTGTGCCCGTAATCCTGGTAGGCGTCGTTCGGGTTCGACTCGGCCGCGTCGTACCCGGTGCCGCTCGCGCCCATGATGGTCGAGCCCGCGTCGAGCTGGATCGTCACGTTGCTCTTCATATGGATGCTGTTGGCCGACTTGTAGGTACCGGCCGGAAACTCCACCACCCCGCCGCCGGCCGAGTTGGCCGCGGCGACCGCGTCGTTGATCGCGGCGGTGTCGTTGGTCGAGCCGTTGCCGGTGGCCCCGTAGTCCCTGACGTTGAACGTGGCGGCCGAGGCGCTGCCGACGTACGCGAACGCCAGGGCGCCCGCCACGGTGGCGACCGCGGTGACCGCGAGCGAGCTTCGTAACAGTCGGTTGCCCATGCCGGCACCTCTTCACGTCGTTGTGGGGGGAACGCGGCTGCCGAACTTAGGAGCCCGCCTGATCATTTGTCAACGTCCGGACGGGTGTAACGCGGGCGCGGCGTGCGCCGCTATTCCCGGCACGATGCCTACCCCATCACCGAGCGTCCCGGCCGCACCTGGCCTCCCCCGCACCGCGGCGCGGCCGGGATCGTCGCTCCGCCCCGGACACCCCCCGTCCGGGGCGGAGCTGCCCCCCTCCCGCTCCCGCCGGGGAGCCACCCGGCGACGAGGGGCCGGCAGGACGGGCGAGTCCCCCGAGTCTCCGGTGTTCGTCGACCATTCCGGTACCCGCCGCCGGTGGTTCGGCGCGCTCGGGGTGGCCGGCGGGGCGGTACTGGCCATCGCGATCGCCTTCCTGGTCGCCGGCTTCTTCGGTGGCGGGCCGGGCGGACTGCCCCGGCTGCCGCTGCTGCCTGGACTGCCGGGGCCGGCCGCGCACCAGGCCGACGGCTCGTCGGCATCTGGCCCGACCCCGTCGGCGACCGCCCGGGGTAGCCGCCCCGCCGGCGCGACGACGACGGGCACGGCGCGGCCCGGCGCCCCGGTTCCGGTCCCGACCCCCACGGCGGCCGCGCCGTCGAGCCCGCTGCCGAGCACGAGCCGGCACGGCAATGCGCCGCCGCATCCGTCGACGCACAACAGCCACCCATGAAAAACCGCGAGCCGCGGGCGCACTGGCTGCTGCTGTGCCTGTTCATGCTGGTCCTGCTCGGCGAGCTGTGCCTCAACGGGTACGTGCGGCACGTCAGCGGCGAGGGCACCGGGCCGGTGCCGGTCCACGGCGGCGCGCCAGCCCCGGCCCCGGTCAGCGGCGGCGGCGCGGTCCAGCGCGTGGCCGCCGACGGTACCGTCGCCACACAGGGGGTACCGGCCCGGACCGTCGCGCTGACGTTCGATGACGGCCCCGACCCCGAGTGGACGCCGAAGATCCTCGACGTGCTCGCCCGGTACCACGCGCACGCCACGTTCTTCGAGATCGGCTCGCACGTCAACGAGCACCCGGACGTCGCCCGCCGGGTCCTCGCCCAGGGCAGTGAGGTCGGCGTGCACACGTTTACGCACATCGACCTGTCCGCCGCGCCGGACTGGCGGCGGGGCCTCGAACTGACCCTGACGAGCAACGCGATCGCCGCCGCGACCGGCCGGGTACCGGCCCTGATGCGCCCGCCGTACGCGTCCGAGCCGGACGCGGTCACCGGCCCCGCGTTCGCCGCGATGCGCCAGGCCGGCCGGGACGGGTACCTGGTCGTGCTGGACGACCTGGACACCGAGGACTGGCGCAAGCCGGGCGTCGAGGCGATCGCCGACGCCGGTACGCCCACCGGCGGCGCGGGCGCGGTGGTGATGATGCACGACTCGGGCGGCGACCGGTCGCAGACCGTCGCCGCGCTGGAGATCCTGCTGCCCCGCCTGGCCGCGCAGGGGTACCGGGTGACGACGGTGTCGGAGGCGCTCGGCCTGCCGGCCGCGCAGCCGGCCGCGCTCGGACCACGGCTGCGCGGGCACGCGCTGCGCTGGGCGCAGCTTCTCGGCGCCGGGCTCGCGAAGCTGATGACCTGGCTCATGGTGATCGCGCTCGTGCTTTCCGGGATCCGCCTGCTGGTACAGGTCGTCTCCGCCCAGGCGCACGCCAAGCGGGTGCGGCGCGACGCCCAGCAGCCGCTGCGGTACCTCGGGCCGGTGTCGGTGATCGTCCCGGCCTTCAACGAGTCCGCGAACATCGTGGCCACGGTGCGGTCCCTGGTCGCCTGCGACTACCCGTGGGTCGAGGTGATCGTGGTCGACGACGGCTCCACGGACGGCACCGCCAACCTCGTCGAGCGCCTGCGCATACCGGGCGTGTACGTGATCCGGCAGGAGAACGCGGGCAAGCCGGCGGCGCTGAACACCGGGATCCGGCACGCGCGCGGCGACGTGCTCGTGCTGGTCGACGGCGACACGGTCTTCGAGCGGGACGCGATCGCCGAGCTGGTCCAGCCGCTGGCCGACCCGTCGGTGGGCGCGGTGTCCGGCAACACCAAGGTCGCCAACCGCAGCGGGTTTCTGGGGCGCTGGCAGCACCTGGAGTACGTGATCGGGTTCAACCTCGACCGGCGGATGTTCGACCTCGCGCGGTGCATGCCGACGGTACCGGGCGCGATCGGCGCGTTCCGCCGGGCCGCCCTGCGCGACGTCGGCGGGGTGTCCGCGCAGACCCTCGCCGAGGACACCGACCTCACCATGGCCGTGATCCGGGCCGGCTGGCGGGTCGTCTACAACCCCGACGCGATCGCCTGGACCGAGGCACCGTCCACGCTGCGCCAGCTCTGGCGCCAGCGGTACCGCTGGTGCTACGGCACCATGCAGGCGATGTGGAAGCACCGCCGGTCACTCCGGCAGCGGGGCGCCGCCGGGCGGCTGGGCCGGCGTGGTCTCGGGTACCTCCTCATGTTCCAGGTCCTGCTGCCGCTGACCGCCCCGGCGGTCGACGTCTTCGCCCTCTACGGCCTGCTCTTCCTGCCCGCGGTGAAGGTCGCCGCGGTCTGGTGCGGGTTCGCCGGGGTGCAGGTGCTCACCGCGGCGTACGCGCTGCGGCTGGACCGGGAGCCCCACGGTCCACTGTGGAGCCTGCCCCTGCAACAGCTCGTCTACCGGCAACTCATGTACCTCGTCGTCGTCCAATCGACGGTTATGGCTCTCCTCGGAGGGCGGCTACGGTGGCACCGCATGGTCCGTACGGGCGCCGCGAGCGCCCGGATGAGCTGGGTGTAAAGGACGAATGGAGTGTCGATGCACAAACCCCGAACCGTGATCGTCGCGAGCGTGGCCCTCGGGCTCGCCGCGACGTTCGCCATCACCACCGCCGCCCGCGCGGACACCACCCGGGCGCTGCCCGGCACGGTACCGGCGTGGGCGACCGCCGCCACGAAGCAGGGCGACGCGGACCCGGCCGACCATGTCGGGTTCCGGGTGTACCTCGGCTGGACCGACCCGGCCGGGCTGACCCAGCTCGCCACCTCGGTGTCCACACCCGGCTCAGCGACGTACCGGCAGTTCCTTACGCCGCAACAGTTCCGGGCCCGGTTCGCGCCGAGCCAGGCGGACCTGTCGGCGGTGCAGAAGTGGCTGCGGGACAGCGGCTTCACCGTGGACTACACGCCGCTGAACGGGCACTACGTCGCGGCCGAGGGTAGCGTCGCCCAGGCGGAGGCGGCCTTCGGCGCGAAGATCGGCCTGTACCAGCACGGCGACCTCGCGCTGCACGCGCCGTCGAGTCCTCTGTCGGTGCCGGCGAGCCTCGGCGCGGTGACCGCCGTGGTCGGCATCGACGACTCCGCCGCCCTGGTGACCCACTCCGCCCCGCCGTCGCCCGCGTTCGTCAACGGGCGCCCGTGCTCCGCGTACTGGGGCGAGAAGACCACGGTGAACACCCCGGCCCTGGACGGCACGAAGATTCCCGACGCCTACCCCTGGGCGCCGTGCGGGTACACCCCGAGCCAGCTCCGCAGCGCGTACGGCGTCGCGGGCGCACTGGACGGCAACGGGCAGACCGTGGCCATCCTCGACGCGTACGCCTCGCCGACGATCCTCGACGATGTGAACACGTACTCGTCGCTGCACGGGCTGCCGACCCTCCACAACGGACAGTTCCAGCAGGTGGTGGCGCCGGGCACGTTCAAGCGGCCGACGTCCGGGGCGCACAACCCGCGGGGACCGGTACAGGACCCGCAGGGCTGGTACGGCGAGGAGACGCTCGACGTCGAGGCCGTGCACGGGATGGCGTCCGGCGCGAACATCGTCTACCTCGGCGCGCCCAACAACTACCGGGACCTCGACGCCGCCCTGAACCACGTCGTCGACCAGCACCTGGCGAGCATCGTCACCAACTCGTACGGGTACGGTGGCGAGGCGCTGCCGCCCGGGTACATCCAGCCGTGGCTGGACACCATGCTCCAGGCGGCGGTGACCGGCATCGGGGTCTACTTCTCCTCCGGTGACAGCGGCGACGAGACCGGTGGCGACCCGGCCAACGCGGCTTCCGCGACGCCCGACTGGCCGGCGTCCAGCCCGTGGGTCACCGCGGTCGGCGGCACCTCCCTCGCGGTCGGCGCCACCGGCGGGTACCTGTTCGAGACCGGCTGGCAGACCGGCCGCTCGGTGCTGACGGGCGGCGCCTGGTCGCCGGCCTACCCCGGGACGTACCTGTACGGCTCCGGCGGCGGCACCAGCCGGCTCTTCGCGCAGCCGGCGTACCAGGCCGGTGTGGTACCGAACGCGCTCGCCACCGCGCACGGCGGCGCGCCGGCCCGGGTGGTACCGGACGTCGCCGCCCTCGGCGACCCGACCACCGGCATGCTCGTCGGGCAGACCCAGACCTTCCCCGACGGGTCGGTGAAGTACAGCGAGTACCGCATCGGCGGCACCAGCCTCGCCTCCCCGCTGATGGCCGGCGTCATGGCGCTTGCGCAGCAGCGGGCGGGACACACCTTCGGGTTCGCCAACCCGCTCTTCTACGCGAAGGCGGGCAGCTCGGCATTCCACGACGTGACCAGCCCGGCGACCGCGCTCGGTGCGGTACGGGCCGACTACGTCAACGGCGTCGACGCCTCCGGCGGGTACCGGTACACCCTGCGGTCGCTGAGCTTCGACGCGAACCTCACCATCCACACCCGGCCCGGCTACGACGACGTGACCGGCGTGGGTACCCCGAACGGGGCGGCGTTCCTGAGCGCGCTGTCCTGACGGGGTCTGACCGGCTTCCGGCGGGGGTCTTTCGCGGTGACCCCCGCCGGATCCCTTCGTTGCGGCGCGGGGCGCCGCTTGTGGCGGGTTCGTCCGACGTAGTGGGGTAAGGTCCACGGAGCCGTTGGGAGTCGTTGTCGGGGGTCCTGGTGGACGTGAGCGTTGTCGCTGATGTGCCGGCGTTGCTGGGCGGTGGTGCGGCGGCAGTGACGGGGGCGATCTCCGCGGAAACGGCCCGTCAGGGTTGGGCCTGCTCCAGGAGCTTCAGGGCGCGCTTGGCGTCCGCGTCGGTGCCGTTGCGCAGCAGCACGATCGCCTCATCGACCGCGCTGACCAGATGGCGGAGCTGCCGGGCGGCCTCGGCGTGTGCTTCGAGCTGCCGGTTCTTCGCCCACAGCTCGACGAACACCGAGACCTTCGCGCGCAGCACCCACGGGTCGAACGGCTTGGTCAGGTAGTCCACCGCGCCGGCGGCGTACCCCCGCAGCGCGAGCTGCGCGTCGCGGTCGGCGGCGGTGAGGAAGATGATCGGCACGTGCCGGGTGCGTTCCCGGTGCTTGATGTGGCTCGCCGTCTCGAAGCCGTCCATCTCCGGCATCTGCGCGTCGAGCAGGATCACCGCGAAGTCGTCGATGAGCAGCTGTTTGAGCGCGGCCGCGCCGCTCTCCACCGCGACCGTCTCAACCGGCAGCCCCTGGAGGATGGCCTCCAGGGCGATCAGGTTGTCCCTCCGGTCGTCGACAAGCAGCGCCTTCGCCAGGGCGCCGTCCGGCCCGGCCACCACCGCGGGTACCTCCGTCCGATCCGGGTTCATCGTTCTCCAGATACCCAGGACGCCATCAGCTCAAGCAGCTCGTCAAGATCGACCGGCTTGGTGATGTAGTCGCTCGCGCCGGCCGCGAGGGCCGACTCCCGGTCTCCCGGCATCGCCTTGGCCGTGAGGAAGATGACCGGCAGGTCGGCGAACCGGCGGTTGCGCCGGATCGCCCCGGTCGTCTCGTACCCGTCCTGGTCCGGCATCATCGCGTCCATCAGCACGACGTCGACGTCCGGGTGCTCGCCGAGCATCCGGATGCCGTCGGTGCCGTTGTCGGCGTAGAGCACCGTCATGCCGTGCAGTTCCAGCGCGCTGGTCAGGGCGAAGACGTTGCGCACGTCGTCGTCCACGATCAGCACGATGGCTCCGTCGAGCAGGTGGGCGGCCCGGGGGGCCAGGCGGTCCGGGCCGGTCGCCGGGCGCAGGATCGCCGGGGTGGCGCGGGTGGCCGGCACCACGGCCGGCGGTGGTACCAGCAGCGGTACCGGCCCGGTGAACGTCTCCGGCAGGAGTACGTCGGGCAGGTACAGCGTGAAGCTGGAGCCGGTGCCGGGGGTCGAGGACACGCTGATCGTGCCGCCGAGCAGCCGGGCCAGTTCACGGCTGATGGACAGGCCGAGGCCGGTGCCCCCGTACTTCCGGCTGGTCGTCCCGTCGGCCTGCTGGAACTGCTCGAAGATGAGCGCCAGCTTGTCCTCGGAGATGCCGATGCCGGTATCGGCGACCGTGAAGCCGATGACCCGGTTCGCGCCCTGCAACGCGGGCACGTCGAAGGTCCGCCCGTCCGGTGCCGGGGCGAGGCGCAGGGTCACCGAGCCGGTGTCGGTGAACTTGACCGCGTTGGCGAGCAGGTTGCGCAGGACCTGCTGGAGCTTCTGCGCGTCGGTGACGATCGTCGGCGGTACCCCGTCGGCCACCTCCACCGCGAACGACAGGCCCTTCTCCTCCGCCTGCGGCGCGAACGCCTGCTCGACGTAGCCGCGCACGTCGTCGAGGTCCACCTCGACCGGCACCACGTCCATCCGGCCCGCTTCGATCTTGGACAGGTCCAGGATGTCGTCGATCAGTGCGAGCAGGTCGGAGCCGGCCGAGTAGATGGTCCGGGCGAACTCGATCTGCTTGGGCGACAGGTTGTCCTCGGGATTGTCCGCCAGCAGGCGGGCCAGCAGCAGCAGCGAGTTGAGCGGGGTACGCAGCTCGTGGCTCATGTTCGCGAGGAACTCGGACTTGAACTGGTTGGCCTGGGTGAGCTGGAGGGCCTTCTCCTCCAGGCCACGCCGGGCCATCTCGATCTCCCGGTTCTTGGTCTCGATGTTGGCGTTCTGCTCGGACAGCAGGGTCGCCTTCTCCTCCAGCTCGGCGTTGGTGCGTTGCAGCTCGGCCGACTGCTCCTGCAACTCGTTGGCCAGCCGCTGGGACTGGGTGAGCAGCTCCTCCGTACGCCGGTTGGCCTGGATCGTGTTGAGCGCGATGCCGATCGTGGCGACGAGCCGTTCGAGGAAGGCCAGGTGCAGCTCGGAGAAGTCGCCGACCGAGGCGAACTCGATGACCCCGAGCACCTCGCCCTCGAACAGGACCGGCAGGACGACCAGGTCGGTCGGGGCGGTTTCGGCGAGCCCGGAGCGGATGGTGAGCCGCCGGTACGGCGCGGCGTTGACCCGGATGGTCCGGCGGGACACCGCCGCCTGCCCGACGAGTCCCTCACCGGGGGCGAAGACGACGGCGTGCCCACGCGCCACATAGCCGTACGAGGCGTTGAGCCGCAGGCGCGGCGCGCCGTCCTCGGTACCGGAGAGGAAGAACGCGCCGAGCTGCGCGTCGACCAGCGGGGTGACCTCGTTCATGATCATGCGACAGACCTCGCCGAGGTCCCGCTGACCCTGGAGCAGGCCGCCGATCCTGGCCAGGTTGGAGTCCAGCCAGCCCTGCTCGGCGTTCTTCTTGGTGGTCTCCCGGAGCGTGACGATCATCTGGTTGATGTTGTCCTTGAGCTCCAGCACCTCGCCCTGCGCCGCGACGTTGATCCGCTGGGTCAGGTCGCCCCGGGTCACCGCCGTGGACACCTGGGCGATCGCGCGGAGCTGGGTGGTCAGCGTGGCGGCGAGCTGGTTCACGTTCTCGGTGAGGTCCCGCCAGGTACCCGCGACCCCGCGTACCTGCGCCTGACCGCCCAGCTTCCCCTCGATGCCGACCTCCCGGCCGACCCGGGTCAGCTCGTCGGCGAACGAGGAGAGCTGGTCGACCATCGTGTTGACGGTGTTCTTCAGCTCCAGGATCTCGCCCTGCGCGTCGACGGTGATCTTCTGCGACAGGTCGCCCTTCGCGACGGCGGTGGTCACCTGGGCGATGTTGCGGACCTGGCCGGTCAGGTTCGAGGCCATGAAGTTGACGTTGTCGGTCAGATCCCGCCAGGTACCGGCGACCCCGCGCACCTGCGCCTGACCGCCCAGCTTGCCCTCGGTGCCCACCTCGCGGGCCACCCGGGTCACCTCGTCCGCGAACGACGAAAGCTGGTCGACCATGATGTTGACGGTGCTCTTCAGC
>JBKPCQ010000072.1:0-7973 GCA_046727455.1 Actinomycetota bacterium | reverse complement strand
GTAGTCCGGCAGATCGGGGAGGCTGAACATTCCGAGGCTGATCACGACGCAACCTTCCATCGTGAGCCGCTGGTTGACCTCCGCGAACTCAGCCTCAAACTTGGTCGAGCCGCAGAGCGTGATGACCTTCGCCTCACCCTCCGCCGACTCCGGCGCCTGCTGGTCCTCCATGAGGTTCATGATCGGTGAACGGGCAGGACAAGTCTATCGCCGCCCCCTGGACGTCCGCTCATGCCGCCGACCGGGCGCTTACCCAGTGTCACGAGGAGCGCATCACGTCGTACGTCCGGACGTGCCGATGAGAAGGCGCGGCGGGGGCTTGGTGGGTCAGGTGGCGGCGGGCGTCCGGCTGAGCAGCGCGTCGCCTACGGCGACTGCGACCGCGGCGTACAGCGCCGTACCCGAGCCGACCCCGGCCACCAGCCCGATCATGCCGGCGGGGCCGCCGAGAGCGTAGATCAGGAGACCGGCGAGCCCGAGGATGGTCATCGCCGCTGCGAGCCAGTGGTAGAGCGGCATATGCCAGATCCTGGCGAGTCCGAAGAAGTGCACGCCGACCACCAGCGCCACCCATGCGACCGACACCGCGGTGCGGTGCAGGACGCCGTTGACCACGGCCAGGCCGCCGAACAGCGCACCCGCCTCCAGCGCAACAATCAGCCAGTAGTGGCGGTCGACGAAGCCGGACGCCGGCGCCGGTGCCGCAGATGATCCCCCGTGGACGACGAGCACGAGCCCACCGACGAGCAGCGCTGCCACGAGCAACCCGATCACGCGGATCACGAGGGGCCACGGTGCCGGCAGCCCGCCGCTGTTGACCAGCACGAAGACGGTGCCGAACGCGATGGCAACGACGGATCCGACCACGAATCCTGCAGATCGTTGCCTGCCCGTCGGCATCGCCACGGGCTTCACCGTATCGTCATGTGTCCACCCGGCGTCGGCGGGTTTCTGCTGCCACCCACGGGCCAGGACGCCTGACCAGATGCCGAGCCGGCGATGTCGACATGCCCGGTGAGGACGACGGGAGCGGCCAGCGGATGGCAGGGTGAACGGGTGATCTCTGCGCAATTTGCCCGTCCGCGCGGTCTGCTCGGTCGCCTCATCGGCCACACGATGGCGCGCCGCAACGCACAGTTGACCCGCCGCGTCGTCGCCGCGCTCGAGTTGGGTGGCGACGAAACGGCGGTCGAGTTCGGGCCGGGCCCCGGGGTGGGACTGCGGCTGTTGGCCGAGGCACTGCCCAACGGGCGCGTCATCGGCGTGGAACCCTCGCCGGTGATGCGCGCCCAGGCCGCCGCGCGGACCCGCCCATTCGCGCACCGGGTCGTGCTGATCGACGCCACCGCGCAGACCATCACGCTGCCCGCCGGGAGCGTCGACGCGGTCTGCGCGGTCAACAACGTCCAGCTGTGGCAGCCGCTGCCGGCGTCCTTGGCCCGGGTACTCCAGCTGTTGCGACCGGACGGTGTGGTGGCCTTCGGGATCACCGAACACGCCGTCCTTGCCGACGGCGGCAGCGCCGGGCGTAACTTCGACACCCAACTGCTGCCGTGCCTGACCGAGGCGGGCTTCACCGACCTGATCGCCATCTGGGAGCCCGGCGGAAACGGCGAAGAATTACTCGTCAAGGGCCGCCGCCCCCTCCATTGACCGGTATTCGGGCGATGGACGGCGATCATGGGCCGCCCCAGTTCCGGGTCGAGTTGGCCGCGCCCGACTTCACCCGCTCGCAGGCGAACCGGACGTGCTCATCCAGCAACCGGGACAGCCGATCATCCCAATCGGCAGGGGCACCCTCGTCACATCTCCACGCCGCTTCTGGTCACGGCGAGCCGATCCGGTCCACGGATCGAGGCATAGCGACCTCTTCCGAGCCGACGCAGGTCCACCGCCGACAATGAGGGGTCGATGAGACTTCGGCCCGGCGGTGCGCCCGGCCGGGCGACGGCGCTCGCCCGGCAGTTACCGTGGGCTTGAACCGTGCAGTCGATCCGGGAGCCGACCGATGCCCCACCGCCGCGCCGTTGTCGCCGCGGCCCTGACCAGTTTCCTCGCCGGCTGCGGGGTGACCGGTCGGCCGGTGGCCCGTTGGGCCACACCGCAGACCGTACCGGCGCCGAGTGCGACCCCCAGCTCGTCGCCTAGCCGGTCGCCGTCGGTTCCGGCACCACTGACCCCGCAGGTACCGATCCCGCACCCCGGCGGGGGCAACGGGCCGGCCGGGTCGCACCGGCTCACCGGCTCCGACGCCGTCGCGCTGACCTTCGACGACGGTCCGGACCCGCAGTACACCCCGCAGTTGCTCGCCGTGCTGAAGCAGTACGACGTGCAGGTGACCTTCTCGATGATCGGCTCACGGATCCGCGACTACGCGGACGTGGTGCGGCAGGTGGTCGCCGAGGGGCACAACGTGGCCAGCCACTCCTGGCAGCACCTCATGGACCTGGGCGGGCACCCCTGGCCGTACCAGAACTGGGACCTGCGCAACACAATGGCCTGGTTCCAGACGGTGGTACCGAACACGCCGATGTCGTACTTCCGCGCGCCGGGCGGCAACTTCACCCCCGGGCTGGTTCAACTGGCCGGCTCACTCGGCATGCAGTCGCTGTTCTGGGATGTCGACCCGGAAGACTGGGACGCCACGAAATGGGGCCACGGACCGGCCATGGTCGACCACATCGTCTCGGTCGTCAAGGCCACCACCCGACCCGGCTCGATCATCCTGTCGCACGACCGAGTACGCCCGGACAGCATCGCCGCGTACAAGATCCTGCTGCCTTGGCTCAAAGATCACTTCCGGATTATCCGGCTCCCCTGACCTGAGGAGGCCCATGGGGTGCCCGCACGACCTCGAGGAGGGGCGCCGACACGACCGATGTCCATCGCTGGGCGTGCATGAGGTACCGATTCTCCCCGTGCAGGCCGGAGAGACCCGGGCGCCGACGCCAGCCACGATGGACGCGCTCGCCGACGCGCTGCCAAAGCCGGCGCGCATCGTGCTGCCGGGCAGTCGCATTTCGCCACGCACACCGCCCCCGAATTGTTCGCACTCGCACTGCCCGGGTTCCTGCTGCAAGAGCAGGAGTGACAGCGTCCTGCTCCCCCCGCGAGCACCCCTCGGCCGGCATCCGGATCTGCCGCTCCGGGTGTGTGCTGGTGTTCATCGTCGCCGGTGACGCACGGTGATGTATCGCTGCCTTTCCTGCTCCCCGTATTGGCGTCGCATCCGGCGATCCTCTTGTGCTGCGCACGGCCGTATCGGCCTACCTGGGTCGCTACCGTGTCCAGACCCGGCTGCACACCGAGTCAGACCTGCGGTTCTTCTTGCGCTGGTGCACCGACCAGGACCTCGACCCGCTCGCAGCCCTGATCAGCACCGCCCGGCTGTCGGCCAACCCGAAACCTTCGCCCACTGGGCCTGGGCTACCACCTTCTAGCGAACAGAACGGCGGGAGCCGTGTAACGGAAACCGCTACGCACGGATCTGTGGGCCCGGGGGTGAGATTCCCCCGGGCGACCCGGCGGTCATGGCCGTGGCGAGATCGTTGCTGTTGTTCGCGTCGAAGGTGTCACCCCATACCCGGGCGTCATTCTCCAGGGCTTCGGTGGTACGTGAGTCGTGTTCCGGCGGGCGCCGGGTGGGCCCCGGCGCCCGCCGTGGACGTCAGGAGGTGGCGACGTCGTCGACGTCTGTGTAGGACGCGTCGCCGGGGTAGTTGTCGTCGTGGTTGGTCAGGGTCAGGGTGTAGTTGTGCCCGGCGGTTACCGGGGCGGTGACCTGCACGTAGGCGCTGTTGGTGGTGCAGGTCTTGCCCAGCACCGTGGTGGTAGTGCCGGTGGTGTTGTCTTTGAGGGTGACGGTGAACCAGTCGTAGGTGATCGTGTCGGGGCAGGTCATCCTGTACCACAGCGACAGGCTGGATCCGGCCGGGACGGTGAAGGTCTGCGCGAGGCTGGAGTCGCCCGATGGTGAGGTGGAGCCGATCTGCGCCGCCCCCGTCCCACCGTGCAGTGGACTGGTGATCGCGACCGTGGTGCCGGTGCTGGTCCAGCCGGACAGGCCGGACTCGAACCCGCCGTTGGTGATGGCGCTGGCCGGGGGTGCGGACAGGGCCACGTCGTCGACGTCGGTGTACGAGGCGTCGCCGGGGTAGTTGTCGTCATGGTTGGTCAGGGTCAGGGTGTAGCTGTGCCCCGGGGTGACCGGCGCGGACACTTTGCCGTAGGCGCTGTTGGTGGCGCAGGTCTTGCCCAGCGGTGTGCCGCTGCTGCCTGCTGTGTTGTCGGTCAGGGTGGCGGTGAACCAGTCGTAGGTGACCGTGTCCGGGCAGGTCATCTTGTACCAGAACGACAGCTGGGTCTGTCCGGCGGGGACGGTGAGGGTCTGGCTGAGGCTGGAGTCGCCCGATGGTGAGGTGGAGCCGATCTGCGCTGCCCCCGTCCCACCGTGCACAGGGCTCGTGATGGCCAGGGTGGTGCCGGTCGAGGTCCAGCCGGTCAGGCCGGACTCGAAGCCGCCGTTGGTGATCCCGCCCCCACCGGTACCGGTGACGCCCAGCGTGTAGCTGGTGCTGTGGGTCGCCGAGGCGGCGGTACCGGTGACGGTGATCGGGTAGCTGCCCGCCGGTGTCGATGCCGAGGTGGTGATGGTCAGCGTGGAGGATGCGCCGGCGGTGACCGAGGCCGGGTTGAACGAGGCGGACGCGCCGGAGGGCAGGCCGGTGGCGGACAGGGCCACCGACTCGGCGGTACCGGAGACGACCGAGGTGTTCACCGTCGTCGTGGTGGTCGAGCCAGCGGTGACCGACCCGGAGGTGGGGTTGGTGGAGATGGAGAAGTCGTTGCTGACGGTGCCGGAGCAGCCGGGCAGCTGGAACGACGCGAGGTGGGTCTTCCAGTTGAAGTTGCCGTTGGCCGGGAGGTATTCGTCGGTGTACCAGAAGGTGCAGCCGTCGGCCGGGTCGACGGCCATGCTGGTGTAGTCACCCCAGCGGGAGTAGGTGGTCTGCGACCCGGCGCCGGAGGTGATGGTGCCCTCACCCTGGGTCATCGAGTTCAGCGGGTCACCCGCCAGGCGTCCGGTGAACCGGATCTGCGGGTGGATCGACGAGCTGGACCCGGAGTAACCCAGCGCGATGTTGCCGACCTTGTCCATCGCGATCGAACCCATCCACCGGTAGGTGGCGTCGGGCGCGTAGGTGGACTGCTGGTACACGGTCGGGTTGCCGCCGGACAGGCGCAGCTCGTACCAGCGCACCCCCACCGCGCTGCCGGCGGTGACCGCGTCGTTGACCACGAGGGATTCGTGGTCGCCGAAGTTGCGGTACGCCAGCCGGAACATCACCCGGTCAGAAAGTGAGTCCAACTGCTGCGTGGTACCCGACTGCGGAATACACGTACCCGAGGTCCCGCACGCCGTGGCGTAGGACGCCACCGTCAGGGTCGACGGGCCGGTGAACGTCGAGTTGGCCGGGTTGGCCCAGTCGACGTGGAACTTCCAGTAGGCCAGCGTCGTGGCCGTGGTGCCCAACGCGACCAGCAGATTCGGCTCACCCGACGGTGGCGCGGAACCGTCCACATCGGACGCCAGGAGGCCGCCGTAGGAGGTGGAGGTGGTGAAGCACTGCTGGTTGGCCGGGGTGCCGGCCACCATGGCGGCACGGTTCATCGCGCACGCCTCCGCGCCCAGGAAGGCGGTGCCGGCGGCGTTGAACAGGTTGTAGGTGATGTAGTACGCGTCCGGCCACACCGACAACTTCGGATAGTCCGGGAAGCTGGAGTACTGGTAGGAGTACCGGTTGTAGGCGCCGGTGGCGTCCGAGGTCTGCGACACCGCGACGCACTCGTAGAACGGGCCGGAGGTCTGCACGTTGGCGAACTGGGTGATCACCCACCGGTTGGCCAGGCCGTCGTAGCGGGCCACCGCATCGCCGTCGTTGGTGGTCTGGCAGGGGCCACCGAAACCGGAGAACAGGGTGTTGGTGTTGGCCGGCCCGTACAGGACGGTGCCGGTCTTGGAGAACACCGCGAAGCCGGTGTTGACGATCTCGACGATCTGGGTGGTGCCGACCGAGGCGTTCGGGTCCGGCGGCACCCCGGTCACCGAGAACGACCCCTGCGGGCCGGAGAAGCCCTGCCCGAGGCCATCGAAGCTGGCCGACACGGTGGGTACCGCCGGGCTGGCCGTGGTCTGCACCACCGGATCGGGCTGCTGCGCCTTGGGATGCTGCGGCATGCGCTGGACCGGCTCGTTCTCCCGCCGCTCGGTACCCACCGGCACCGGCGCCATGCTGCGCAACGGAACGGAGTGGTCGTTGTGGACCTGGGTGCGGATCGTGGCCTGCTGGCGAGGACCCCGATCGGGTGACGGGTGGGCCTTGGCCGGGGCGGCAAAGCCGGCCAGCACGCCCGCGGCGGTGACCGCGATCGTGGCGGCGGCGAGGGCCCGGCGCAACACGGACGCCATGATGGTTCCCTTCGTGGGGGCGGACGGTGCGGAGTACGCACAGCGCGAAAAGTCCTTCGCGTTAGCCGCGATCATGGCGACCGACGTGTTACCGATAAAGACATCTCGATCTAGGACCACAATTCGAGGGTCGGCGATAGGGTGCGGCAAGGGTGACCGGGGTGATCGGTGCAGCCCACCAGCTTCCCCCGGGTGGGGCCGCTCCTCGGGCCGGCTGGCCGACGGGCGTGGTTCGTCTGGCGCATCCGCTGGTACGGGGAACCCGCGTCGGGACCCTCGCCTTGGCGGCGCGGCTGTCCCCCACATCCATGCAATGATAGACATACATCTATTACTTCCCGCAGGGATGGTGATGGCAGCATGCGACCCGCCCGAACCATGGCGATCCTGGTACCCGCGGCAGCGGCGGTGACAGCGCTGCTGCTCGCCGCGACCACCGCCTACGCGAACGTCACCGTGACGCAGGTCAGCTCCGACCCGTTCACTGACACCCAGGCCCAGCACCGTACCGAGGTCGAACCGGACACTTACACCTTCGGCAGCACGATCGTCGCCGCGTTCCAGGTCGGCCGGGTGTTCGGCGGCGGCGCCTCCGACATCGGCTTCGCCACCTCCAAGAACGGCGGTACGACCTGGACGCACGGCTCGCTGCCCGGGCTGACCACCAACACCGGCGGCCGGTACGGACAGGCCAGCGACGCGTCGATCGCGTTCGATGCCAGGCACAACGTGTGGCTGATCTCGTCGCTGGCCATCCGCTCCGGGGCGGTCGAGGTGCTCACCAGCCGATCGACCGACGGCGGTACCACCTGGTCCAACCCGATCCTCACCGCGCCGGGTTCCAACGACAAGAACTGGATCGTCTGCGACAACACCCCGGCCAGCCCGCACTTCGGCAACTGCTACACCCAGTACGACAACACCGCGGCGAGCAACCTGATGCAGATGCGCACCTCCACCGACGGCGGACTGACCTGGGGCCCGGCACGCGCCAGCACGGACCGCGCGCACGGGCTGGGCGGTCAGCCGGTGGTCCGGCCCAACGGCACGGTCGTCGTGCCGTACGAGTCGAGCTCCGGTCAGATCCGGTCGTTCCGCTCCACCAACGGCGGTACCAGTTGGAGCACCAGCGTGCTGGTGTCCACCATCAGGCACCACCGCGACGCCGGAGGTCTGCGCTCGGGCGCGCTGCCCTCGGCCGAGATCGACGCCGCGGGTAGCACCTATGTCGCCTGGTCGGACTGCCGCTTCCGCACCGGCTGCCCGGCCAACGACATCGTCGTGTCCAAATCCACCACCGGCACCACCTGGACCGCGCCGGCCCGGGTACCGATCGACTCGGCCACCAGCACCGTCGACCACTTCGAACCGGGCATCGGCGTGGACCGCAGCACCTCCGGCAGCACCGCCCGGATCGGCCTGACCTACTACTCCTACCCCACCAGCAACTGCACCGCCGCCACCTGCCGGCTCAACGTCGGCTTCATCTCCTCCACCAACGGCG
>JBKPCQ010000071.1:0-6692 GCA_046727455.1 Actinomycetota bacterium | reverse complement strand
CCTCGGCGTACCCCTTGATGGTTGTCAATGGCGTGCGCAGCTCGTGCGAGACCGACAGCAGGAAGTCCCGCTGCCGCCCCTCGCTCGTAGCCAGCGCCGTGGCGAGGCCGTTGAGCGCGTGCGCCAGCTCCTCGGCCTCGGCCGGCGGCTCGGGCCGCAACCGTACCGACCGGTCCCCGGCGGAGAGCTGTACCGCCGCGGTGGCCGCGTGCCGGATCGGCCGGGCCAGCCGGCGGGCCAGCAGGCCGCCGGCCACCGCCCCGGCGGCGAGCCCGGCGAGCAGCGCCCACCACAGCCCTCGCAGCAGCGCGAACCCGGCCAGGCCGGTCACCGCCTGATGGGCGAGCAGGATGCCGCTGCCCGGCTTGCCGGGCAGCGGGCGGCCCTCGACCAGCATCAGCCGGCCGTCGACGAGCGCGGTCTGGTTGTGGACCTTCCGCCCGGCGCCGACGGCGGTCACCAGCCGCTTCGGTACCGAACCCGGGGTGGTCAGGGCGCCGTCGACGATGAGGTACACGGTGAACCCCCGGTTGCGCAGCTGCTGCACGACGCGGTCCTCGCCGGCCGGGCGGGGGCGGGTGTTGATCAGGGCGGCGGCCAGGTCGGCCTGCTCGGCGAGGCCGTCCCGGGTGGCCCGGTTGGTCGCCCGCAGCGCGAGCGGCGCGGCGACCAGCGCGGTGACCAGCACGGAGACCAGCGCGACGAGGCAGGTGACGAGGACCGCCCGGGCGGTAAGGGTGGACAGCGGGCGGCTACGCATCGGCGGTGTAGCCCACGCCGCGGACCGTCCGGATCACGCCTCCGCAGGCGCCCAGCTTCGCCCGTACCTGGGCCACGTGCACGTCCACCGTCCGGGTACCGGCGTGCGCGGCGTACCCCCAGACGGAGGCGAGCAGCTCCTCGCGCGTGTACACCCGGCCCGGGCGGTGCAGCAGGTGCGCGAGCAGGTCGAACTCGGTCGGCGTAAGGGCGACCGGTACCCCGTCGGCCTGGACCGAGCGCCGGCCGGGATCGAGCACGATACCGCCGGCCTGGCGGACCCGCTCGCCGTCGGGCGGGCCGGCCGTCCGGCGGAGTACCGCCTTGATCCGGGCGACCAGCTCGCGCGGGCTGAACGGCTTGGTGAGGTAGTCGTCGGCGCCCTGCTCCAGGCCGAGGATCCGGTCCACCTCGTCGTCGCGGGCGGTCAGGAACAGCACCGGCGTCCAGTCGCCGGCCGTACGGAGCTGCTGGCAGATCTCGGTGCCGGTGAGACCGGGCAGGCCGATGTCCAGGACGCAGGCGACCGGCCGGAGCCGTCGGGCCGCCGCCAGTCCGGCCGCCCCGTCGTGCTCGACGTGTACCCCGAAGCCCTCCCGGGTCAGGTACAACCGGACCAGGTCGGCGATCGGCCGCTCGTCCTCGACGACGAGGACCAGTCCCTTGCTCGACGCGTCCGCCACCCGCCCATGATGGCCGACGCGGGGTCAGTGCGGCGTCAGCACACCGTACGGGGAATGTACGGGCCGCAGGTCACGCTGGGCGGGAAGACCGACGCGAACACCTCGTCGAGGTGCCGGACCAGCTCCGGACGGCCCACGTTGATCGTGAACCGCTCGCGGACACCGTTGCTCATGGTCGCCGCGAGCTGAACCGACGCGAGTCCCGGGTCCGCGGCCCACCGGACCAGGGACAGCTCCTGGATCGGCAGGTTCAGGTACACGCGTCGCGTGGGCACGTGGAAGATGATCAGCCGGGTGCCGGTGAGCGCGAGCAGGTGCTCGCCGGCCAGCGGCCGCTCGGTACGGGTGCACCGGGTGAGCAGCACGAGGGGGGCGAACGCGGCCATGCCCCACCCAACGACGGGCCGGGTCGGGCCGGTCGGACCCCCTGTGCGACCGGTACCGGGTCAATGGCGATTCCCCGACCGCCCGGCGGTCGCGGTGTGGTACCCGGCCAGGAGGCACAGCGCCGCGAGCGGCAGCTCGGCCAGGGCCGCGAGCGAGAGGGCCATCAGGTAGTCCCACCCCACAGCGGCGGTTGTCATGTCGAACCACCCGTCGACCACCAGCAGCCCGGCCGTCACGCCGGCCGTCACGCTGGCCGCCGGATGGCGACGCAGGAGCAGCCACCCGGTCGCCACCAGCGCGATGGCCTGCATCACATCCAGCCCGACCCAGGCTACGGACCACCGCCGCACCGACGTTGTCATGGGCAGCGCGATCGCGAGCAGGATCGTCCACGGCAGCAGGAAAGCGGCGCCCGCGAAGAACAGCCGGACGAGGTGACGGGTACTCAGGTCCAGCTTCCGCATGACCGAGACCCTAGAGCCGGCCGGCGTCCGCGGGCCTCCGGGATATCACCGGCGGCGCCCCGGATTCGGGCTAGGGGATGAGTTCGAGGATGGTCGCGTTGGCCATGCCGCCGCCCTCGCACATCGTCTGCAGGCCGTACCGGATCCGGTGGTCGCGCATCTGGCCGAGCAGCGTCGTCATGATCCGGGCGCCGGAGCCGCCGAGCGGATGGCCGATCGCGATGGCCCCGCCCCGGGGGTTGAGCCGGGCCGGGTCGGCGCCGGTCTCCGCGAGCCACGCCAGGGGTACCGGGGCGAACGCCTCGTTCACCTCGTACGCCCCGATGTCGGCCAGGGTGAGCCCGGCGCGCCGCAACGCCTTCGCGGTGGCCGGGATCGGCGCGGTCAGCATGGTGACCGGATCGTCACCGGCGACCACGGCGGTGTGGATGCGGGCCAGCGGCGCCAGCCCGTGCGCCCGCGCCCACTCGGAGGACGTGACCGCCAGCGCGGCCGCCCCGTCGGAGATCTGCGACGAGGTGCCGGCGGTCACCACCCCGTCGTCCTTGAACGGCGTCTTCAGCTCGGCCAGCTTCTCCAGGGACGAGTCGCGCCGGATGCCCTCGTCCTGCTTCACCGACTCGACCGGCACGATCTCGGCGTCGAACTCGCCGGCGTCCTGCGCCGCGGCGGCCTTCGCGTGGCTGGCGAGCGCGAACTCGTCGAGCTGCCGGCGCGAGAGACCCCACCGGGCGGCGATCATCTCGGCACCCACGCCCTGGTTGAACGGTAATGGGGAACCGTCCTCGAAGCCCTCGGCGCCTGCGTACCGCTCCCGGACCAGCGGACCGAACGGCAGGCCAGGACCCATGAGGCCGGAGGAGCCCATGGCGACCCGGGTCATCGACTCGACCCCGCCGGCCACCACCAGGTCCGCCTGGCCGGAAGCCACCGCGGCGGCCGCCATGTGTACCGCCTGCTGGCTCGACCCGCACTGCCGGTCGACCGTGGTCCCCGGTACCGTCTCAGGCCAGCCGGCGGCGAGCACCGCGCTGCGCCCGACGTTCCAGGCCTGCTCACCGACCTGGGACACGCAGCCCCACACGACGTCGTCCACGTCGACGGGCTCGAACCCGGTCCGGGTGGCGAGCGCGCGCAGGACGTGTGCGGACAGGTCCACCGGATGGACGCCGGCCAGCCCGCCCTTGCGCCGCCCCACCGGGGTCCGTACCGCTCCGACGATCACCGCGTCCGGCATGGTTACTCCTCGGTAGGTTGTAGGTGCGATGCTATCCCGCCGCCTCGGCGGGTCGCGAGAGTGCGTGGCATGCTGGGCCGGTGGAGCTTCGTCACAGCGCTATGCCCGACGAGCCGCCGGAACCCTACGACCTCGCCGGCTCGGCGGCGCCTGACGCCGCACAGCGACCGGGAGCGGTCGTTCCCGCCGCGCCGGTCCCCGGCCCGGTCCGGTTCCGTGTCGACGCCCGGCTGGCCGCCGTGAAGGTGGTCGGTGCCGTGGTCTTCCTGCTGCTGGCGGTCGCCTTCCGGGACGACCCGGGCCGGGTCGTCTTCGCCGGCATAGCGGCGGCGGTGGTCGCCGTCTACGCGGTGCGCGACCTGGTCGCCCCGAGCCGGCTCGCCGCCGACACCGAGGGGGTCACCCTGGTCGAGGGGTTCGCCCGCCGTCGCCGGCTGGCCTGGTCGGAGATCGAGAGGGTACGCGTGGATCAGCGCCGCCGGCTCGGCCTGCGCGCCGAGCTGCTGGAGATAGACACCGGCGAGACGCTGCACCTCTTCAGCGGGTACGACCTGGGGGTACCGGTCGTCAGCGCGGCCGAGGCCCTGTCCGCGCTCGCACCGCCGGGGCTGACGGAGCGCCCGGCCCCGGGATAGGCTCCGCGCGCCAACGGGAAAGGCGCGCATGGGAGGACCGGGTGGAGCCGGACCAGCAAGGCGGCGATCTTCCGCGGGGCCGCGAGGCCAGGAACGCCTGGCGGGCGCTCAGCCCGCAGGCCCGTGAGGTGGCGCTCGCGGCCGCCCGTCAGGGCGTCGCACCGCCCGACGTCGGGATCGCCTGGGCGGCGGCCGGCTACGGCCGTACCATGGCCCGCCGGCTGCGCGTCGTCCGGCTGTTCGCGCCGCTGATCTTCCTCGTCCTGGCTGTGCCCGCCGGGGTCGTTCTGGCTCTGGTCCGGGCCTCCGCGCTGACCGCGCAGATGGCGCTCTTCCCGCTGGGCGCCGTCGTCATCGTGGGCTTGATCCCGCTGATGCGGCAGGCCGGCCGGTACCAGCGGCTGTACTCCAGCGGCCTGCTCGGGCTCCAGGCGGCCGGCCTGGGGATGCTCGTCCCGCAGTCCAGCCCGGCGGTGTGGAGCGCGGCCCAGTCCGAGTTCACCGTGCCGTACGAGGCGCGCGTGCCGGTCGTCCAGCCGCCGGCCCATCCGACAACCGGCGTGGCTCCCGCCGGTACCAGGGAAATTCCGGTCCGGCGCGGGCCCGTCCTGGTGACCATCGGCCTGTTCGGCGCGATCGGGTTGATCTTCTGGCTCGCCGCTCTCGCGCTGGCGGCCGGCCCCGGCGGGGCGCTCGGCGCGGCCCCGGTGATCGTGTTCGCCCTGGCCGAGACGGCGCTGGTCGGATACCTCCTGTGGTTGACCTGGCCGGCCCTGCGGGGCGGGGTCCTCGCCCGGTTCACGCCGGAGGGCTGGGAGCTGCCGCCGTCGCGGATGGCCGGGTCGTGGGCGCAGGTACGGGCGATCCGGGTGCGGCCGTTCGCCGCCCGCGGGCCCGCCGCCGCCAACCCGCAACTGGCCGCGTACCGGGTGGTCGCGCTGATCGTCGACGACCCCGAACGGCACCTCGCCCGGCTCTCCTCCGCACGGCGCGCGCTGGTCCGGCGCACGATGAAGAGGTACGGTTCGCCGGTCGTCATCGTGGCCAGCCCGCGCCGGACCATCCCGCTCGTGGAGCTGGTCCAGCTCCTGCAGCGCTACACGGACGCGCCGGTGACCTGGAGCTGAGTCCGGGAGGGCAGATGGCACAGGACCGCGGCGGCGTGCTCGCCGACCGGGCGGCGGCACTGGCCGCCTGGCGGGCGCTGCCGCCGCAGAGCCGGCGGAAGGCCTGGCAGGCCGCTGCCAAACCGGCCCCGATCGACGATCCCGAGCTGGCCGCCGTCGTCGCCCGGTACGCGACCGCGATGCGTGGCCAGGTGCCGGCCGGGATCCTCGTGGTCGCGCTCACCGCGCTGTTCGGCTGGCTCGCGCTGGCCGTCTTCTGGTTCACCCACGGCCGTACCGGCGTCGGCGTCGTCCTCGCCGCCATCGGGGTGATCGCGGCCGGGCTGGGGATCGGGGCGCTGCAGGTGCGCCAGGCCAACTACGACCGCCTGTACACCTGTGCTGTCACCGGACCGACCCGCCCGGTCGGGCGGCGTGGCCGTGGGATGCCGCTACGCGGCGGCAAGGTGGGCCGTCTGCCAGACGGCGACCAGGCCGAGCAGGGCGACCGCGCCGACCAGCACACCGACCTGGACCGCGGTGCGGTTGGCCCGGGGCGCGTACGCCACCCCGGCCCCGACGAGCCCGCCGGTGACGAGCCCGCCGATGTGGCCGGCGATCGAGATGCCGGGCACGGTGAGGGTGAAGATGAGATTGATGACGATGACCGGCAGCACGGCCGCGGTGCTCAGCCGTAGCCGGCGCAGCGCCACGAACAGCACCGCGAAGAGTCCGAAGATGGCCGTGGAGGCGCCGGCCGACAGCGCGCCCGGCTGGAGCACGTAGGCAGCGACGTTGCCGCCCAGCCCGCACACCAGGTAGATGGCCAGGAAGCGCAGCGGCCCGAACCAGGCTTCCAGGGGCCGGCCGAGGACCCACAGCGCCCACATGTTCAGCAGCAGGTGGATGACGCCGAAGTGCATGAACATGGCGGTGAGCAGGCGGTAGTACTCCCCGTCGGCCACCCCGCAGGGGACGACCTGCCCGGTGTTCGTCACACACTGGCCGATGACGGCGAGCCGGTCCATCAACGGGGTGTCCCCGCCGATGAGACCGCCCATCGACTGCCCGTACAGCGCGGCACCGCTGTTCTTCGCCGAGGCTATCGAGGCGAGCAGCATGATGACGTTGACGACGATCAGCCCGATCGTGAGGAAGCCGGCCTGGCCGGCGGCGCTGGCGCCGAACGCGGTACGCGGCTGGCGCTGGGTGCGCCGGCCCTCCGCGACGCACTCCGGGCACTGGTGCCCGACCGAGGCGTCGCGCATGCAGTCCGGGCAGATCGGCCGGTCGCAGCGGGTACAGCGGACGTAAGTCTCCCGGCCGGGGTGCCGGTAGCAGACCGGTACGCCGACCGGGGAGACGTTATGCATGCGTTGAAGGTTAGCGCTGGATTTCGACCCGTTCGAGGACGATGTCCT
>JBKPCQ010000070.1:0-19486 GCA_046727455.1 Actinomycetota bacterium | reverse complement strand
CGAACCAGGCGCCCGCGAACCAGGCGCCCGCGAACCAGGCGCCCGCGAACCAGGCGCCCGCGAACCGGCCGCCGGTGAGCGGGCCGCCCGCGAACCGGCCACGCGTGAACCCCTGGCGGCGGTGGCCCGGGCCGGCGTCGGCGGGCAGCGGCTGCGGGTACTCCTCGTCGAGGACGACCCCGGCGACGCCTTCCTCGTCGGTGAGCTGCTCGACGAGGCGGAGGCGCCGATCACGCTGCGGATCGCGACCTCGATGGCCGAGGCCCTGTCCGGCCTCGACCAGGTCGACTGCGTCCTGCTCGACCTCGGGCTGCCCGACGCGAACGGACTGGCCGGGCTGCGCCGGCTGCGCCGCGCGGATGCCGGCGTGGCGGTGTGCGTCCTGACCGGCCTCGCCGATGAACACCTGGGGATGGCGGCCGTCGCCGAAGGCGCCCAGGACTACCTCATCAAGGGTCGGGTCGACGGGATCCTGCTCAGCCGGGCGATCCGGTACGCGGTCGAGCGGCGCCGCGCCGACGAGAACGCGCTGCGCCTACGCGAGTCGGAGCTGCGCCACGCGGAGTCCCGGCGGCTGGAGCGGGGGCTGCTCCCCCAGCCGCTGATCGAGCCGGGCACGGCCGAACTGAAGGCGTTCTACCGGCCCGGCCGGCAGCGCGCTCTGCTCGGCGGCGACTTCTATGACGCGGTACAGACCGGGCCGGGGCGGCTCGCGCTGCTGGTCGGGGACGTATGCGGGCACGGGGCCGAGGAGGCCGCGCTGGGCGTCGCGCTGCGGGTGGCCTGGCGGGCACTGACCCTGGCCGGGGTACCCGAGGACGACCTGCTGCCCGCGCTGGAGCGGGTACTCGTGGCCGAGCGGCGGTCCGAGGAGGTCTTCGCGACGCTCGCCACGGTCACGGTCGACCTCACCGCGGGCGACGCCTCGGTGCGGATGTGCGGGCACCCGCCGCCCCTGGTGATCAGCGGGGATACCGCCCGGCCGGTCACCGGTACCCCGGCGGTGATGCTCGGCGTGTTCCCCGACCTCCAGAGCCGGCCGAGCCGGGTACCGCTGCCGGACGACTGGG
Source organism: Actinomycetota bacterium (assembly GCA_046727455.1). Lineage (GTDB taxonomy): Bacteria > Actinomycetota > Actinomycetes > Mycobacteriales > Micromonosporaceae > AC-43. The sequence continues at coordinate 18,416 of JBKPCQ010000070.1, read as the reverse complement.
CCATCCTCGTCTACACCGACGGGCTGATCGAGGGCCGGGTGGGCGACGGGCGGCTCGGCGTGGGCGGGCTGTGCCGGCTGGTCACCGAGCACCGCCGTACCGGCGCCCCGCTCGCCACGCTGCCCGGCTGGCTCGCCGCACAGGCCGAGCAGCGCAACGGCGACCCGCTCCCGGATGATGTGGCCATGCTGTTGCTGATCGGACAGCGGCCGTGAGTGGCCGCGTAGGCCCGCCCGACCGGGGGGCGATCCCGTGAAGCTGTGGACGCTCGGCGGACGGGTCACCGCGCTGTCCGCCGCGACCGCGCTGGTCCTCGGGCTCCTCGCGGCCACCGCGGCCGGGGTGGCGCTGCAGAACCGGAGCCAGGTCGACCGCCTGCTCAACCAGGACACCCCGCTCGTCATGGAGGGGCAGGCGCTGCTCACCGCGCTGCTCAACCAGGAGACCGGGATCCGGGGGTACGCGGTCAACGGGCACGCGGACGACCTGCGGCAGTACGAGCAGGGGGTACGCGACGAGGCGGCGAGCGAGGACCGCCTGCTCGGCCTGCTCGCCGGCCACCCCGACCTGACCGCGCTGGTCCGGCGGATCCAGGACGGCATGTCCCGCTGGCGGGCCGAGAGCGCGCAACCGGTGGTCGAGGCGGTCCGTGCCGGCGACCTGACCGGGGCTCAGGCACAGATCAGCGACGCCGCCCGGGGCCGGTTCGACATCATCCGGTCCGACGTGGACCGGCTGCAAAGCGGGATCGGCCAGCTTCGCGAGGAGACCGTGCTGTCCGTCAAGCAGGGCAGTAGCCAGCTCATCGCACTGCTGGTCGCGGCCGGGTTGGTGATCCTCCTGGCCGGCTTCCTGCTCGCCGTGCTGCTGCGGTACCTGGTGACGCGGCCGGTAGCCCGGCTGGCCGCCGAGGTACGCAAGGTGGTCGGCGGAGACTACGAGCACGTCGTGGTGGTCGAGGGTCCGCCGGAGGTGGCCCGGCTGGCCACCGACGTGGAGGGCATGCGCCGGCGGATCGTGAAGGACCTCCGGGAGGTGGGCGAGGCACGCCGGCTCATCGAGGAGACCAACCGGCAACTGGAGGCGCAGGCCGCCGAGCTGACCCGGTCCAACCGGGACCTGGAGCAGTTCGCCTACGTCGCCTCGCACGACCTCCAGGAGCCGCTGCGCAAGGTGATCAGCTTCTGCCAGCTCCTGCAGCGCCGGTACGCGGGGCAGCTCGACGAGCGGGCCGGCCAGTACATCGCCTTCGCGGTCGACGGAGCCCAGCGGATGCAGCGCCTGATCAACGACCTGCTGGCGTTCTCCCGGATCGGCCGGCTGACCTCCGGCTTCACCGACGTCAACCTGGACGAGCTGGTCCGCGAGGCGGTGAGCCAGCGCGAGGCGGAGCTGGCGGAGACCGGCGGGGAGGTGACCTGGGCGGACCTGCCGACGGTACCGGGTGAGGAGCCGCTGCTCGCCTCGCTGCTGGGCAACCTGATCAGCAACTCGATCAAGTTCCGCCGGCCGGGGGTACCGCTCCAGGTGCACCTCGACGCCCGGCGCGTGGACGGCGGATGGGAGATCACCTGCCGGGACAACGGGATCGGCATCGACCCCGAGTTCGCCGACAAGGTGTTCGTGATCTTCCAGCGGCTGCACGCCAAGGAGGTCTACCCCGGTACCGGCATCGGCCTGGCGATCGCCAAGAAGATCATCGAGTACCACGGCGGCCGCATCTGGGTGGACACCTCCGCCATGACGGGCACTATGATCCGCTTTACCCTGCCCGCCGGGCCGGCTGCGCCACGGCCGGTCTCCGCTCCGCCCGTCGAGGAGACCGTGTCATGACGTACCCCACCCAGGTCAGCCCCATCGAGGTGCTCCTGGTCGAGGACGACCCCGGGGACGTGCTCATGACCAGGGAGGCGTTCGCGGAGCACAAGGTCGGCAACCGGCTGAACGTGGTACCCGACGGGGTGGAGGCGCTGGCCTACCTGCGCCGCGAGGGGCAGTACGCCGACGCGGTCCTGCCGGATCTCATCCTGCTCGATCTCAACCTGCCCCGGCGCGACGGGCGCCAGGTGCTCGAAGAGATCAAGAACGACGAGTCGCTGCGGCACATCCCGGTCGTCGTGCTCACCACGTCACAGCGCGACGAGGACGTCCTGCGCAGCTACCAGCTCCACGCCAACGCGTACGTCACCAAGCCGGTCGACTTCGACCAGTTCATCAAGGCCGTCCAGCAGATCGACGAGTTCTTCGTCAGCGTGGTCCGGTTACCACCGCGATAAGTTGGTCGACCGCCAGGTGCACCTCGTCCTCGGTGATCACCAGGGGCGGGGCGAGCCGGACCGTCGAGCCGTGCGTGTCCTTGGCCAGCACGCCGCGCGCCATCAGCCGCTTGGACGCCTCGCGCCCGGTCATCAGCGCCGGGTCGATGTCGACGCCGGCCCACAGGCCGCGCCCGCGTACCGCCGTCACGCCGTGCCCGACCAGGCCGGCGAGCCGCTCGTGCAGCACGGCGCCGAGGGTGCGCGCACGCTCCTGGTACTCCCCGGTGTTGAGCAGCGCGATCACCGCGCGGCCGACGGCGCAGGCGAGCGGGTTGCCGCCGAAGGTGGAGCCGTGCTCGCCGGGGCGTAGCACGCCGAGAACGTCGCGCCGGCCGACCACGGCGGACACCGGGACGACGCCCCCGCCCAGGGCCTTGCCGAGCAGGTACAGGTCGGGGAACACACCTTCCTGCCAGCAGGCGAAGGTCTCGCCGGTGCGGCCGAGCCCGGACTGGATCTCGTCACAGATCAGCAGCACGGTGCGCTCCGTGCACAGCTCGCGCAGCCCGGCGAGGTAGCGGGCCGGGGGTACCAGCACGCCGGCCTCGCCCTGGATCGGCTCGATCAGCACGGCGACCGTGGTCTCGTCGACCGCGGCGGCCATCGCGTCGAGGTCGCCGTAGGGCACGATCCGGAACCCCGGGGTGTACGGGCCGAAGTCCCGCCGGGAGTCCGGGTCGGTGGAGAAGGAGATGATCGTGGTGGTACGCCCGTGGAAGTTGTCCGCGGCGACCACGATCGTGGCCTGCCCCTGCGGTACCCCCTTGATCCGGTACCCCCAGGCGCGCGCCACCTTGATGGCGCTCTCCACGGCCTCGGCACCGGTGTTCATCGGGAGGGTCAGCTCGGCCTCGCACAGCTCGGCCAGCTCGCGGCAGAACGGCCCGAACTGGTCGTGCAGAAACGCCCGGCTGGTGAGCGTCAGCCGGTCGAGCTGCGCCCGGGCGGCCCCGACGAGGGCCGGGTGCCGGTGCCCGAAGTTGAGCGCGGAGTACCCGGCCAGGCAGTCCAGGTACCGGTTGCCGTCGACGTCGGTGACCCAGGCGCCCTCGGCGTCGGCGATGACGACCGGCAGGGGGTGGTAGTTGTGCGCGGTCCAGTGCTCAGCCTCGGCGACCGCGCTCGCCGTCCGGGTTTCACCGATCATCGCGACCATCAGCCTCGTACCTCCAGCGTGCAGCACTTGGGCCCACCACCAGCCTTGCGCAGTTCGGAGAGCTCGACACCGATCGGGTCGTACCCCCGCCGGAAAAGCTCCAGGGCCAGCCCGCGCGCCTCCATGGGCATGACCACGCGGCGGCCGTCGCTGACCGCGTTGAGCCCGAGCACCGCGGCGTCCTCCTCGCTCGCGATGACGGCGTCCGGGAAGAGCTGGCGGAGCACCTTCCGGCTGCCCGGTGAGAACGCCTCGGGCAGGTACGCCACGCCGGCCGGTCCGCCGAGCACGGTCAGCGCGGTGTCGAGGTGGTAGAAGCGCGGGTCCACGAGCTGGAGCGTGATGACCGGGCGGCCGAACAGCTCCTGCGCCTGGGAGTGCGCGTCGAGGTCGGTGCGGAACCCGGTGCCGGCGAGCAGGAACCGCTCGGTCAGCAGCAGGTCGCCCTCGCCCTCGTTGGTGCTCTTCGCCTCCTGGGTCACGAAGCCGTTGCGGGCGAACCAGTTCAGGTACGCGGGGCCTTCCTCGGTCCGCTCCGGGTACTGGAACTGAGAACCGAGCACGGTACCGTCGATCACGGTCGCGCCGTTGGCGGCGAAGACCATGTCGGGTAGGCCCGGGATCGGCTCGATCAGCTCGACGGTGTGCCCGAGGCGGCGGTACGTGCCGACGAGCGCCGTCCACTGCGCGATGGCGCGGTCGACGTCGACCGGGGTGCTGGGGTCCATCCACGGGTTGATGACGTAGTCCACCGCGAAGTAGGTCGGGCGGCACATCAGGTATCGCCGAGTCATGCTTCCACGGTAGGCGGCCTCGGGCGACAGATCCATGCTCAGGACTTGCGCATTGACCGCCAATCGTTGCGTGTTCACCGGCTCTTCCGGTGAATCGTTGCGCGAACACCGCGCCGATCCGCCGGTTGCCAACGAATCGATCCCCTGCTATAGATACGAGCATCAATTAAGTTTGTTAACAGATCGGAGGGCTCCGTGCGGCGACTAACCATACTCGGCGCGATCGTGAGCGCCGGCGTGACCGCCGGCGGGGCGATCCTCGCCGTCAGCGCCGGCTCCGCGCAGGCGGCCACGCTGTCCAACAACTGGTACGGTGCGGCGGCCTACGTGATGCCGCTGGAGAACAGCCCGCCGGACCTGCCCACGGTCATGGCGGCCACCGGACAGAAGTCGTTCGAGCTGGCGTTCATCCTCGCCCCGGGCGGCGGTGGCTGTAGCCCGACCTGGGACGGCACCGCGCCGGTCTCCTCCGACACCACGGTCGCCAACGTCATCAGCAGGATCCGGGCGGCCGGCGGCGACGTGTCCATCTCGATCGGCGGCTACGGCGGCACCAAGCTCGGCCAGACCTGCGGGACCGCGTCCAACACGGCGGCCGCGTACCAGCAGGTCATCAACAAGTACTCGGTCAAGGCGGTCGACTTCGACCTGGAGGAGCCGGAGTACGAGAACACCGCCGCGATCAACAACGAGGTCGGCGCCGCGCAGATCCTCCAGCGCACCAACCCCGGCCTGTACGTGTCGATCACCACGGCCGGCACCGCGGCCGGCACCGGGTACTTCGGCCAGAACGTGCTGAACACCGCCAAGTCGCTGGGCTTCACGCCCAACAACTACGCCATCATGCCGTTCGACGGCGGCTTCAACGGCGGCTCGTCGCAGACCGCCGCGCTGGAGCAGTTCCACGGGCTGCTGATGAACACGTTCGGCTGGAGCAGCTCGACCGCGTACAACCACGAGGGCGTCTCGATGATGAACGGGCGCAGCGACGCGGGCGAGATCTTCACGCAGTCGGACTTCCAGACCGTGCTCAGCTACGCCACCGGGCACGGGCTGACCCGGTACACCTTCTGGTCGGTCAACCGGGACCGGCCGTGCACCACCAGCAACGACAACGGGATCTGCTCGAACGTCACGCAGCAGCCGTGGGACTTCACGAAGTTCACCGCGCGGTTCGCCGGGGCGACGCCACCCCAGTCGCCGCCGCCGACGGGGTCGCCGACACCGAAGCCGGGCAGCTGCACCGCGCCGCCGTGGAACTCCACCACCGCGTACACCGGCGGGCAGCAGGTCTCGTACAACGGCCACACCTGGACGGCCAAGTGGTGGACCCAGGGCGACGTCCCGGGCAACAACAGCCAGAACGTGTGGACCGACAACGGGGCGTGCAGCGGCGGCGGTTCGCCGACACCGACCGGCAGGTGCACGCTGCCGGCGTGGAACTCGGGGACCGCGTACAACGGCGGGGCCCAGGTCTCCTACGGCGGTCACAACTGGACCGCGAAGTGGTGGACCCAGGGCGACATCCCGGGCAACAACGGTCAGGGAGTGTGGACCGACAACGGCCCCTGCTGAGCCGGAGCCGGGTTGTGGCGGAGGCGCAGCGGGGGCTAGACGCCACGGCCCCTGCTGAACCACCACGCGGAAGCGGGGCCGCCCGACCGGCGGCCCCGCTTCCTGGTGTGAGGTTAGTTCAGGATCGGCCCGAGCGCTCCGATCAGGGCGTGCGCGTCGGAGTCCTGGCTGACCTCCCACGCCATCGCCCCGCGCAGGCCCCAGGATCGGACCAGCCTGGTGCGCTCCGCGACCGAGTGCGGGTCGGAGTAGGTGATGACCGTGGGGACGGTCACCGTTCCGGAGGCGAGCGCGTGCGCTCCGGCAGGGTTGAACAGGTACGGCTCGCCGGCCCGCCAGTTCCAGATCCGGGTGTACCCGAGCTGCCCCTGCCCGGTCGCCGAGACGATCCCGGCCTGGTCGACCAGGGCGTGGTACGTCGGCTGCGGCATCTGGTCCCACTGCAGCGAGTTGGAGTCCAGTCCGGTGTTGTCGAACGGCCGGTACAGCCCGGGCGCCCGGATGTACTGGTTGGCGTAGAACGGAACCCCGACGACGATCTTGTCGCGTGGTACCCCGTTGCGCAGGTACCACCGGATCGTGCCGACGGTGTTCCAGGTCGGGTCGTCGCCGTGCGGGTCGCGCCGGTCCTGGCGGAACAGCGTGTCGTGCGCGGCGACCGGGCCACCCGGCACGTTGAAGTCGAACGTCATCACGTTGTCCCAGTCCAGGTACCGGGAGAACGACTCCAGCTCGTAGTAGTTCGTGGAGCTCTTCGCCGCCGGCAGCGCCGCGGTCAGCAGGTACCGCTTGTGGTCGGCCCGCCCGAGCGCGTCGAGCTGCGCCCGGAACTCCTTCGCCAGGAGCGTCGCGTTGTGCCGGTCGGCCGGACCGTAGTCGACGTTGCCGCCGCCGAGCGCGGTCGGGTACTCCCAGTCCAGGTCGATGCCGTCGAAGACGCCGGCTGCGGCGCCGGTACCCCCGGCCTGGGTCGGCCAGCCACCGGTGGGCAGGTTGCCCTTGATGAAGGTGTTGATGCAGGCGGTCACGAACGCCGCGCGCCGCTCCCTGGTGGCGGACACGCTGGCGAACCAGGTGGACTTGGTCCAGCCGCCGAGCGAGATCTCTATCGTGAGCTTCGGGTACTTCTGCTTGAGCTTGCGCAACTGGTTGAAGTTGCCGAACAGGTGCTGGTCGGGGTTTGCCGCGTCGTCGGCCACGCCGTCCACCGAGTCGGCCGCGCCGGCCGGCCGCTGGAAGTCGGCCCACGGGTCGAGGATGTCGCAGCCGACCGCGCCGGTGGCCTTGTCGAACGTGGGTACGCCGAACGCGTACTGGATGACGTTGAGCTGGCCCGCCGGGATGTCCTTGACGAAGTACCCGCGACCGTAGATGTCCCAGTCGGCGAAGTACCCGCTGACAACCTTCCGCGGGCCGGCGTTGTCCTGGTCGTGCGCCTGCGCGCCGGTCACCGGACCGGCCAGCACGAGCCCGAGGCCCAACACGAGCGCCGACGCGCCGGCGAGCCGCCGCTTGCTCCGGAGCATGCTCCCCCTCTCCTTTCGGGTAGACAGGGCCACATTCGTGGAGCGCGGATTATCTGTCAAGAGTCTTAACTGTTTCGACCCTCTGGTTAGGCTGGCCGGGTGCGACGCCTTGCCCTGATCATCGTGCTGGCTGCGCTGATCGCGTTCGGTCCGATGTCGATCGACATCTACCTGCCCGCGTTTCCGGCGCTCACCCGGCACTTCCACGCGACCGAGGCGCAGGTGCAGCTCACCCTCACCTCCTGCCTGGCCGGCCTCGCACTCGGCCAGTTGCTGTACGGGCCGGTGAGCGACGCGCTCGGCCGGCGCCGGCCGCTGTTCGCCGGTCTGGTCGGGTACGCCGCCACATCCGCGCTGTGCGCCGTCGCGCCTTCGGTGGAGGTCCTGACCGGGCTGCGGTTCGTGCAGGGGCTGGGCGGCGCGGCCGGGTTGGTGATCGCCCGCGCGGTGGTCCGCGACCTGTACTCGGGGGTGGCCGCCGCCAAGTTCTTCTCGTTGCTGATGATGGTCAACGGGCTGGCGCCGATCCTCGCCCCGCTGTTGGGCGCCGAGGTGCTCCGGTTCACCACATGGCCGGGGATGTTCGTGGTGCTGTGCGGGTACGGGCTGGTGCTGCTGCTCGGCGTCGCGCTGGCCATGCCCGAGACGCTTCCGGTGGAGCGCCGGCGCCGGGGCGGGCTGCGGGACACCGCGCGCACCTTCCGGGGACTGGCCCGGGACCGGATCTTCGTCGGGTACGCGCTGAGCGGCGGGCTGGTCTTCGCGGCGATGTTCGCGTACATCGCCGGGTCGCCGTTCGTGACGCAGGAGATCTACGGCGTGTCGCCGCAGACGTTCGCGGTCATCTTCGGCGTCAACGCGCTCGGCATCGTACTGGCGAGCCAGCTCAACAGCCTGCTGCTCGGCCGGTTCTCGCCGACCTTCCTGCTCAGCGCCGCGCTGGCCCTGCATCTGGCCGCCGGGCTGGGGGTACTGGCCGCCGTCGCCTCCGGTTCGCACCGGCTGGTCTGGCTGCTGCCGCCGCTGTTCGTCGTCGTGTCGATGGTCGGGGTGGTGGTGCCGGACACCACCGCGCTGGCGCTGTCGGAGCACCCCGAGGCGGCCGGCTCCGCCTCCGCGCTGCTCGGGCTGGGCCAGTTCGTGTTCGGCGCGGCGGCCGCGCCGCTGGTGGGGCTGGGCGGGCACGGTACCGCCCTGCCGATGGGCATCGTCATCGCGAGCCTCGGGCTGGCCGCGAACCTGATGTTCTACCTGGTGGCTCGGGCGCCGGTTGGTGAGAAGGTGGTCGCATGACCGTCTATGTCGGCTCGTACGGGTCGGGCATCTCGATCTTCGCGCGGGACGGTGCCCGCCTGTCCTTCGCCGGCCTGGTGGACGCGCCGTACCCGTCCTGGCTCCTGGCCGACGGCGACGTGCTCTACACCGTCGACGAGCTGGGCGACCCGTCGGTGGCGGCGTTCGCCATCTCCGACGGTGGCGGGCTACGCGAGCTGAACCGGCAGCCGACCGGTGGCGGGTCACCGTGCCACCTGCTGCGCCACCCGGCCGGGTACCTGCTCGCGGCGAACTACGACGGCGGCAGCGTGTCGGTACACCCGATCGGGGCGGACGGCAGCCTCGGGCCGCGCACCGATCTCGTGCGGCACGCCGGCTCCGGGCCGGATCCCGAACGGCAGGCGGGGCCGCACGCGCACGAGGTACGGCTGGCCGGCGAGCTGGTGGTGGTCGTGGACCTCGGGCTGGACAAGCTGATCGGGTACCGGCTGGACGCCGTGACCGGCCGGCTGAGTGTGGCGGCGGATCCGTTCGCGCGCACGCATCCCGGCGCCGGCCCCCGGCACGCGGTGGCCCACCCGAACGGGCGGTGGTACGTCGTCGGCGAGCTGGACTCGACGGTCGCGGTCTTCGACCCCGACCTGAGTACGGGCGTCCTGCATGAAGTCGCGATGGTCCCGTCCACCGCCGGTCCGGCGAGCCAGCCGGCGTCGATCGCGCTGTCCGCGGACAGCCACCGGCTCTACGTGTCGAACCGGGGCGCCGACACGATCGCCACGTTCGACGTCGACGACGGTGGCGACCTGACGCTCATCGACGAGGTACCGAGCGGGGGCTCGTGGCCGCGGCACTTCGCGATCGACGGGGATGTGCTGTTCGTGGCGAACCAGAGGTCGGACTCGGTGGTGTCGTTCGCGCTCGACGCGGGCGGGCTGCCCCGCCCGACCGGCGACGTCGTCGAGGTGCACGCACCGACCTGCGTGCTGCCCTAGTGTTGGCGCTCGCTCCGGCCGCTACAGGATTCCCAGCTCCGCGGCGCGTTCCCAGACCGGGGCGAGGGCCACGTCGGGGTCACGGTGGAAGACGCTGGAGCGCAGCCGGACGAAGGTCGCGTTGCCGACCCGCTCCAGGATCGCCTGCCGGCGCAGGTCCGCCGCGAACGCCTCAGCTCCGTGGTACCGGTCGCCGTCGCACTCGATCGCGAGGCGCCGCCCGTCCGGTGCGGGTAGGACGAAGTCGATCCGGAAGGCGCCGATACGGAACTGCGGGATCGGGGCGAGGCCACGGTCGCGCAGCCGCCGCAGCACCGCCCGTTCGAAGTCGTTGGTGCACACCGCGTCCGGATCGGACGGCACCGGCTCGGCCGCGCGCCCCTGCTGGCAGTACGCGAGCAGCAGCGCCCGGGCGTCGTCGGCGGTCAGCTCGCCGACCTGGACGGAGTGGAACAGCCAGAGCTGGTCGCGCGCCCGCGAGGCGGCCACGTTGATCCGGCGGTGGAAGTCGCGCTTGCTGAAGGCACCGAACCCCGATCCGGCGACGACCATCGAGATCAACACGACGTCGCGCTCGTCGCCCTGGAAGGTGTACGCGTCGCCGACCCGCAACTGGCGCCGCTCCAGCTCCTCGGGGCCGATCTCCTCGCGCAGCCGGTGGTGCAGGTACTCCGCCTGGCCGCTGGTCGACAGCAGGCTCACCACGCCGAGCGTCTTGTTGTCGTATGCCGGGTCGGCGACGATCAGCGCCACGCGGCTCACCAGCGCCTCGGCCTCGGGTACGTTGACCTCGCCGAAGTCGGGGCGCTGCTCGCGCAGCCCACCGGGGACGAACACCGCGTGTACCGAGGCGCCGATGCCGGTGGGCAGGTCGGCCCGCAAGGGTTGGATCTTCCGGTCGTAGTAGTGGTGGCTGGAGAACGAGATGATCGCCGGTACGCACCGGAAGTGCTCGGTGAGCAGGATCCGCTCCGGCGACCGGCGGACCGCGTGGTCGTAGAGGCTGCTCTCGGTGTCGAACTGCACCGCGGACGGTACGTCGGCCAGGTGCGCGCCGATCAGCGCCTGGACCCGATCGGTGGGTACCCCGACGAGCTGCGGGCCGATCTGCTGGTCGTCGCCGACGACCACGGCCCGCCGGGCGAGGCTCAGCACCGGCAGCGCGAACACGTCGGCCTGCGACGCCTCGTCGACGATGACCACGTCGAACAGCGGCTGCCCGCCCTGGAACTGCTCCAGGGCGCGGTCGATCGACATGACCCAGACGGGTACCGCGTCGACCGCCTCGGCCATCGCCCGCTGCGCGACGGCCTGCCAGTGCGCGGCGCTCTTGCCGGTGCCCTTGCCGATCTTCCGCAGCGCGGCAGTCCAGTCGGACAGCGCGGCTTTCTTGCGGTCGTCGAGGGTACGGGCGACGGACAGCCAGGCCAGCGTCACCACGAGGGCGCGGGTGAGCTGGTGGATCCGGTCGCGGCCGCGCTCGACCCGCCGGCCCAGCGCGGCGGTGTCGACCGCGCCGACGGTCTCGTCGAACCAGGTCTGCGCCTGCCGCCACCGCCATGCGCGCAGGGCGGTGGCGCCGCTGTCCGGCAGCGCCTCTCCGTCCTCGATCTCGACCGTCCACTGTGGAGTGACAAGGTGCAGTCGCGCGGCGAGTTCGGCGAACCGCAACGCCTGCGGCCGCACCGTCCACAGTCGACGGATCTCGGCCAGCGCGTCGTCCCAATCAGTCGGCTCCTCGCCGTGCCACGCGGCGGCCAGTTCTCCGAGCGTGGGAGATGAAGCGGCCACCTGGTCGATCCAGCCGGACAGGGCCTGGTGTTCGGCGGCGAGCCGGTCGGCCGCGAGGACGTTGCCGCACGCCTCGACGGCACCGGCCAGCTCGGCGAGCGTACGCGCGTCGATGTCGCGGGGACAGCGCGGGTACAGCGCGACGACCTGCTGGTGCAGGGCCGGCCAGCGGCGGCGCTCCCAGTCCAGCGCACCGAGGGCGGTGGTGAGCAGCGCGCCGGCCCACACCTCCGGTTCGTTGCCGGGCGGGAGCGGGAACCCGAGCCGCTGCGCCCACTCCGCCCAGCGGGCGGCCAGCTGCTCGCGGATCCGGCCACGCTCCACGCTCGCGATGACCAGATCGACGTCGGCCAGCGTGCGCAGCGGTTCGCCGTCGACGCGGCACGCCTCCATGAGGCGGTACAGGTCGGGCTGGGTGAACCGGCCGACCTTGCGGCCCTCGGCGCGGCGGGCCCGGATCTGGCCGAGCTGGCCGAGCAGGCGGCGCGGCTCGGCGAGGTGCTCGTCCGGGATCTCGATCCGCCGGCCGGCGAGGAATGCGGTGCGCTGCGCCAGGTCGGCCAGCGCCTGCTGGATCGCCGCCACGTGCGCGTCCCAGACCGAGCGCCAGCTCGGGTCGCGCACGAGGTGGCCGAGCCGGTCGGTCCAGGTACCCTCGCGGCGGGTCAGCTCGTCGGCCTCGGTGCGCACCGCGCGGGCGAGGTCGTCGAGCTGCGGCCCGGTCAGCCGGCGTACCGCATCGAGCGCGATGCCCCGGTCCAGCAGCACGTCGACGGCCTTGCGGGCGTTGTCGAGCGCGTCGCGGCGCGCGGCGAGCTGCTCGCCGGTCGGAAGCTGTCCGTCGACGGGTAGCGGGCCGAGGGCGGCGGCGCGGTCCTCGGCGGGTACCTCGCGGGCGATGTCGGCGAGCACGGCGAACTCGGCCGGCTCCAAGGGAGGCGGCGCGTCGACCGGGACCGGGTCGGGGATGAGGTTGAGCGTGGGCGCGTGCTTCCGCAGCCACTCGCCGACCTCGCTGGCGGTGGCGGTACCGCCGTCGAGGTGGAATGTCGCGGTCTCGCGCTCGGCCGCGGCGCGCAACCGGTCCGCGGCCTCGGCCATCTCGGCCTCGGCCCGTTCGATGTCGGCGGTCAGCCGGGCCGCGTGCCGCTCCTCGGCGGCCTGGTCCAGGGTTGCCGCCCGGTCGGACAGCTCGCGGGCGGCGATCTGGAGCTGGACGAGCTGGTCCGCCGAGCGGCCGAGGATGGCCAGGCACAAGGGCTGGATCTCCTCGGGCAGCCCGTCGCGCAGCACCCGCAGCGGATCCTCCTTCTGCGCCAGGACGAGTACCCGCCGGCCGTGCGCGACGAGGTGGCAGATGAGATTGCGGATGGTGTGCGTCTTGCCGGTGCCGGGCGGGCCCTGCACGGCGACGTTGCGGTGTACCGCGAGCCGGCGCGCGATGGACTCCTGCGCCTCGTTGGTCGGCATGGGCATGAGCAGCCGGTCGGCGGTCTCCGCCCAGCCTTCCTCATCGCCCATGACAAGGCGGCTCGGCTCGTGCGCGAGGATGCTGGCGAGGCCACCCACCGCACTGTCCTCGTGGGACAGCCGGTCGCGCATGTCGGCGAGGAAGCGGCGGACCATCCGCTGGCGGGGCCGGACGAACAGCACGCCGGTGTCCACGACGTGCGGGCCGGCGACGGGCTGAAGAACGCCGCCTTGCGGGTCCGACCCGAGCGCCGGCCCACGAGCGCCTGGTTCGCGGAGCACCGGATCGAAGCCGAGGCGGCGCAGGGCGCGCTCGGCGAACTCGCGGCGCTCGGCGGGGTCCCACGGGTCGACCTCGACCTGACCGCTGGCGTTGCCGAGGTCGAGCAGGTCGGCGAGGCGCCGGTTGTCGAGGTCGGCCAGGGCGTCGGGCTGCAGGCGCGGCGGGCCCTGCGGTACCACGCTGACGGCGGTGGCCTCGGGGTCGTACTCGATGGCGACCGGCGTGGCGACGAGCGGGTAGTTGATGCGCTCGCCGCCGAGCTTGGCGGACAGGATCGCGTGGCCCCAGACCAGCTCGACGCGCGAGACGTCGACGTCGAGCCGGTACCGCAGGTCGTAGAGGCGGTCGTGCAGGCGCCGGGTGGCCTCGGCGGCGGCCGCCTCGGCCGCCCACGGCCGCCAGACGCCGTCGAGCCACGCGCCGAACTCGGGGCTGCGCGGGTCGTCCGACTGGTCCAGGTCGGGCGCGGCGCCGGACGCCGCGTCGTGCGCCGCGCGCAGGCGCGGAGTGTCCACATAGGACAGGTCCCAGACGAGGTCGCGGGCGAACGCGGGCGGGATGACCGGATCGGGGGGCGGGGAGGGTCGCCCGACCCGCAGCCACGGACCTGTCGTGTCGCCCGGCCCCACCGTGACGGCGGGGTGCGCGGGCAGGTCCGCCTGCCAGAACGCGTCGGTCGCGGGTACCGTGCGCACCGGCTTCTCCAGCAGGGCGCGCACCGCGAGCAGGTACTCCACCAGCGCGCTCGCGCGGGCGCGGATCGCCTCCGGGGTGTCCATGCCTTCCGACGGTACCGGCGGTGGTCCAACCCGGCCACGTTACGACCTGCCGCCGATCGGGTATGAACCCAGCGTGATCCTCGTGGGCACGTCGGGTTGGCAGTACAGGCACTGGCGGGAACGGTTCTATCCGGCGGGTGTCCCGCAACGGTTGTGGCTGGAGTACTACGCGGAGCGGTTCGCCACGGTCGAGGTGAACAACGCGTTCTACCGCCTGCCGTCCCGGGACACGTTCGTCGCGTGGCGGTCCCGGACGCCCGAGGACTTCTGCGTGGCGGTGAAGGTGAGCCGGTACCTGACGCACATCAGGCGCCTGCGGGAGCCCGCCGAACCGGTGGCGCGCTTCCTCGACCGCGCCACCGCGTTGGGCGAGCGGCTCGGTCCGGTACTGCTGCAGTTCCCACCGACGTTGCGGCTCGACCTGGCGGCGCTCGACGACACGCTGGCGAGGTTCCCCCGCGACGTCCGCGTCGCCGTCGAGCCCCGGCACGCCTCGTGGTGGGTACCCGGGACGCGCGAACTGCTGGAGAAGCACCACGCCGCGCTGTGCTGGGCGGACCGGCGCGGCCGGCCGGTCACGCCGGTGTGGCGCACCGCCGGGTTCGGGTACCTCCGGCTGCACGAGGGAACGGCGCAGCCGCGCCCCCGGTACGGCCGCGCGGCGCTGACCACCTGGGTCGACCGGCTCGCCGCCGCGTACGACACCGAGCCGGTGTACGTGTACTTCAACAACGACGGCGGCGGGGCGGCCATCGTGGACGCGAGCGCCTTCGCGGGCATCGCGGGACGACGCGGCCTGGCCGTGTCGCGAACCCCCTAATGGGGGTGTCGCCCCAGCTCGTGCCAGTCGCGCTCGGCGACCTCGACACCGTAGTGTTTCGCCGCTTTCCTGATGTTCGCGAACGCCTCGTCCCGCTCCTTGTCCGAGACGCCCTTCACCTGGTCGAACCGGGCCAGCGCGTTGCGCACGTGCCGGGCGTCGGTCAGCGGCTCCTTGCGCTTGCCGGGGAACGCGTACGCGCTGTCGGGCAGCTCCCGCCGCTCCTCGCTGGACAGCTCGCCGCGCTCCTCATACGGCTTCCACGTGGTCTTCATCCCGCATTGATTCCCGCTGGTTGGCTTTCCACACCCGGGTCACGTATCTCTCGGCGACGAACGCGCCGAACGGGATGGTCCCGGCCAGCACCACGAGCAGCATCTTGACCAGCGGCAACCGCAGCTTCACCGCGATCTCGAAGGCGAACACGACGTAGAGCATGTACAGGTAGCCGTGGCCGATGCCGAGCACCATCGCCGGGCCCTTGACGCCGCCCCAGAGGTCCAGCGGGGTGGCGACGAAGACCAGCGGCAGCAGCAGGACCGCGGTCACGTAGGCGAGGATCCGGTACCGGATGAGCACGTTCCGGTTCACCGGACGGCGGACGGTCGACATGCCGGCAGCCTATCGAGCGGTCAGATCGGCGGCACCGGCCGGTCCAGGACGTCCCCGTAGCGGGCCAGTACCCGGGCCCGCAGCGCCTTGTCCGTCCGGGGTACCGGCTCCAGGAACACCTCGTCGAGCGCGCCGAACTGGCCGCGCAGGTCGGCGTCGATACGCACGCACACCAGCTCCAGCTCACCGGCGGTGAGGCGGTCGTCGAAGTCCAGCCGGGCACAGAGCAGGATCCGGCCGGTACCGACCATCATCGTCAACAGGTCGACCAGCTTCTCCACCTCCGGCTGCGCCTCCAGGAACACCCGCATCCGGCGCACCAGGTGGAGGTTGGCCTGCTTGCCGATCAGCAGGCCCATGTTGGTCTTCGCGAGCTGGAAGGCGACGACCGCGAGCAGCGCCCCGATCGCGAGCGCCGCCGCGCCGTCCCAGAACACGTCGCCGGTGAGCTGGTGCAGCCCGACGCCGCCGAACGCGAGCACCAGGCCGATCAGCGCCGCGCTGTCCTCCAGGACCACCGACTTGACCGTCGGGTCCTCGGGGTCGCGCAGGTACTCCCGGCGGCTCGTACCCTCCCGCGCGGCCTCGCGGCGCAGCTGCCGCACGCTCTGCGTGAACGACACCGCCTCCAGGACGAAGGACAGCGCGAGCACGAGGTAGTTCACCCACGGGGCGACCGCCTCCCCGGGCTCGCCGAGCATCGTGTGCACGCCCTGGTAGACCGAGTACGCCGCGCCGGAGATGAGGATCCCCACGGCGGCGAGCAGCGACCAGAAGTACCGCTCCTTGCCGTGCCCGAACGGGTGCCGGCGGTCGGCCGGGCGTTTGGACCGGCGCAGCGCGGTCAGCAGCAGCACCTCGGTCACCGAGTCGCCGACCGAGTGCGCCGCCTCCGACAGCAGCGCCGCCGATCCGGTGAACAGCCCGGCCAGCGCCTTCATCACCGCGATGCCCACGTTGACGGCCAGCGCGACGAGGACGGTAGCGACGCTTTCCGGAGCGGGCGAGGGTTCAGCCATGGCCCCGGGGACCGCCTGCGCCCGCGAGGACCGCTTCCGCCTCGGCCCCGGTCAGGGGGTGGTCGTATCCAGTGAGGATCCCGCCGGACCCGGTCCGCCGGCCGCCCTCGACCAGCCGGCCGGTGTCGACCGGTACCCCGCCGAGGTCGCGGACGAGGCCGGCGACGACGGCCTTGGCGGCCGGGTCGTCACCGGCCAGGTAGAGCGCGAGCGGTTCGGGGTCGTCGCGCAGCATGCCCAGCCGCTTGATGAGCAGGTGGTTGAACCCCTTCACCAGCCGCGCGCCGGGTACCAGCTCGGCGACCACCTCGCTGGACGTGCGCCCGCCGAGGTCGACCAGCTTGTCGTCGACGAAGTTGTTCGTGGGGTCGACGACGATCTTCCCGTCGAGCGGCCCGAGCAGTGGTACGGCGGCCGGAAGCTGCGCCCACCGGGTCGCGAGGACGATCACGTCGGCGTCGCGCAACTCCGGCGGGGTCACCGCGGTGGCGCCGGGGCCTAGTTCCGCGACGAGGCCGGCCAGCGACTCCGGGCCGCGCGAGTTGGCCAGCAGTACCTGGTGGCCGGCGCGGAGCCAGACGCGCGCGAGGGTCTGCGCCATCTGACCGGCACCGAGGAATCCGATGATCATTCGTCCTCCCCGGACGGATCGGTCTCGTCAGGACTGTAACCCCGCACCCGTACCCGCATCGGCACCCGGCACCACCGCGCCACGGCCGGTACCAGGCCGCCCTGCACCACGACCGAGAACGCGACGACCACGACGATGACGAGGTACAGCCGGGTGGCGTCCGGTACGGCGCTGGTCAGCAGGAACGTGCCGAGCAGGATCGGCACCGCGCCCTTGAGCCCGCACCAGGCGATGAAAGCCCGTTCGCCGAGGCGCAGCCGGGTCGGCAGCAGCAGCGCGGCGACCACGAGCGGCCGGATCACCAGCGTCAGCACCACCGCCAGCAGCAGCCCGAGCTCCCACGCGTGGCCGTACGGCAGACTGCGCAGCGACACGGTCAGCCCGAGGAACACGAACGCGACGATCTCCCCGAGGTGCCCGAGCGCGGACAGGAACTGCTTGCTCTCCGCCTGGTACGGCCCGCGCGCGTCACCCATCAGGATCCCAGCAACGAACACCGCCAGGAACCCGGAGCCGTGCGCCACCGTGGCGAGGCCGTAGAGCACGCCGGCGCCGGCGAGCAGCCGCACCGGGTACAGGCCCTCACTCGGCAGCGGGAAGCGGCGGATGACCGCGAGCAGTGCCCACCCGCCCAGCAGGCCGACCACGAGCCCGACCGCCATCTCCACGGTGAACTCCAGCAGCCCCCGGCCCGCACCGGTCGCGGCGAGCAGGCTGATCATCACCGCGATGCCCACGGGGTCGTTCACCCCGGACTCGCCCTCGAGGATCGCGCCGCTGCGCCCGCTGATCTCGCGGCGGCCCAGGACGGAGAAGACCACGGCCGGGTCCGTGGGGGCCAGCGCCGCGCCGAGCAGGACCGCCGCGTGCCAGGGAAATCCCAGGACGGTACCGGCGAAAAGCGCGATGGCTCCCGTCGTCACCACGGTACCGGCGACCCCGAGCAGCACGATCGGCGCCGCCGCCGCGCGGAATCGGCGCCAGCCGAGGCCCATCCCGCCGTCGAACAGGATGATGATCAGCGCGACCGTCACCACCCGCTGCACGACGACGACGGGCAGGGAATTCAGCGGGCTGACAAGGTATGCCGCCGCGGCCGCCGCGACGAGGAACAGGGCCGGTGCCGGTACCCGGATCCACGCGGACAGCCGGTTGGACAGCACGCCGACGTAGAGCGCCAATCCTACGATCCCGACGGCGAGCCCGAACCCGGTCACCTCGGCCATCCGACAGTCTGCCCCGTCCACTCGCTCCGCGGCGCCTTGGTGCGCCCTCTTCCCTCGTCGCTGCGCTCCTCAGTCCAGACGCCGCCGCGCCGCTCCCGCTCGCTCCCTCAGCCTGCCCCGTCCACTCGCTCCGCGGCGCCCTGGTGCGC
>JBKPCQ010000069.1:0-6908 GCA_046727455.1 Actinomycetota bacterium | reverse complement strand
TTTGTCGCCGTCGTCTCGCCGGATCGGCTGTCGGGCACAGTGTACGCGAGCCAACAGATTTAGCAGACAGCCATGCGGTGGCTGCGCAACGTCAACTCGGCTCGATGGGGGATATCAAGGGCAACAGATCGGAGATGTCGGTGCGAATGCCGCTCGCGATGACCTTGCCGGTCCGGCGCGCCTCGTCCCAGGACAGCCGCCCGGTCGCGAGCAGGATCCAGGTCAGCGGATCGGTCTCCACGACATTGGGTGGGGTACCCCGGGTGTGACGCGGACCGGGTACGCACTGGACCGCCCCGTACGGTGGCACCCGCACCTCCACCGAATGGCCGGGCGCGCGCCGGGCCAGGACCGCCAAGAGGCCGCGCACCGCGTCCCGCACCACATCGCGGCTCGGCTCCACCCCCTCGTCGAGGGCGCGGAGCACCGCTTCGACCGCCGCGGACTTAGGGTGCGCAGGGGACACGACGGGACGATACGACGCGGTGTCAGGTCACCCCGAGCTGACCCTGCCTTCCGCGACATCGGCGGACAAGGCATAGTTGCCCACGGTGCATCCGCACGGGGGTGGTCGAGACCGGAAAGGGCGGTGGACGTGACTGCGCACCGACGATCCTGGATGCTGCGCGCAGGAATGGTTGCGGTGTTGGCGGCCGGGACGCTGGTCGGCGTCGCCGTCCCCGCCTACGCCGAGGCCACCGCCATCCAACTCCAGCCGATCGGCGACTTCAAGCCCGGCGACAGCAAGCAGCTCAAGATCAAGGCAACCGGCAGCGTCGGCAAGACCACCGTCTCGGTCTCCGGCCTGACCTCCGACTTCGACATCAGCCTCAGCTCCGTCACGCCGGACGGCTGCTCGGCGCAGACGTCGAGTAGCTGTAGCTACTCCGCCGCCGACACCGACAACGGCACCAAGAACCTGGTCTTCACGATCACCGCGCACCAGACCGTCAGCGTCGCCGCCGGCCAGAGCGCCACGATCCACCTCACCGTGGACGGCGGCGGGGCATCCGGTACCGCCGACTTCAAGCTCTTCGGACCCACCGTGGCCAGCCAGGCACCGTCCGCAGTCACCCAGGTCACCGGTACCGTCAAGGACATCGCGACCGGCCAGCCGATCGGCGGGGCGACCGTCGGACTCCAGGACTCCGCCGGCCACAACTTCAGCACCCAGACCAACAACGCCGGGCAGTACGTCTTCAAGAGCACCCAGGGCAACCCGATCGTGCCGGGCACGCTCGCGGTCGAGGCGGTGAAGGACGGGTTCAAGCCGGTCACCAAGAACGCCAACGTGCAGGCCGGGCAGTCGTACAACTTCCCGGCCATGATGCTGGAGTCGACCGCGACGCCGTCCTCGTCGACCAGTACCCCCGCCGACCAGGCGACGCCGGCCGACTCGGGTACGGCGGCGCCGGCGGCGGGTAGCACCACGGCCGCGAAGCCGAGCAGCGGCGGTGGGTTCTCGACGATGCTCATCGTGCTCGGCGGGCTGCTGGTCCTGCTCGGCATCGCCGCGATCGTGTTCATCCTGGTCCGCCGCCGGAAGGACGACGGTGACGAGCCGGACGAGTTCGACGACCAGGGCGCGCGCCGGGGGCCGACCCCGGTACCGGCCAGCCGGGGTGCCTACCACCCGGGGTCGGATCCGACGGCGGTCGTCCGCAGCGGCGGCTACGGTGACCCGACGATGGCCGGCGGGCTCGCCGACGCGCCGACGATGATGCACAGCCGGCCGCCGCTCGACGAGTACCCCGACCCGTACGGCGCACCACCGCCGCCCCGCTCTCCGGCACCGGGCTACGGGGGCGGCTACGACGGGGGCGGCTACGACGGCGGGTACAACGGCGCCGCGTACAACGGTTCCGGCGGCGGCCAGTTCGGCGGCAGCACGTACGGAGGCCAGACCTACGGCGGCGGCACCTACCGGCAGCCTGAACCACCGCCACCGCCACCGCCACCGCCACCACAGCCCGGCCGCGGCGGGTACGACGACCGCGGCGGGTACGACGACCGGGGCGGGTACCAGTCAGGCGGCGGGTACGGCGGCGGCAACACCTATGGCCAGCCCGAGCCACCACCGCCGGCCCACGGCGGGTACGAGCCGCGCGGCGGGTACGAGCCCCGGAGCGGCGGCTACGACGACCGGGGCGGGTACGACGACCGGGGCGGGTACCAGTCCGGCGGCGGGTACGGCGGCGGCTACGACGACCGGGGCGGCGGCGGATACCCACCCCGGGGCGGGTACGAGCCGCGCGGCGGGTACGACGGTGGCCAGCCGCGCCGCGGCGACCCGCCTCCGGACCCCCGCCGCCAGCTCGACTGGCTCGACGACTGACGAGCGGTTGAGACGCCACCCGCCTCGGTGCGGCTAGTCGCTGTCCGGCGCGGCTGCGCTGTCCGGCGCCGGCGGGTCGGCCGGCTCCTCGTCCGCCGCCTCGACATCGTCAGCAGCCACCTCGACATCGTCAGCCACCTCGATGTCCAGCTCGACCGTCGCAGGCTCCACCGAACCGAACAGCGCCGGCAAGGTACCCGTCCACGCCGCCCGCAGCTCGTCCAGCGGGATGGCGAACTGGCCGCGCACCTCCAGGACGCTGCCCCCGGCGACGCCCAGCGGCCGGTACGGCAGCCCGTGCTCCTCGACCAGCGCGAGGAAGGCCTTCTCCTGCCCGAAGGGCACCGCGACCAGCGCCCGCCCGGCCGACTCCGAGAACAGCGCGACGAACGGTTCCACGTCGTCGGCGAACGCGACGACCGCGCCGATCCCGTACCGCAGCGTGCACTCCACCAGCGCCTGCGCGAGCCCGCCGTCGGACAGGTCGTGCGCGGCCGACAGGTGCCCCACCTTCGCCGCCGCCGCGATGAGCCCGGCGAGCTGCTTCTCCCGCGCGAAGTCCACCTGCGGCGGCTGGCCGCCCAGGTGGCCGTGGACCACGTTCGCCCACTCCGACCCGGACAGCTCGGCGCGCGTCTCACCGAGGACGAACAGCAGATCCTTCTCCTGCCGCAGGCCCATCGGTACCCGCTCGGCGACGTTGTCTAGCACGCCGAGCACGCCGACGATCGGGGTCGGGTTGATGGCGACCGCGCCGGTCTGGTTGTAGAAGCTCACGTTGCCGCCGGTCACCGGGATGCCCAGGGCGAGGCAGCCGTCGGCCAGGCCGCGCACCGCCTCGGCGAACTGCCACATGACCTGCGGGTCCTCCGGCGAGCCGAAGTTGAGGCAGTTGGTGACGGCCACCGGGGTCGCCCCGGTCACGGCCACGTTGCGGTACGCCTCCGCCAGCGCGAGTTGAGCGCCCCGGTACGGGTTGAGCCGGGTGTACCGGCCGTTGCCGTCCACGGACAGCGCGATACCCAGGCCGCTGCCTTCGTCGAGGCGGAGCACCCCGGCGTCCTCGGGCTGGGCGAGCACGGTGTTGCCCCTGACGTACCGGTCGTACTGCTCGGTGACCCAGGTCTTGTCGCACAGGTTGGGGCTGGCCGCCAGGCGCAGCAGGGTCTCCCGCAGCTCGTCGCCGGACCTCGGCCGGGGCAGCGTCTCGGCCTTGTCGGCGTGCAGCAGCGGCAGGTCGTTGGGCTCGCGCACCGGCCGGGCGTACACCGGGCCCTCGTCGGCGAGCGAGGCCGGGGGTACGTCGGCGACGGTCTCGCCGCGCCAGGTCACCACGAGCCGGCCTGCGCCGTTAGGTGGCGCAGCCGTGACCTCGCCGATCACGGTCGCGAGCAGGCCCCAGCGCTCCGCGATGGACAGCACCAGCGCCGCCTTGTCCGGCGCGACGATCAGCAGCATCCGCTCCTGCGACTCGCTGACCAGCACCTCGTGCGGGGCCATCGACGGTTCGCGGAGTGGTACCCGGTCGAGCGTGATCCGCATGCCGGTGCCGGCGGCGGCGCTCGTCTCGGACAGCGCGCAGGTCAGCCCGGCGCCGCCGAGGTCCTGGATCCCCACGACCAGGTCGGCCGCGTAGATCTCCAGGCACGCCTCGATGAGCAGCTTCTCGGTGAACGGGTCGCCGACCTGCACGCTGGGCCGGCGGGCCGCGCTGTCCTCGCCGAAGGTGGCGCTGGCCAGTACCGACACCCCGCCGATACCGTCCCGCCCGGTCTTCGCCCCGAGCAGGACCACGGCGTTGCCCGGCCCGGCGGCCGCCTTGCTGCGCAGCCCACGAACCGGGAGCACGCCCACGCACAGCGCGTTGAGCAGCGGGTTGCCCTGGTAGCACGGGTCGAAGACGGTTTCGCCGCCGATGGTGGGCAGCCCGAGGCAGTTGCCGTACCCGCCGACGCCGCCGACGATCCCGGGCAGTACCCGGGCGGTGTCCGGGTGCCGCGGGTCGCCGAAGCGCAGCGGGTCCATCACCGCGATCGGGCGCGCACCCATGGCGAGGATGTCCCGGACGATGCCGCCGACGCCGGTCGCCGCGCCCTGGTACGGCTCGACGAAGCTGGGGTGGTTGTGGGACTCGACCTTGAAGGTGACCGCGAGGTGGTCGCTGACCTTGACCACACCGGCGTTCTCGCCGATGCCGGCGAGCAGGCGGTCACCGGGTGGCGCCTTCTCGGCGAACTGGCGCAGGTGCACCTTGCTCGACTTGTACGAGCAGTGCTCGCTCCACATCACCGAGTACATCGCCAGCTCCGACTCGGTGGGCCGGCGGCCGAGCACCTTGCGGATCTTCTCGTACTCGTCCTCCTGCAGCCCCAGCTCGGCGTACGGCTGCTCGGCGCCGGGCGTGCGCTCCGCCTGCCCGACGGTGTCAAACTCCGACCCGGCCATCGGCGGTGCATCCTCGACAGTCGTCATGTTCTCGCTCCCGCTGCGGACAGGTGGGCCAGCACCGAGGTGAAGAAGCCCACCCCGTCGGTGGACGGTCCGGTCAGCGCCTCGACGGCGTGTTCGGGATGCGGCATGATCCCGACGACGTTGCCCGCCTCGTTGCGGATGGCCGCGATGTCGCGCTGCGACCCGTTGGGGTTCCCGCTCACGTACCGCGCGACCACCCGGCGGCCGGCCTCCAGCTCGTCCAGGGTCGCGGCGTCGGCGACGTAGCGCCCCTCGCCGTTCTTGACCGGGATCAACAGCTCCTGGCCGACGGTGTACGCCGAGGTCCAGGCGCTGGCCGTGGACTCGATCCGCAGAAGCTGGTCGCGGTTGCGGAAGTGCAGGTGCGCGTTGCGGACCAGCGCGCCAGGCAGCAGGTGGGCCTCGCAGAGGATCTGGAAGCCGTTGCAGATACCGAGGACCGGTAGGCCGGTCGCGGCAGCCGCGACGACCGACCGCATCACCGGCGAGAACCGGGCGATCGCGCCGCAGCGCAGGTAGTCGCCGTAGGAGAAGCCGCCCGGCAGGATCACCGCGTCGACCCCGCGCAGGTCCGGATCGTTGTGCCAGAGCGCGAGGCCCTGCCCGCCGGACAGGCGTACCCCGCGGCGGGCGTCGCCGTCGTCCAGCGAGCCCGGGAAGGTGACGACGCCGATCCTCACGCCGCGCCGTCCTCGACGTGCAGCGTGAAGTCCTCGATCACCGGGTTCGCGAGCAGTTTGTCGGCGATCTGCCGGGCCCGTTCGAGGTCGGCGTCGCCAGCGAAATCGATCTCTATCCGCTTGCCGATCCGGACCGAGTCGACGCCCGTGACACCCAGGCTGGGCAGGGCGTTCGCGACCGCCTGGCCAGCCGGATCGAGGATCTCGGGCTTCAGCATGACATCGACCACGACGCGAGCCACGGCGTACTCCTGACTCATCGAAGGAGCCTGAACGGGCGCGCCCAGCCTACCGGGCGCCGACCCGGAGCAGATCACCGACGGTCACCCGCTCGCGTCAACTGCCTGATAACAATCCTGACAACAATCAGGTGAACGCTCCGACGAGGGTCACCACGGTCAGGACGGCACAGACCGCGGCGCCGACGTACTGAACGACCCGCAGGCTCACGTACCGCAGCAGGACCCGGCCGAGCAGTACGGCCGCGGCGGAGACCGCGGCGAGCCCGGCCCACGAGCCGGCGAACACCCCGACCGGATGCCGCCCCTGGGCGACCAGTCCGGCGGTGAGCAACTGCGACAGATCTCCCCATTCGGCGACGAACAGCACGCCGAAGCTGGCCATCGCCGCGCCGATCCCCGACCGGCGGGCACTCCCGATCCGCTCGCTGAACTCCTGCTCCTGCTCCTGCTCGTGCTGCTCGGCCCGGCCAGCCGAGCGGAACAGCATGATCGCGCCCGCCGCGAACAGCACCGCGGCGACGACGTGCACCGGCTTGGGCGGCAGCAGCGAGACCAGCCGGCCGGCGAGGACGGCGACCAGGCACTGGACGCCGAACGCGACGGTGACCCCGAACCAGACCGGGCCGGGCCGGTACCGGGTGGCGAGCACGAGCGTCGCGACGAACGTCTTGTCGGGCAGCTCGACGGGGACCACCAGCAGGAACGCGGTGACGAGCGCGACCAGGAACGCCATGAAGTTCCCTCACCAACAGACGACCTGGGCGATTCCCCTGTCGCTGGCTCGAATCCTACCGGCGACCGGCCAGTAGCCGACCCGCCAGCGAAGACGCCACAAAGCTAGGCTGTCCCGCGTGGTGACGACCATCAAGGTCGAGGCTCCTGAGGTCAAGGCACCCCGACGGCGACGCCCGCGGGTGGGCGCCGTCGAGGTTTTCGTGGCGGTCCTGCTCGTCGCGGTACTGGCACGGGGCTGGCTGGTCGGCCAGACCAGCTCGCCCCGGGTACAAGCGTGGCTGACGATCTTCGTCTCGATCGTGATCCAGGCGACGCCGTTCGTGGTGCTGGGTACCGTCGTCTCGGCGGCGATCGCGGCCCTGGTACCGCCGGCCTTCTTCGCCCGGGCGCTGCCGCGGCGGGCCGCGGTGGCCGTGCCGGTCGCGGGCGTCGCCGGGGCGGTCC
>JBKPCQ010000068.1:0-7491 GCA_046727455.1 Actinomycetota bacterium | reverse complement strand
GGCTCACCGACGGCGTGACCGAGCTGCGCCCGCTCGGGCCCGCCGACACGGCCGACGCCGCGGCGCTGCATGCGGAGCCCGATGTCGCCGCCACGACGGTCGGCGACGCCACCCGCGAGGTGGCCCGGATGTGCGCGGAGGCCGAGGGCGAGTGGCTGGCCGGCCGGCGCTGCCGGCTGACCATCCGGGACGCGGCCAGCGGGGCGTTCGCCGGCGACATCGGCCTGTTCAACTTCGATCCGCAGCTCGGGGAGGCGATGACCGGGTACGCCATGATGGCCGCGTGGCGCGGCAGGGGCCACGCGACCCGGGCGGTCCGGCTGCTCGCCGGCTGGGCGTTCACGCACGCCGGCCTGGCCCGGATCATCGCCGGTACCGTGCCCGAGAACGTCGCCTCCCAGCGGGTCCTGGAGCGGGCCGGCTTCCAGCGGGAGGGACGCCAGCGCAGCCGGCTCCCCGGCCCGGCCGGTACCCGGGTGGACGACGTTCTCTACGCGCTGCTGCCGGAGGATCTCAGCCCCACCAGAACGCCGCCGCGATGATGACGTAGAGCGCCATGAGGGTGGCGCCCTCCAGCCAGTTGGACTCGCCGTCGAAGACGATCAGGCAGACGATCAGTACCGTCACCACCACCGCGGCGACCAGCATCGGTGCGAACACCAGCGTGAACGTCGTCGCGGTGAACAGGCTCAGCAGCACCAGCGCGGGCGCCAGTACCAGCGCGATCTGGAGCGGGCTGTTGATGACCACCGACAGCGCGTAGTCGGCCTGGTTGCGGTAGGCGAGCTGGATGCCGACCACGTTCTCGATCGCGTTGCCGGCGATCGCGACGACGACGAGCCCGGCGAACGCCTCGGACAGGTTCAGCGTGTGGATCGTGGGTTGCAGCGCGGTGACGAACCAGTCCGAGACGAACGCGGCCGCCAGGCTGGCCACGGCGAGCAGGGTCACCGCCAGCCACAACGGCCAGCGGGGCGGCTCATGGGTGGGCCCGGGCTCGTCGGTCTCCCCCCCGGCCGGCTGGCGGCGCAGCGCGGCGGGCAGGGACAGCGCGAACAGCAGCAGCAGGACGACCGCCACCGTGTCGGACAGCGCGCCGACGTGCCCCTCGGCCGGGCTGTGCGTGTACTGCGCCATGCTCGGCAGAACCAGCGCGGCGGTGGCGAGGGCGAGCAGGACGCAGGTGTCCCGGGCCCGGGACTTCGCGAACTTCTGGGTACCGTGTCGCAGCCCGCCGACGACGAACGCCGCCCCGAGGACCAGCAGCAGGTTGGCGAGCATCGACCCGATCAGCGCCGACTGTACGACGGTGAGCAGCCCGGCACGTAGCGCGAAGAACGCGATGAACAGCTCCGGCAGGTTGCCCAGCGCGCTCTGCAGTACCCCGGTCGCGCCCGGACCGAACCGGTCGCCGAGCTGCTCGACGCTGCGCCCCACCAGGGACGCGAGCAGCGCGACGGTGATCGCCGAGCACACGAAGGCGAGGATGGCGTTGGCGTGGGTGTAATGGGTGATGCCGGACAGCGCGACGAAGACCGTGCCGCCGATGAGGATGACCAGGTCCGAACGGACCAGCGTGGGCGTGCCGCCGGCCGGGCGGGGCCCTTCCGGCGGCGCGCTGACTACCGTCTCAGGCACCCCAGGATCATCGCAGAGATCCGCAATCGGGATCCGCTACGCCGCGAGCGAGATGACTCCGTAGTCGTACGCCCGGCGGCGGTACACGACGCTGGGCCGGCCCGACTCCTTGTCCATGAACAGGTAGAAGTCGTGTCCGAGCAGCTCCATCCGGAAGAGCGCGTCGTCGACGGTCATCGGCTGGCCGTCGTGCTCCTTCTCCCGGACGATGTGCCACGGCTGGTCGTCGAAGTCCTCGACGGGCAGCTCGGCGACGCTCTCCAGAACCTGCTCGGTGGCCGGCGGGATGAACCCGTCGGACGGGTGTAGGGCGGCCAGCGCGGACGTCGCGGCGGCTACCGATACCGGGGCGCGCCGGCCGCGGTGGACCCGGCGCCGGTCGGCCATCCGCCGGAGCCGGCCGTCGAGCTTGGTGATGGCGAGGTCGAGGGCGCTGTAGAAGTCGCCCGAACAGGCCTCGCCCCGGACCACCGGGCCGCGGGAGAGGCAGGTGATCTCGACGCGCTGGCAGTGGTCGGACTGACGCGGGTTGCGCTCGTGGAATAGTTCGACGTCGACTCGGATGAGCTTCTGGTCGTAGCGCTCGACTTTCTGGAGCTTCTCGCGGACGTGCACGCGGTAATGATCGGGCACCTCGACGTTACGGCCCTTGACGACGATGTCCACGCTTTGACCTCCCCCACGGTCGTTCTGCGGGTTGATCGATGGGTGGTACCGGGTCCGGCTATTCGGCTGTGAGGTATGACGCTAACCCTAGTTTGCCCCCTCGTCACCCCTCGTTCGCAAGAACGTTTTTGCCGGAAAAATCACTCGGACGCGGGACGTGGAGCCGACGATCGCCGGCCGGTGGCCGCTCCGACTAGCTGCGCGGCCCGTGGCGGCGCCGCGTCGCCGCCACCACCGCGGCCACCGGTACCGGCAGGCCGCCGCCGCGCAGCCGGGCCGCCAGGGCCGCCAGGGTGCCACCCGTGGTGAGGATGTCGTCGACCGGGATCACCACCGCGCCCCGCCGTACCGCGGCCGCCATCCGGACCATCACCCTCGGCCGGGGCGCGAACGCCCGGGCCGCCTCGACCGCCCGCGCGGCGGCGTCGAGCGGGGCGGAGTCGGGGCGGGCCCGGGTCAGCACCGGCGCGGCGATCCCGGCCGGCCAGCCCGTCGCGTTGAGCCGGACCACGGCACGCCGGGCCAACCGCCGCATATGGTCCCCGTACCGCTCCCGCGCGGCCGCCGCCGCGTCCGGTACCGGTACCAGCAGCACCGGCGTCTCCGCCGGGTACCCGGCCTGCCGGACCCCGACCGCCACCGCACCGGCCAGCCAGTCCCCCAGCGGCCGGGCCAGCACGTGGCGGCCCCGCTCCTTGTACGACAGCAGCACCTCGCGCAGTACCCCCTCGTAAGGGCCCAGCGCCACGCAGACCGGCAGCCCGGGCGGGGCCGGGGTCGGGCGTACCGGATGCGGGCGCAGCCCACCGAGCACGGCCACGCAGCTCGGGCACAGCGATCCGGGCGCCCCGGTGCCGCAGCCCGCGCAGGTACCCGGGAGGACCAGATCGGTCAACCCGTTCCACGCCTGTCCCAGCAGTCCCATCGGCTCCCTGCCTAGTCGGGGTAGAACGGTGCGGTCGGGTTCGGCGGCGGGTTGCCGACCGGCGCCGACGGGGACGGACTCGGTAGGTCCTTCGCGGTCAGCGGCTGCGAGGTGGCCGCGGACGACGCGCTCACGAACACCCGGAAGACCGCGCCGTCCTGCGTCTGGACCATCATCTGGCCCGGGCCGGGCGTCTCGGACGGCAGCCGGGGGTAGGCGACCACCGACACGATCGGCAGGAAGAAGTTGGCGTTCCAGACCACCCGGATCGCGTTGTCGATGCTCACCTCGGCCAGCCGCCACTGGTTCGCGCCGGTCCGGCCGGCCACGACCAGGCGGTCCAGCCGGCTCCACGCGACGCCGCTCAGGTCGGACAGGCCGGGATCGAGCCACCGCAGGGTGCCGCTCACCCCCGGCTGGTCGCCGTCGTCGCGCAGCGCACCGACCGCGAGCCCACCCGGCAGTACCAGGGCGATCCGGTACCCGTCCGGCGCGACCGCGAACGCCCTGACGTCACCGGCCAGCGGCGCCGAGACGACGCCGTTGGGCGCGACCGCCAGCAGCCTTCCGTCGACCGCGACGAGCAGCCGCTGGCCCGACGGCAGCCATGCCGGCCGGCTCCAGACCTTGCCGGTCAGCTCGACCGGCAGGTACGACGTCAGGCCCTTCTCGTCCGTCCGGCCCAGCATCAGGCGCTTCTGCGTGCTCAGCAGCGCGACCTGGCGCTTGTCCCGGCTGAGCGCGGCCATCAGCACATCCCGGTTGTACTCGGGCTTCGCGACGACCGGCGGCAGCGATCCGTCCAGCGCCTGGACGGCGTTGCCGGTCACGCAGAAGAGCTGCGCGTCGGTGGTCCCTCTGGTGACCGTGTCGGCGGGGTTGGCCGCGCGGTACGCGTCGGCTCCGCCCGGTACCTGCTGCCGCTGGCCGCCGATCTGCAGCTCGACCGGCCCGCCGGTCAGCTTGTGCAGCGGCTGCAGCGACCATTGCAACTCGGCCAGCACCTTCGCGATGTCGTCGCCCTTCAGGCTCTGCAGCGCCGCCGAGAACGGCACCACCACCCGGTCGCCCTGGATGACCACGTTCGGCCCGAGCAGGTCGGTGCCGGTCGGGAAGATCGACGCGGAGACCGAGTTGACCAGCTCGGACGGGCCGGCGAGCAACCACCGGACGATCGCGGTCAGCCGGCCGCTGTCCGCCAGGCCGGTGTTCGGCACGTACCGCAGGTCGGGTACCAGCCAGTGCTGGCGGTTGTCCCAGAAGTAGATGAGCTGCGGGGTGAAGTACCTGTTGTCCAGTGCGTCGGTAGCCAGCGGGAGGACGCCGAGCAGGGTCGGCGGCAGCTCGCTGATCCGCATCCCGGAGCCGTCCTCGGCCTGGGACACGGTGAACTTGACCTGGCCCGGTGGCCCGGCCCCGATGCTCGGGTCGACCAGCCCGCGCTCCCGGGCGAGCACGCCGACCGGCTGGAGCATCCCGGAGACGATCGAGTTGGCCCCACTGGCGGATTGGGTCAGCCCTTCGATCCGGTGCACCGTCACCACGTCGGTCGGCTTCCAGAGGCCGGCCGCCTGCCGGCTGAGGAACTTGCGGGCCCGCTCGCGGGCGGCGTTCAGTGCCTCCGTCGTGTCCAGCGGTCCGGAGATGGCGTACAGGAACAGCTCGACCAGGTTGGTCGCGGAGATCGCGTCGCCCGGCTCGGGCGGCCGGCCCTTTTCCGTGGTGACCGGATCGTAGCTGGGGCCGGGGCCGTCGACGATCGGCCCGCCGCCGGTGGGTACCCCGCAGGCGGCCGGTACCGCGAGCCCGGCCGCGCCCAGGAGCAGCGCGCGCAGAACCTGGCGCCGGTCAGCCATGGCCGTCTCCGGACCGGGCCAGTCCCACGGCTGCCACGTCGGCGTCCGCCGGTGCCAGCGGCAGCGGCGAGGCGGCCAGCCGCTCCCCCGCCCGTGCCGGCAGGGTCAGCCGGAACTGCGCGCCCCGGCCCGGCTCCCCCCACGCCTCCAGCCACCCGCCGTGTAGCCGCGCGTCCTCCAGGCTGATCGACAGCCCGAGGCCGGTACCCCCGGTCTGCCGGGCCCGCGACGGGTCGGCCCGCCAGAACCGGTTGAACACCTGCTTCTCGTCGCCCGGCTGCAGCCCGATGCCGTGGTCCCGGACGGTGACCGCGACGGCGTCCTCGTCGGCCGCCAGCCGGATCTCCACGGGTCGGTGCTCGCCGTGCTCGACCGCGTTGCCGACCCGGTTGCGCAGGACCCGCTCCACCCGCCGCGGGTCGACCTCGGCGATCACCTCCTGGTCGGGTACCGCCACGTCGAGCGGCACCCCGGCCCGGCCGGCCAGCGGGGTGAGCCGCTCCGCGACATGGGTCACCAGCGCCGCGAGATCGGTCGGCTCGGCGTCGAGCACGGCGAACCCGGCGTCGAAGCGGCTGATCTCCAGTAGGTCGGTGAGCAGGTCCTCGAACCGGTTCAGCTCGGCCTGCAGCAGCTCGGCGCTGCGGGCCACCGCCGGCCCGAACGCCGACCGCGAGTTGAAGATCATGTCGGCGGCCATCCGTACCGTGGTCAGCGGGGTGCGTAGCTCGTGCGAGACGTCGGACGTGAACCGGCGTTGCAGCCGGGACATCTCCTCCAGCCGGATGATCTGCCGCTGGAGGTTCTCCGCCATCTGGTTGAACGAGGCCGCCAGCAGGGCGAGATCGTCCTCGCCGTGTACCTCCATCCGCTGGTCGAGCAGGCCGGCGGACAGCCGCTGCGCGGTCCGCGCGGCGAGCCGGACCGGCCGGACCACCAGCCGGGTGGTCAACGCGGCGAGCACGGCGAGCAGCAGGACGAGGGCCACCCCGGTCGCGATGACCGCCGTCTGGACCAGGTTGGCGGCGTCCTGCTCGGCCGTGAGCGGGAAGAGGTAGTACAGCCCGAACCGGCCGAACGACAGCCGGATCGGGCTGCCCACGACGAGGTACTGGCGGGGGCCGCCGCCGTCCACGTTGGCCACGATGAACTCGTGCGCCACCTTGTCCGCGGCGATGTCCTTGCGCAGCTCGGGCGAGATGGCGTCCGGCACCCCGGACACCGGCGGCACGACGAACTGGGCGCCGACCGGAATGCGCGGGGTGGCCGGCAGGATCGCCAGGATGACCTGGCTGTCCGGGGACGACGCGGTCGGGGTCAGGGTCTGCCCGACCAGCTGGACCAGGCCCGGCAGGCTGGTGTCGGCCGCGTCGGTGACCGCGCCGAGCTGCGGCGCGACCCGCTGCGCCGACTCCTCCGCCTGGTGCAGCGAGGCGGTCACCTTGGCGTTGACCATGCCGTCGGTGATCTGCCGGGCGAGGACCGCGCCGAACACGCCGACCAGCAGGCCGGAGGCGACCAGGGTGATGGAGACCATGCGGAGCTGCAGGGACCGCCGCCAGGCGCGGCGGGCCACGCCCCACACCACCATCACGCGGTGGACCACGGTGCGGTGCACCGCCTGCGCGGCCGGGTGGCGGCGCAGTCGGGCGTACCAGGAGGCGAGCGGCACGGGCCTGACCTCAGCCGGTACCGGCCTTGTAGCCGACCCCCCGCACGGTCAGGATGATCTCCGGCCGCTCCGGGTCCGGTTCGATCTTGGCGCGTAGCCGCTGGACGTGCACGTTCACCAGCCGGGTGTCGGCCGCGTGCCGGTACCCCCAGACCTGCTCCAGCAGCACCTCGCGGGTGAACACCTGGCGCGGCTTGCGGGCCAGCGCGACGAGCAGGTCGAACTCCAGCGGCGTCAGCTTGACCTCGTCGCCGTCCCGGCTCACGGTGTGCGCGGGGACGTCGATGGTGATCTGGTTGCCGGGCGGGCCGATGCTCAGCAGCTCGGGTGTCACGTCCTCGCCCCGGCGCAGCCGGGCCCGCATCCGGGCGACCAGCTCCTTGGGCTTGAACGGCTTCACCACGTAGTCGTCGGCACCGGACTCCAGCCCGAGCACCACGTCGACGGTGTCGCTCTTCGCGGTCAGCATCACGATCGGGATCCCGGACTCGGCCCGGATCGCCCGGCAGATGTCGATCCCGCTCATGCCGGGCAGCATGAGGTCGAGCAGCACGATGTCCGGACGGGCATCCCGGAAGGCGCCCAGGGCGCGTTCGCCGTCGGCTACGAAGGACGGAAGGAAACCCTCGCTGCGCAGCACGATGCCGAGCATCTCAGCGAGGGCGGGGTCGTCGTCGACCACCAGCACCCGGGCTCTCATGCGACCAATATTCCATCTCCCGCCGCGGATCCGG
>JBKPCQ010000067.1:0-11173 GCA_046727455.1 Actinomycetota bacterium | reverse complement strand
GCCCTGGCCGGCGCCGGCTACGACGTGGAGACCGCCGCCGCCCGCGCCGGACACGACGTGTCCGGCCGGCTGCGCGACATGCTCGCCCAGGCACAGGAGGCGGGAGCGGTACGGCCCGATGTCACCTACCCGGACGTGAAGGCCCTCATGACGGGCTGCCTCGCGCGTGCCGACGCCGACCGCGCGGCGCTGGACCGGCTCGTCACCGTGGTGTGTGAGGGGCTGCGCGCCCGGCCGTAGGGTGGGCGGGTGGCGGACATCCTCGTGCTCAACACCGGCTCGTCGACCCTGAAGTACCGGCTGTTCCGCGCCGGGGACGTCGTGGACGCGGGCCTCGTCGAGAACATCGGGGAGCCGGGCGGCGACGCGCCCGACCATGGCGCGGCCGTCGAGCGGGTGCTGGACCGGCTGGACCGGGACGCGGTCGGCGGGGTCGGGCACCGGGTGGTGCACGGTGGCACCCGGTTCCAGGCGCCGGTACTCGTCGACGACGCGGTACTCGGCGCGATCCGCGAGCTGTCCGGGATCGCCCCGCTGCACAACCCGCTCGCGGTGGCCGCGATCGAGGCGGTGCGCCGGGGGCTGCCGGGGGTACCGCAGGTCGCCGTGTTCGACACCGCCTTCCACGCCACGCTTCCCGAGGCCGCCGCGACCTACGCGGTGGACCGCGGGGTGGCGTCGCGGTACGGCATCCGGCGGTACGGGTTCCACGGCATCTCGGTCGGCTGGGTCGTCACCGGTACCGCCCGGCTGCTCGGCCGGCCGGTCGGCGAGCTGAACCTCGTCGTGCTGCACCTCGGCAACGGAGCCAGCGCCACGGCAGTGGCCGGCGGGCGCAGCGTCGAGACGTCGATGGGCCTCACGCCGCTGGAGGGCCTGGTGATGGGTACCCGCACCGGCGACCTCGACCCGGCGGTCACCTTCCACCTCACCCGGGCGGGCATGGCCCTCGCCGACGTCGAGGACCTGTACCAGCACCGGTCCGGCCTCGCCGGCCTGGCCGGCGACAACGACCTGCGCCGGGTGATCGCGCGGGAGGCGTCCGGCGACCCGGCCGCCCGGCTCGCCCTCGACGTGTACTGCCACCGCATCCGCAAGTACGTCGGCGCGTACCACGCGGTCCTCGGCCGGCTCGACGCGATCACCTTCACCGCGGGCGTCGGCGAGCACAGCGCGCTCGTCCGGGAGCGGTCCCTGTCCGGCCTGGAGCCGCTCGGCATCGCCGTCGACCCGGACCGCAACGCCACCGGCGACCCGGCCCGGGTCGTCTCGCCCGAGGGCGCGCGGGTCGCCGTGTGCGTGGTACCGACCGACGAGGAGCGCGCCATCGCCGACGAGGTCACCAGGCTGGTGCCGCTACGCTGAGAGGGTGGACGCGCCCGAGGCCCTGCCCGGCCGCCGCCCGGTCGTCGCTCTCGACCTCGCCGACCTGCGCGGCCCGACCCGGGGGATCGTCGAGTTCCGGCACCGGGTCGTCAACCTGGGCGACCCCGCAGCCCTCGCGCGGATGTACGAGACGGTGCTGCGCGACGCCGTGGACGTCACCGAGGTGCAGACCTGGCTGCACGGCCCGACCCTGGTCCGGCTGTGGCCCAAGCTGTCCGTGCCCCGCGCCGCCCGCCGCGCCTGGGAGGGACGCCACCCGATCCTGCGCGCCCGCCGCGCCGCCGCCTGACGGCGACGTGGCCGGTTTGGCCGTTAGGAGGCTGTGCCGCAACTCCGAGCAGTGCTAAAAAGACGTGCGTTGGAGAGGGCCCGGCAGTCTTCGTAGGAGGCGTCATGGTCCGGATCACCCGCTATCCCCGTTCGCTTTATGTCGCATTTCTGGTCACGGCCGTTGTCGCGGGAACGTCGGCGGCGGGCAGTGCGGCGGCTGCCAGCCCAGGCTCGTCGTTCACGCTTGAGCCGGAGGTCAAGGTCAGTTCGGTTTCGGCACTGACCGGCTGTCCCTTCGGCGCCTCCGAGGATTTCGCCGCCGCCTACGACAATACGGAGGTCGAGCCGCAGGTCGCGGTCAACCCGCTCAATCCCGACGAGATAACGGGCGTGTCGCAGCAGGACCGCTGGCCGGACGGCGGCGCACGAGGGCTGACCTCGTGGAGGTCGACCAACGGCGGGACGAGCTGGTCGAAACTGCCGGACGTACCGTGGAGCGCCTGCCAGGGCGGCCCGCAGCGGTTCGGGCGGGTAACCGACCCGTGGGTGTCCTACGACAAGGCGGGCAACCTGTACTTCATCGGCCAGCCGATCGACTCGGCCGCGCTCGGGATTTCCGCGATCTCGGTGACCTCGTGGAACGGCACGACCTGGCGGCCGCCGCAGATTCTGATCGAGGATTCCGGGGACCGTGGCGTATTCAACGACAAGGTTTCCGTCACCGGCGACCCCACCCGGGCCGGCTACGCCTACGCGACCTGGATCCGCGGCGACTACCCGCCCGGCCAGCAGCAGAGTCCCATCGCGGACTTCCACTCCTTCGCCTACCGCGGCGAACCGATGTTCTCGCGAACCACGGACGCCGGACGGACCTGGTCCACGCCGGTGCCCATGCGCACCTCCAATGCGTACTTCCAGGGAAACCAGATCGCGGTTGGACCGGACGGCACGCTGTACAACGTCACGGCGAACCTGTTCACCGGCGCGGGCACCCAGCCCAATGACCAAGGCATCTACATGGGCCTGATGCGCTCCACCGACGCCGGGCTGCACTGGTCGGCGCCGGTCCAGATCGCCCCGATCCGCACGGCCCAACTGTTCGTCCCCGACGACGGGTTCCCGATCCGCGCCGAGGACTACCTGCCCGACATCGCGATCGACCCGGTCAGCGGCGCCATCTACGTCGTCTGGTCCGACGGCCTGGGTACCCCGATCGACCGGGTGGTGATGGCCAGGTCGACCGACGGCGGCCGCCACTGGACCGGACCCACCGTGGTATCCGCCGGCGGCCCCAACGTGCAGGCATACAACCACGCGATCGAGGTCACCGCGAACGGGACGGTCGTGCTGGCCTACTACGACGACCGCAACAACGTCCTCGGCGACGGCATCGCGACCACCGACGTCTGGCTGCGCCACTCCCACGACGGCGGCGCCACCTGGGAGCCCGAACAGCACCTGCACGGTCCCTTCAACCACTACCTGGCGCCGATTTCGTTCTTCGCGCCGGGCGTTCCCCGCGGCCTGTTCCTCGGCGACTACGTCGGCCTCGAAACGATCAGCGGCGACAACGTCGTTGCCTTCTTCACCTCGACCATCGTTGACGGCGCCGACGCGTGGTCACGCGTGGCCCTGCACCCGTAACCACCACGATCCGTCCATAGTGCCGGCATGCGTCCGTCGACGCATGCCGGCATTACCTGCCGCACCAACATGCTGTCCGCGGTGGCTCAGACCGGTTCGCGCAGTTCCCGTACCGCCGGATCCGGCTCGTCGGCGACCGCCGCGAGCCGCAGCTTGACGTCGACCGCCACCACCCCGTGCGGCCCGGCCATCACCGGGTTGAGGTCCAGCTCGGCCACCTCGGGCAGCTCCTCGGCCAGCCGGCCGAGCCGTAGCAGCAGGTTCTCGACGGCGGCGGTGTCCACGGCCGGCCCGCCCCGGTACCCGGTCAGCAGCGGCGCGGCCCGCAACGACCGCCACATGCCGGCGGCGTCGAGATCGGTGAGGGGAAGCAGCCGCAGCGCCCGGTCGGCGAACAGGTCGGTGTTGACGCCGCCGAGGCCGAGCATCACGAGGGACCCGAACCGGGCCTCGTGCACCACCCCCGCGACCAGCTCCACGGACCCGCTGACCTGCCGCTGCACGAGGACGGACCGCCCGCCGACCGCGGCGTACGCCGCCGCGACGGCCGCGCCGTCGGACAGTCCCAGCCGGACCCCGCCGACGTCGCTCTTGTGCACCAGCGCCGGGTCCGCGGCCTTGACCACGACCGGGTACCCCAGCTCGTCCGCGGCCGCCACGGCTGCTTCCACGGTGTCCACGACCCGGCCGCTCACGACCGGGATGCCGAAGCAGCGCAGCAGTTCGGCGGCCACCTCCGGAGGCTGCCAGCCGCCACCGGCGCGCGGTCCGGCACGGTCGGGTCGCGTGCCGTCGCGCCCTCCGGCACCGTCGGGCACCGCCCGGTGCACGATCGCCCGGGCGGCGGCCTCGTCGATCCCGGTCAGCGCCGGTACCGTCCCCAGCGGCCTCGATCGCCATTCGGCGTACCGGGCGGCGTGGCCCAGCGCGGTGACCGCCTGCTCGGGCAGCGCGTAGACCGGTGCGCCGCCCAGCCGGTGCGGCGGCCCGGTGACGCCGAGCAGGACGACGGCGACCGGGAGCCGGGACCCGGCGGCGGTGTGGGCGATCGCGTCGAGGATTCCGGGTACGTCGTTGACGAGTGTGGCCGCGAACACGGTCAGCACCGCGTCGACCTCACCACTGTCCACAATGGACGCCAGGGCGGCGCCGATCGCGGAAGGGGTCGCGGCCGCGCCGAGATCGACCGGGTTCCCGGTGGTCGCCGCGCCCGCCGCCGCCGCCGAGATCGCCGCGCACACCGCGGCGCTCAACCGCGGTACCGTCAGCCCGGCCGCGTCGGCCGCGTCGGCGGCCAGGACGTTGAGCCCGCCGGCGTTGCCGACGATCGCGATCCGCGCTCCCGCGGGCAGCGGCTGGTCGACCAGGAGCCGGGCGGTGTCCAGCAGCTCGCCGAGGCCCGCGCACCGGACCACGCCGGCCTGCGCGAAGAGCGC
Source organism: Actinomycetota bacterium (assembly GCA_046727455.1). GTDB lineage: Bacteria > Actinomycetota > Actinomycetes > Mycobacteriales > Micromonosporaceae > AC-43. The sequence continues at coordinate 6,437 of JBKPCQ010000067.1, read as the reverse complement.
GTCGACCGTCGCGTCGGGGGCGGCCGCGGCAGCCGTGTGCGAGGCGCCGACCCGTGCGCCGGTCTCGGTACGCCCGCCCTTCACGGCCAGTACCGGCTTGCGCCGGCTGATCGCCCGCGCGATCCGGGCGAACCGGCGCGGGTTGCCGACAGACTCCAGATACAGCGCGACGGCGCGGGTACGCGGATCGTCGTACCAGTACGACAGCAGGTCGCTGCCGGACACGTCGGCCTTGTTGCCGAGCGACACGAAGCTGGACAGCCCGACACTACGGGCGGCGTGGTCGAGGATGGTGATGCCCACCGCGCCGGACTGCGAGGCCACCGCGAGCCCGCCCGGCGGGGGAGTGACCGCCGCGAACGTCGCCTGCATCCGCACCGCCGGGTCGGTGTTGAGCACGCCGAGGCAGTTCGGCCCGACCAGCCGGATCCCGTACCGCCGGGCGGTGCGCACCACCTCGACCTGCGCCGCGCGTCCGGCCTCGCCGTCCTCGCCCAGCCCGGACGAGAGCACCACGGCCGCCCGGATCCCGGCCCGGCCGCAGTCGTCGATCGCGTCGCGCACCGCCCCGGCGGGTACCGCCACCACCGCCAGGTCCACCGGCCGGCCGATCGCCGCCGCCGACGGGTACGCCCGCTGTCCGGCGACCTCGGTGGCGTGCGGGTTGACCGGGTACACCGGCCCGGTGAAGCCGCCGCCGGACAGGCCGCGCAGCACCGCATGGCCGATCCCGCCGTGGTCGCGCCCCGCCCCGATCACCGCGATCGCCCGGGGGGCCAGCAGCGGCGTCAGCGAGTACCGCTCCGCCGCGCGGTTGCGGGCCTCCAGCGCCGGGTTGTCCGTCGCGTCGGTCGGCACGTGCACCTCGAGGACACCCGAGTCCGGCCGGACCCGCAGGGCCGGCCCGAGGTCGCGGGCCACCTTGAGCATCGGGGCGTTGCCGACGAGCACCTCGCCGACCAGGTCGTCGATGCCCCGGTGGCGGGCGGTCGCGGCGAGCTGCTCCAGCAGCAGGGTACCGATGCCCCGGCCGTGCGCGGTGTCGTCGACGAGCACGGCGAACTCGGCGGTACCCGGGTCGGGCAGGCCCTCGTAGGACGCCACCCCGACGACCCGGCCCCGCTCCCGCGCGAGGACCGCGAGGTGCTCCTCGTCGACCGGCCGGGTCAGCCGGTCCAACTCGTGCTCGATACCCGCCCGCCCGCCACCGAGGAACCGCCGGTACAGGTTCTCGTCGCTGGTGCGCCGGTACAGCGCGGCGAGATCGGCGCGGTCGTCCAGGTCCACGGCCCGGATGCGGACGATGGCGCCGTCCGCGGCGAGCGCGTCGTGGCCGTTGTGCTCCATGATCAAATGGTCCGTCGTACCCGGGCCGGACGGCCAGAGCCGGAGGTCCCGGATCACCCCGTCGTCGGTACCGACCAATCCACCCGGGTGCCCCGCACCGGGGCGGGCGAGAGGGACAGGGTACCGCCGTGACTCTCCGCCCGCGTGCGCATGTTCACCAGGCCGCTGCGCTCGTCGAACCGGTCCACCGGACCGATCCCGTCGTCGGTCACCACCAGCCGCAGCCGCCCGTCGGCCACCTCGACGGTGACCTCGACGTGGCTCGCCCGCGCGTGCCGGACGGTGTTGGACAGCGCCTCGCGCAGCACGGCCAGCAGGTCGGGGCGCACCTCGTCCGGTACGGCGCTGTCCACCGGCCCGTCCACCCGCAGCTCGGGGCGGAAACCCAGGGACGCGGCGGCGGCGTCGACCGTCGCCCGGATGTCCGCGCGCAGCGCGGCGTTGACGGGGGTACGCAGCTCGAAGATCGCCGAGCGGATGTCGCGGATGGTCGCGTCGAGGTCGTCGACGGCGCTGCTGATGCGCGCGCCCACCTCCGGCCGGGCCACCAGGTTGGCCGCCGACTGCAGGTGCAGGCCGGTGGCGAAAAGCCGCTGGATCACCACGTCGTGCAGGTCGCGGGCGATGCGTTCGCGGTCCTCCAGGACGACCAGCAGCTCCCGCTCCTCCTGCGCCCTGGCCCGTTCGAGGGCCAGCGCGGCCTGCCCGGCGAAGGTGGACAGGAGGTTGACGTCCAGGTCGTCCGCGAACTGGGCACGGTCCGCGGCATCCGCCGCGATCAACAAACCAGCGGTGGTACCGGTGGCGGCCAGCGGAGCCACCAGGGCCGCCCCGGTGGACACCGGTACCGGCCATGCGGTGGCGCGGCCGAGGTTGTCCATGATGATCGCCTCCCCGTCGGCCAGCGCCCGCCCCAGGACGGTGTCCTCGACAGGGAGTACCGTGCCGCGCAGCCGCGCGTCCGGCGGGTCGCAGACCTCGACGCGCAGCTGGCCGGCGGCCGGCTCGTGCAGCAGCACCATGACCGTCTCGGCGCCAGAGACCTCGCGGGCCCGGCGGGCCACGAGCTGCAACGCCGCGCCCCGGTCCACCTCGCCCAGCAGCACGTTGGTGATCTCGGCGGTGGCCTCCAGCCAGCGCTGGCGGTGCCCGGCCGCCGCGTACAGCCGGGCGTTGTCGATCGCCACCCCGGCCGCCACGGCGAGGGCCACCACGCTCTCCTCGTCGTCCTCGGTGAACTCGTTCGCGCCCCGCTTCTCCGTGAGGTACAGGTTGCCGAAGACCTGGTCCCGGATCCGGATCGGCACGCCGAGGAAGCTGCGCATCACCGGGTGGTGCTCGGGGAACCCGTACGAGCGCGGGTGCTCGGCGATGTCCCGTAGGCGTACCGGCTTCGGCTCGTCGATGAGCAGGCCGAGCACGCCCCGGCCGGTCGGCAGGTCGCCGATCAGCTGGTGCTGCGCCTCGCTGATCCCGTCAGTGATGAACTCGACCAGGCGCCGGTCCGGACCGATCACGCCGAGCGCGCCGTACCGGGCGCCGGCGAGCCGGCACGCGGCCAGGACGATGCGGTGCAGCGTGCTGCGCAGGTCCAGGTCGGTGCCGATGCCGACGACCGCGTCGAGCAGCGCCGACAGCCGCTCCCGGCTGGCCATGACGTCGCCGACCCGGTTCTGCAGCTCCCGCAGCAGCTCGTCGAGGCGGAAGCTGGACAGCGGCGAAAGGCCCAGCGAAGGCGCGGTCCAGAACTCGTCGGACACGCCCTGATCGTATCGGGCAGCCCGGCGCGCTCAGCCGGCGTGTACCACCGCCAGCGGGCACCGCGCCTGGTGCAGCAGCAGGTGGCTGGTCGAGCCGAGCAGCCAGCCCGGTACCCCCCGGTGCCCGTGCGCCCCCACCACGACGAGCTGCGCCCGGCCGGTCGCCCCGACCAGCACCGGGCCGGGCCGCGCCCGGATGACCCGTCGGTGCACCACCACGTCCGGGTACTTGGTCTGCCACCCGGCGAGGGACTCCGCCAGTACCCGTGCCTCCGCGGCCTCCACCATGTCCGGCTCGTACACCAGCGGCCGCATGTCGCCCGGCCCGCCCGACGCCGGACCCGTCCAGGTGTGCAGCGCCAGCAGCTCAGCCCCGCGCAGGGCCGCCGCCTCGAACGCGAACCCGACGGCGGCGTCGCTGTGCGCCGAACCGTGCACGCCGACCAGGACGTGGCCGCCGGGGTCGACCACCTCGCGCGCGACCAGGACCGGGCAGTGCGCGTGCGTCGCCACGTTGCGGGCCACCGGACCCGGCCCCACCACCACCAGCGCGGCGCTCTGCGACTCCCGCACGAGAGCCGAGGTGGGACTACCGGTCCGCACCTCTCCGGTCACGGCGACCGAGGAGGTGGCGGCCACCCGGTCCAGGGCCTCGCGAAGGGCGCGCCGGGGCTCTGTGTCGAGCCGCGCGGCGACCGGTCCGGACGGTGCCACGTCCACCCACGCGGGGTGGGTGGCCCAGGTGTCAGCGTGGACCAGCCGGAGCGGTCGGTGCCGCAACTCGGCCTCGCGCACTGCGAGGTCGACGGCGCGCAGGCCGGCCGGGGAGCCGGCTACGCCTACCACGATCGGTGCGGCCGTCATGGTCGCGTCACCTCCTCGGTCAACTCAAGCGTTGGACCGGCCTCGTCGACCCGTCAGGGCCGGACGGCCCGCATCCCCGGGACCGCCCGCCGGCCCGAGGTGCGCGTCGCGGCGGCGCCCGCCGCCCGTCAGCCGGCCGCGGCCACCAGCCGCTGACCGAGGACGCGCGCGGCCGCCTGGAGCTCGGGGCACCGCACGATCCGGTACGGCGCCGGGATCCCCGCGAGCTGCTCGGCGTACCACACCGGATTGCTGGTACTGCCGGTCAGGCGGGTGGTCCCCGCATCGAGCGGTTCGAGTCGTCCGACGGCACGGGGGAGGCAACGCGCCACCGCGCCGAACGGGGCGTCGATGACGACCTCGACGTCGTACTCCCATCCGACGGCGAGGTGCTCCTCAAGCACGGCGATCGGGTCGAGGTCGCCGGGTGGGCTGACGGTGTCGTCGAGCACCTCCACCGCGCGGACCCGGTCGATCCGGTACGCCCGCCGGGCGTGCGCGGAGTGGGACCAGCACAGCAGGTACCACCGGCCGTGGCGGACGACGACCGCCCAGGGGTCGACCTCGCCGACCCACTCCGACCCGGCCTCGGAGCGGTAGCCGAGTCGCACCCGCCGGTGGTTCGAGCAGGCCAGCACGAGGGCGGTCGTGGTGCCGGGGTCGGGCCGGGCGGCGGCGCGGTCGGGGGCGGGCGCGGTGGTCCGACGGACCGCCTCGGCCTGGGCGGCCACCGGCTCCGGAAGGGCCCGCACGATCTTGCCCAGCGCGCTGCCCACCAGGTCGGTGGGATCGCTCGCGTCGTGGTGGCCGTCGAGCACGGCCATGACCAGACCGAGGGCCTCGGCGGCGCTGAACATCAGCGGCGGAAGCCGCAGGCCCCGGCCGACGCGGTAGCCGCCGTAGGGACCCCGCGCGGACTCGATCGGGATGCCGGCCTCGCGGAGGATCCCGACGTACCGCCGGGCGGCCCGCTCCGAGACGCCCAGCTTGTCGGCGAGCCGGTCCGCGGTGATGCCCGGACTGCCCTGGACCAGTTCGAGGGTCAGCAGCGCGCGTGCCGTGGGGCTAACGTCGGGCTTCACCAGCATCCCTGCAATCCGGAAGCGGAACGTCCGGAACGGAGTCTAGCGTCCGAAGCATGATCGAGGACACGGTCGCGCGGTTGATCGTCGTCCCCGCCAACGAGGCGACCTGGGACGACCTCACCGCGATCTTCGGTACCAGCGACCCGGGGCGGTGCGAGTGCCAGAGGTACAAGGTCGTCGGCTGCTTCTGGCGCGACTCCACCCAGCCGGAGCGGACCGCGATGCTGCGGGCGCAGACCGCCTGTGGCAACCCGAACGCCGCCGCCACCAGCGGGCTGGTGGCCTACGTCGACGACGAGCCGGCGGGCTGGGTCGCCGTCGAGCCGCGGACGGCGTACCCCAAGCTGCGCACCTCCCGCGTCCCGTGGAGCGGCCGGGACGAGGACAAGGACGACGACGGCGTCTGGGCGGTGACCTGCTTCGTGGTCCGGAAGGGCTACCGGGGTCGCGGCCTGACGTATCCACCCGAGCGCGCCCGGCTGACGTGGTGGCGGCAGCGGCAAGCACGGCGTACCGCCCGGCGCGCGGCGGACGCGGAGGGCCGGCCATGGCCGCGGCGACGCCGCCCGCGCTCGCCGAGGTCGAGGCCGCACCCGGCGCGCTGAGGGGCGCCCCGTTGCTGGTGGCCACCCGGATCGGCGAGTGGGTCGGGTCCAGCTCGTGGTGGCCGGCCTGCTCACGCGACGTCCCGCCGTACGCTGGCGAGCGCCACGGCGGCGAACAGCGCGGCGTACCCGAGCAGCAGTACGCCTCCGGCCCACTGCGGCAGGCCGCCGCTGACCTGCGCGGGGACGCGGCCGAGCGCGCCACCGGCGGAGAACGGCAGCCACCGGCTGGCCGAGGTGCCGATGAGCTGGCCGACCAGGCCCTCGACGAGGGCCAGCCAGGCCAGGGCGGCGCCGATGGCGGCGGCCAGGTTACGGAAGAGCGCGCCGACCCCGACGCCGATGGCGGCGAACGCGCCGTTCCACGCTACGCTGCCGGCGACGGTACGCCACAGCTCGCCGTCCGACCACGGCACCGGGTGGCCGGTGGCGGTCAGCCAGATCGCTGCGGTGCCCACCGCGGTGACCGCCCCGACGAGGCCGAAGCCCAGGCCGGCGGCGGTGTAGATGGCCAGCTTGGCGCCGATGACCCGGGTCCGCCGCGGGGTGGCCAGGTAGGTGTCGGTGATGGTCTTGTGGCGGTACTCGGCGGCCACCGCCATGATGCCCAGGACGAGCGGGAACAGCGAGGCCAGGCCGACATGGACGGCGGCACCGGCGGCCAGCCCCGAGGTCTCCCCCTTGTTGTTGGCGAGGAGGCCGACGGCGCCCATGAGGACGACCACCTGCGCGGCGGCCAGCAACAGCCAGGGACTGCGGATGGTACGCAGCTTGAG
>JBKPCQ010000066.1:0-3835 GCA_046727455.1 Actinomycetota bacterium | reverse complement strand
CAGGGCTCCGGCCGCTCCGGACGAGGAGGAGGCGGCGCTGCTCGCGGACGCGACGAGCGATATCCCGAAGCCGGTCCGGCGCCGGGTCCGCCCGGGGTGGCTGCGCCCCGGTCGCCGCCGGGTCCCGACGGCGGTACCGGTGGGTCCGGAGGCCGCCGCGGCCCCGCCCACGGTGTGTCCACCGGCCGGGTCCGGCGGTGACGTGTTACCGTGAAATCCCGTGGGTCGCATGATCTCCATCGCGCCTCCGAGCAGCGCCGACACGATCCCGGGAGCAGGACTTGACCCCTTCGGCACGGACGACCAGGCACATCTTCGTCACCGGGGGCGTGGCCTCCTCGCTCGGCAAGGGGCTCACCGCCTCCAGCCTGGGCAACCTCCTCACCGCGCGGGGCCTGCGGGTGGTCATGCAGAAGCTGGACCCGTACCTCAACGTCGACCCCGGCACGATGAACCCGTTCCAGCACGGTGAGGTCTTCGTCACCGAGGACGGCGCGGAGACCGACCTCGACGTCGGCCACTACGAGCGGTTCCTCGACCGGGACCTGTCCCGCACCGCCAACGTCACCACCGGGCAGATCTACTCCGAGGTGATCGCGAAGGAGCGGCGCGGCGAGTACCTGGGCGACACCGTGCAGGTCATCCCGCACGTCACCAACGAGATCAAGTCGCGGATCCGGGCGATGGCGGCGCCGGACGACGACGGCCGCACCCCCGACGTGGTGATCACCGAGGTGGGCGGCACGGTCGGCGACATCGAGTCCTTACCGTTCCTGGAGGCGATCCGGCAGGTACGCCACGACATCGGCCGGGACAACTGCTTCTACCTGCACGTGTCGCTGGTGCCGTACCTGGCCCCGTCCGGTGAGCTGAAGACCAAGCCGACCCAGCACTCGGTGGCGGCGCTGCGCAACATCGGTATCCAGCCGGACGCGATCGTCTGCCGCTCGGACCGGGAGATCCCGGAGAAGCTCACCAACAAGCTCGCGCTGTACTGCGACGTGGACCGCGAGGCGGTGGTGTCCGCGCCGGACGCGCCGAGCATCTACGACATCCCCAAGGTGCTGCACCGCGAGGGGCTGGACGCGTACGTGGTGCGCCGGCTCGGGCTGTCCTTCCGGGACGTCGACTGGACCCGCTGGGACGACCTGCTGGAGCGGGTACACCACCCCCGGCACACGGTCACCGTGGCGATCGTGGGCAAGTACGTCGACCTGCCCGACGCGTACCTGTCGGTGTCCGAGGCGGTCCGGGCGGCCGGCTTCGCCCACCGGGCCCGGGTCGAGCTGCGCTGGGTGCCGAGCGACGAGTGCGTCAGCCAGACCGGCGCCGCCGCGGCACTGTCCGGAGTGGACGGTGTGGTGATCCCGGGCGGATTCGGGGTACGCGGCATCGAGGGCAAGATCGGCGCCGCCCGGTACGCCCGGGAGCGGGGCATCCCGATCCTCGGCCTGTGCCTGGGCCTGCAGTGCATGACCATCGAGGTGGCCCGGCACCTGGCGGGCCTCCCCGGCGCGAACTCGCGCGAGTTCGACGAGCAGGCCGCCCATCCGGTGATCGCGACCATGGCCGACCAGACGGACATCGTGGCCGGCCGGGGTGACCTGGGCGGCACGATGCGCCTGGGCGCGTACCCCGCCGTGCTGGCCCCGGGCTCGCTGGTCGCGAAGGCGTACGAGTCGACCGGGGTATCCGAGCGGCACCGCCACCGGTACGAGGTCAACAACGCGTACCGGGACCGGCTGACAAAGGCCGGCCTGCGGATGTCCGGTACCTCCCCGGACGGGCGGCTGGTCGAGTTCGTCGAGCTGGACCCGGCGCTGCACCCGTTCTTCGTGGCGACCCAGGCGCATCCGGAGCTGAAGAGCCGGCCGACCCGGCCGCACCCGCTGTTCGCCGCGTTCGTCGGCGCGGCGCTGGCCTACGCCGATGCCGACCGGCTGCCGGTCGAGCTGACCGGCCCCGTCGAGCTGACCGGCCCGGTCGACCCGGTCGACCCGGTCGGGCTGACCGAGGCCGCGCGGTGACCCACGAATACCAGGTCCGGGCCAGGTACGAGCGGTTCCACGGCTCGATCTTCTCGGTGGTGACCGACGAGGTGGCGATGCCCGGCGGCGGGTACGCCACGCGGGACTACGTGATCCACGTCGGCGCCGTCGCGGTGGCCGCGGTCGACGACGCGGACCGGCTGGTCATGGTGCGGCAGTACCGGCATCCGGTCGGGCGGGTGCTGTGGGAGCTGCCCGCCGGGCTGATCGACGTCGAGGGCGAGGAGCTGCCCGCGGCCGCCGCGCGCGAGCTGGCCGAGGAGGCCGACCTGGCCGCCGCCCGCTGGCAGGTCATGATCGACCTGTTCAGCTCGCCCGGGTTCACGACGGAGGTGGTCCGGATCTACCTGGCGCGCGACCTCACCGAGGTACCGGAGGCGGACCGGCACACCCGCCAGCACGAGGAGGCCGGGATCACGGTCCACCGGGTACCGCTCGACGAGGCGGTGGCGATGGTGTTCGCGGGGGAGATCACCAACGCGAGCGCGGTCGCCGGGGTGCTGGGCGCGGCACGGCAGCGGGACGCGGGCTGGCCGCCGGAGCGCCGGCCGCTGAACGCACGGCTGGTCAGGGCGGTACCGACCGAGCTGGTTCGGCCCGGCGGAAGCGGCTGACGAGCGCCGGGCGGAGGCCGGCGTCGGTAATCCGACCTTCGTCGGCGTCTGCCCGGCGCCGTCGACCGCTGACCGGGGGAAGATCGGGCGGTCAACCAGCGACGGCGCCGGGCGGCGGCAGCGCCTGGCCCCGTGTCCCGCGTGCCGCTGGTGCGCGGTGGAACCGCCACGGTAGCGATCGTGTCGATAAATGGGCGATAAGACGGCGGGGGAAAACCGGAACCCGGTGCCAGAATGTGCTCGTCATGCCAGGGCGACGGGAGGCGCCGGTGGAGATACGGGTACTCGGACCGCTGGAGATCACGTCTGGTGATCTCGTCCTGCCGCTGGGTACCCCGAAGCAGCGTACTGTCCTCGCCCTCCTGCTGGCCCGGCACGGCCAGTACGTCTCCGTCGACGAGCTGGTCGACGAGGTGTGGAGCGCCGAGCCGCCGGCGTCGGCCGGCGCCAACGTCCGCATGTACGCCGCCAACCTGCGCCGGCTGTTCGCCGCCCATGCGCCCGAGCGGCTGGTGCTGGCCCGGCGCGGTGCCGGGTACGTGCTGCGGCTGGTCGACGCGGTGCTCGACGCGGGCCGCTTCGCCCAGCTCGTCCGCCAGGGCCGGGCCGGCGTCGCCGAGGGCGAGCCGGCGCCGGCGGTACAGCGGTTCACCGAGGCCGCCGGGCTGTGGTGCGGCCGGGCCCTGGACGAGGTACCGCTCGGCTGGCGACTGTCCGCCTGGCGGTCGGTGCTGGAGGAGCAGCGCAGCAGCGCGGTCGAGGAGTGCGCGGAGGCGCAGCTCCAGCTGGGACGGAACGCCGCGGCCGCCACCGCGCTGCGGGCCCATCTCGCCGCCCACCCGACCCGCGAGCCGGCCTACGCCGCGCTCATCATCGCCCTGTACCGGGCCGGCGACGTCAGCGGCGCGCTGGACGCGTTCGTCGACGCGCGCAAGGCGCTGGCCGAGCACCTCGGCCTCGAACCCGGCGAGGAGCTGCAACGGCTGCACCGGGCCGTACTCAACCGGGATCCGCGGCTGCGCCAGGCCGGCCCGCGTCCGGTACCGGCCGCGGCCGCGCCCCGTCCGATACCCCGCGAGCTGCCCCCGGACAGCCCCACGTTCACCGGCCGGGAGGCCGAGCTGGCCCGGCTGGGCGCGCTGGTCCGGGCCGGCGCCGCGCGCGCCCCGGGCC
>JBKPCQ010000065.1:0-7468 GCA_046727455.1 Actinomycetota bacterium | reverse complement strand
CCGCCGCACCGCCACGCGGCCCGGCCGGGCCGCCGCGCGGCCCGCCCGAAGACCCCGGCGGCGGCCCGCCCGACCGCAGGACCTCGACCTTGCCGTCGTCGGACCACCGCCGGATCACCATCCGCTCGTTGGCGGTCAGGTCGGTGTCGGACAGCAGCGCGCGGTCGGCGACCGCGTACACCGCGACGCCACCGTCGGACATGTGCCGGGCGAGCGCGTCGATGACCAGCCCGAGCCGCAGCAGGTGCGCCGGCCGCCCGCCGTCGAGGTCGGCCATCCGGACGACCTCGCTCAGGTCGACGACCCCGCCGGCCGCCGTCGGGTCGGTGCTGATCCGCCGCTCGATCGCGTCGAGTACGTGGCTGACCCCGAAGCGCACACTCCACCTCCCAGCACGGTCACCCTAGAGCGTGACCGAGTCGCCCGGCGCGATCCACGCGTACTCCGTGTCGCTCTTGAGCCCCATCCAGCGTTCCACGCTCTGCTGGCCGATCGCGCTCAGCATGGCGTCGTGGATCGGGTACGCCCGGCGGGGCTTGACCGCCCGTACGAAGTCCAGCGCCTCGGCCAGCTTGAGCCACGGCGCGCTGGCCGGGACGAGGAGGGTGTCGATCGGTAGATCGGGCACGTACAGCGCGTCGCCGGGGTGGTACACCGCCTCGTCGATCACGTACCCGACGTTGGCGCAGCCGGGCAGGCCCTCGTAGATCTCGGCGTGGGTACCGCCGACGACCTGGACGGTGAACCCGGCCGCGGTGAAGGTGTCGCCCGGCTCCACCGGGGTGACCGCGTCACCGAGCGCGGCGAGCTGGTTCTCGGCGACCGGCGCCGGCGCGTACACGTGGAATCCGGGGTTCGCGGCGATCACCCCGGTGACCCACTTGACGTCGAGGTGGTCGAAGTGTTCGTGGGTGACCAGGACGTCGGAGACGCCGTCGAGCGCCTCCTCCTCGCTCCACTCACCGGGGTCGACGACGAGGGTGCGGCCATCGGACTCCAGCCGCACGCAGGCATGGGTGAACTTGGTCAGTCTCACGCCACCACCCTAATGTGACGACATGGCGAAGCGGGCGGTGGTCAGCGGTGGGGGGACCGGGATCGGCGCGGCGGTCGCCCGGGTGCTGGCCGATGACGGGTACCAGGTCGTGATCGTCGGGCGCCGGGCGGAGGTGCTGGCGGCCACGGCGCGGGAGCTGGGCGAGGCGGTACGCCCCGAGGTGGCGGACCTCACCCAACCGGCCGAGGTGGCGCGCATCGCGTCCACAGTGGACGGTGAGCTGGATGTGCTCGTCAACAACGCGGGCGGGTTCGACCTGGCGCACGCGGACGGGCTCGCCGGTACCGCCGACTGGTGGCGGCGGGTGTACGACAGCAACGTCGTCACCGCCGTCCTGCTCACCGAGGCGCTCAAGGACCGGCTCGCCCACCCCGGGGGCCGGGTGATCCTGCTCAGCTCGGTGGCCGCGCAGCGGGGCCGCGCCGGGCCGTACTCGGCCGCGAAGGCCGCCCTCCACGGCTGGGCCTACGACCTCGCGCAGGAGCTGGGACCCTACGGAGCCACGGTGAACGTGATCGCGCCCGGGTACGTCGCGGACACGGAGTTCTTCGGCGGCCGGATGACGCCGGAGCGGCACGCGGAGCGGGTGGCGGAGACCCTGGTCGGCCGGGCCGGGCGGCCGGCGGACATCGCGGCGGCGGTGCGGTACCTGGTCGGCCCGGACGCGGGCTACGTCACCGGGCAGATCCTGTCCGTCAACGGCGGCGTCGTCTTCGGCCGATGAGCGAGAACGGTGACGTCACCAGGGTCAAGACCGTACCGTGGTGGGTCGGGCCGGCTTTCGCGGTCCTCGCCATCGGTGCCGTCCCGTGGGTCATCTTCCTCGCCGTCACGCTGCCACGGCATGCCACGTTCGCGCACTACCGCGCGGTGTGGGTCGGCTTCGACGCGGCGCTCGTCGTGGTGCTCGCGCTGACCGCCTACATGGCGTGGCGGGGTCACGCGTACGTCGCTCTCTCGTCCACGGCGGCCGCGACCATGCTGCTGGTCGACGCCTGGTTCGACGTGATGACCACGCCCCGCGGGCACGGCCTGCTGCTCTCCCTGGCGCTGGCCGTCCTCGTCGAGCTGCCACTGGCGGCGATCTGTCTGTGGATCGCCCTGCACGCGGAGATGGTCATCGAGAACCGCGTACAGATCCTGGCCCGCCGGGTACGCGGGGTGGGTAAGCGGAGCGGCCGGACCGGTGGTGCCGGCTGATACCCCCGGGGGGACGATGGGTCCATGACCGACCGGTCCTAGCGGCCAGCAATCAGGGGGTAGCGATGACGGTTACCGAGACCTACACCGTCGCCGGAATGACCTGCGGGCACTGCGTCCAGGCGGTGACCGACGAGCTGATCCGGTTGCCCGGGGTACGCGACGTCCGGGTCGACCTCAACTCCGGCCGGGTGACCGTCGAGAGCGACGGGATGCTGCCGCTCGACGAGGTGCGCGCGGCGGTCGACGAGGCGGGGTACGCGCTCTCCTGAGCGTGACCTGATATGTCCACTGTGGACTTTCGTACCGGCGGGATGGCGTGCGCCGGCCGCCGCCGCGTGGCCCTGTCGAGGGCCTTCGTGGTCAGCGACAGCCGGCGCCTGTTCCGCCTCCGCGGCTCACGACCGGCTGGGTGACGGACTCGGCGCCGCCGGTCCCGGCGGCCGGACGCGCTGGCGCGGCCGGTAACCCGGCCCGAACGGCCCGCGCGGTCCCGGCCTTTCGAAGCGGGAGTGCCCGTAGCCCGGACCGTGCGCGGTGAAGTGGCCGACCACCAGACCGATGCTGCCGCCGATCACACACCCGATGAGCAGCCCCACGAGCCCGATCAGCAGGGCTGGCAGCCAGCGGGGTCCGGGCCCCCACGGCGCGCGGCGGACCCACAGCCCACCCGGCGGCGGAGGCGGTCCGCCCGGCGGAGGTGGTACGCCCGGCGGAGGTGGTACGCCCGGGGGCGGAGGCGGCGGAGCACCGCCAGGCGGAGGTGCCTGCGGCGGGGGCGGTGCCGCTGCGGACGGCGGGGGCGGTGCCGCGGCCGGCCCTGGCTCCTCCGCCGGTGGTCGGACCGGCTCGGTGGGGATGTCGTCAGCCATACCCCCAGGATCGGTCGGGTAGATCAAAGCTGCCTGTGAAAAGCTGTGTCCATGGACGACAAGCAGATCCTGCGGCAGATCAGCGAACTGGTCGACGAGGAGCACGGCCTGCGCCGGCGGGCCCAGGCCGGCGAGATCGACTCCGAGGAGGAGCGCGCCCGCCTCAAGGACCTGGAGGTCGCCCTCGACCGGTGCTGGGACCTGCTGCGCCGGCGCCGGGCCGCGCGCGAGTACGGTGCCGACCCCGGTGGGGCGCAGACCCGCTCGGCCGAAGAGGTCGAGCGCTACCTACAGTAGGCGCGCGAGCGCCGGCGTCACCCCCCAGGCGTCGACCAGCGCGGCGTACTCGGCCCGCTGCCCGGCGGTCGGCGCCGCGCCGGTGTACCTGGCCCGGATGAGCACGTTGCGCGGGGTATGCCGGGACTCCACGAACTCGACCACGTCGACGCGGTACCCGTGCAGGCGCAGCAGAGCGGCCCGCAGGCCGTCGGTCAGGACGTCCGCGAAGCGCTCCCGCAGTATCGCCTGTCCGGCGATCAGCTGGTACCCGGACGGTGCGGCCCGGTCCTTCAACTGCGCCCCGATGTCCCGGTGGCAGCACGGCGCCGCGAGCACGTAGGGCGCGCGCCACCGGACCGCCCGCGCCAGCGCCTCGTCCGTGGCGGTGTCGCAGGCGTGCAGTGCCAGGACCAGGTCCGCGCCGCCGACCGGCGCCTCCAGGTTGGTGCCCGCGACGAACCGCACGCGGTATCCGAGCTGCGCCGCCAGGGCGGTGTTCCGCTCCCGCTGGTCCTCGCGGATGTCCACGCCGACCACGCCGACGTCCGGCCACCGCTCGGACAGGTACCGGTACGCCGCGAACGTCAGGTAGGCGTTGCCGCAGCCGAGATCCACCACCCGCGGCACCGGACCGTCCACTGTGGACTCCAGCGCGCGGAGGAACGCGTCGACCTGGCGGCGCTTAGCAGCGGTACCGCCGATGACGTCGAACAGCGGGTCGCCGGGGTCGATCAGATGCTCCTTCGGCCGGTCGTGCGCGGTCGGTGCGGCGCCGCCCACCGGGGCCGAGCGGTGCACCGAAGCCTCACCCTTCTTCGTCACCCGTACCTGCACCGTGCCGCTCGCCGTCTCCACGTGCCAGTTGCCGAACGGCTCGGCCAGCAGCGCGTCCACCGCCGCCTCCGCCTCCGGGCCCCACGCCACGTTGCGCGTCGCCGGACGGGCACCGTCGGACGTGACGACCTGCAACTGCTCGCCGCGCTTCAAGGAGACCGGGCGCAGTTCGGCCCGTACCCACGCGGGATTCTCGCCACGGCGGCGGCCGGCGGCGATCGCGCGCCGCAACCCCACGCGATCCAGCAGCGCGGTGCGGATCTCGGCGAGCGCGTCGGCGAGCGGTTGCGGCATACCTACATCATCCGGGTTTCGCCCACCGCCAGATCCCACAGGTCCTCGCGGGCGCGGCCGGCGTCGGCCCACGCCTGCGCCGCCTTGCGCACCGGGTCGAGCAGCGGCTCGGCGGACAGCACGAAGGTGCCCCAGTGCATGGTCGCCATCCGCCGGGCGCCGAGGTCGCCGCACGCCTGTACCGCCTCGGCCGGGCTCATGTGCATCGACTTCATGAACCAGTTCGGCTCGTACGCGCCGACCGGCAGCAGGGCCAGGTCGATCCCCGCGTGGTGGGTGGCGATCTCGCCGAACCGGTGGCCGTACCCGGTGTCGCCGGCGAAGTAGATCTTCAGGTCGCCGCTGGTCAACACCCAGCCACCCCACAGGGACTTGCAGGTGTCGGTGAGCGTACGGCGGCTCCAGTGGTGCGCCGGCACGAACTCCAGGTCCACGTCGGCGAGCCGGACCGACTCCCACCAGTCCAGCTCGACGACCCGGGTGAAGTCACGGCGGCGGAACCAGTAGCCGAGCATGGCCGGTACGAGCATCGGGGTGTCGCGGGGGAGCTGCCGGATGGTCGGCGCGTCCAGGTGGTCGTAGTGGTTGTGCGAGATGACCACGGCGTCGACCCGCCCGACGCCGGACAGCGGTACCCCCGGCGGGGTCAGCCGGGGCTTCACGCCGGGGATCTTCCGGGACCACACCGGATCGGTGAGGATGGTCAGGCCGCCGATCCGCACCACGTAGGTGGCGTGGCCGATCCAGGTGACCGCCGTCTGTCCACTGTGGACCTCGGGCAGCCGGTCCCGGGGCGACACCGGGATGTTGGCCGCGTCGGAGAGGTCCTTCACGCCGAAGCCGCCCTGGCGCATGACCCGCGCGATGTCGCGGTACCCGGGCAGCGGGGCGGTGAGCCGGTCCCGGAAGGAGGCCGGCCAGCTCCGGCCGCCGTAGGTGCGCCGCGCCTCTTCGATGTCCTCCCGGACCCGTCGCGCATCGAACATTCCGTCGCTCCCTTCAGGCAAGGGCATCGAGCAGCGCCGCCGCGGTGTCCGCGACGAGCGTATCCGGTCCGACCGGGGTTCCCGCCAGCGCTGAGAAGAGGCTGGGCAGGCCGGGCAGCGGGTACCCGTCCTCGGCCAGCACCGCCGGCTCCAGCCGCGCCAGGTGGGTCCGGCTGCCTCCCCAGGCGGCCAGCACCTCGGCCGGGGACGGTACGCCGAAGCCGTGCCCGACCGGTGCCGCGTGGCGCAGCCGGACGATCGGCGACGCCTCGTAGGCGAGTGCCGTGTGGCAGTGCCGGGCGAGCAGGTCCCGTTCCGCCACGCCCCGCCGGGTCATCACCGTGCACGGCGCGCGGCACCCGGCCGCGCAGGTCGCGAGCGCGTGCGCGACCGCGCTGTGCTGCCGGTCGAGGTACCCCCGCCAGGCGGTACCGGACCCGTCTGCCACGTGGACGGCGGCCCGGGCCGCCGAGCGCTCCGGCTTCGTGTGCGGGCAGCGGTGGTCGTCGAGGTCGCCCCAGAGGCTGTCCCGCCCGGTCACGTCCCCGGGTAGCCGGGCCGGGTCGCCGGCGTGCCCGAGCACGGACTGCCAGGCCAGCAACGGCAGGTACTCGCTGGTGATGTGGATCGCGGCCACCATCGCGCTGGTCTCCCGCCGGTACCAGCGCAGCGCGACGACTTCGAGCAGGAGCCGGTACGCCGGTACCAGCGTGGCAAGCGCGCCGCGCCGCCGTTCGCCGGGTTCCTGCGGCATCCGGCACTCCCGGGCGCGCGCCACGAGATCGGCCGGTACCCCCTCGGCCCGCTCGGCGAAGTCCTCGGCGTCGAGGTCGACCAGCCGCTGCCCGAAGGCGCAGAGGTTGACGACCCGCACCACCCTCGGATCGACCAGCGCGGCGACCTCGCCGAACGCGTACCGCCGCGCGAGCGCGCGCAGCACGTCAAGGGCGGTCTCCACGCCCGGCACCCTAGCCGGTTTCGGTACCCCCGGCTGGTTTACCGGTACGGCGGCGCCGGCGGCGGCGCGGCTTCGCGGAAGTATCCACGGCCTCGGCCGGCGTGTCCACAGTGGATGGTTCGATGCGGCGGCGGCGCCGCTGCCGTACCGGGCGCGGCTCGCCCTGCCGGCGGCGCCGGCCGCCACCCAGGTCCTCCTCGACTTCGGCGGACAGGCCGGCGCGCGTGCGGTCGGCGGTCGGCAGCGTGCCGGTCGCGTCGGTCGGGATGCCCAGGTCGGCATAGAGGTACGGGGAGGTGTGGTAGGTCTCCGGCGGCTCGGGCTGCTCCAGTACCAGCGACTTGTCGATGAGCCGCCAGCGGGGCATGTCCTCCCAGTCGACGAACGTGACCGCGACCCCGGTCGCGCCGGCCCGGCCGGTCCGGCCGATGCGGTGCGTGTAGGTGTCCGGGTCCTCCGGGCAGTCGTAGTTGATGACGTGCGTCACGCCGAAGACGTCCAGCCCCCGCGCGGCGACGTCGGTGGCGACGAGGACGTCGACCTTGCCGCCGCGGAACGCGCGCAGCGCCCGCTCCCGGGCGCCCTGGCCGAGATCACCGTGTACCGCGCCCACCGCGAACCCCCGGAAGTCCAGGTCCTCGGCGACCCGGTCGGCACTGCGCTTGGTACGGGTGAAGATCATGGTGAGCCCGCGCCCCTCGGCCTGCAGGATCCGCGCGACCATCTCCACCTTGTTGAGCGGGTGGGTGCGGTAGGCGAGCTGCCGGGTCTGCGGGGAGGCGACGGCCTCCGGACCGTGCGTGGCGTGGATCGTCACCGGCGAGCGCAGGAAGCGCCGGGCGAGCATCACGATGGGTTCGGGCATGGTCGCCGAGAACAGCATGGTCTGCCGCTCGGTGGGCAGCATCGACAGGATCTTCTCGACGTCGTCGAGGAAGCCCAGGTCGAGCATGCGGTCGGCCTCGTCGAGCACGAGCTGCCGGACGCC
>JBKPCQ010000064.1:0-10386 GCA_046727455.1 Actinomycetota bacterium | reverse complement strand
CCGACGAGCCGTGGCCGACCTCGGCCCGGCGGCGGATCCTCGCCGACATCGCCTACGGCGTGGAGGACTGGACCACCGAGACAGCCCTCTTCGCGCTCGTCGCGGCCGCCTGGGTCGACCCGGCCGCCCGGCCGGACGTACGGGAGCTGGTCGGCTCCCGGTTCCGGGCGGCCGCTTGGGCGGCCGAGCGCCGGCCGGTGACGATCATGCCGTCGCTCGCCGCCCTGGCGCTCGCCACGCCCGCACTGGATCCCGAGCTGCGCGACCTTGCCCGCAAGGTCGCGGCGAGCTGACCTGCCGGCTGGGGCGCAGCCCCGTCAGTCCCTCGCGGGGAGCAGCTCGGCGGCGACCGGCGCGGCCGCGGAGCCGGCGTCGGCGTCGGCCCGCTCGCGGACGGCGCTCGCGGCGGCCGGTCCGCTACGCAGCGGCACGTGCTTGAGGAACGCGGCCATGATCGGTACGAGGGCGGCGATGAAGGTCGCCCAGAAGAACACCGACGAGGTCGCGGTCGCGATGCCGTGGAGCAGTGCGGTGATCACGTTCCCCGGGAGGGCGTGCAGCTTCTCGGCGGTCAGGCCGCCCAGGCCGCCACCGGACGCGATCCGGCTGGCCGCCGCCGGGCCGAGCCGGCCGGCGATGTCGTCGGTCAGCACCCGGTTGAAGAGCGCGCCGGCGAGCGCCACGCCGAACGAGCCGCCGATCGACCGGAAGAACGTCGACGCGCTGCTCGCCACGCCGATGTCCCTGGGCTCGACGCTGTTCTGGGAGATCAGCATCGTGACCTGCATGAGGAAGCCCATGCCGAGGCCGAGGATCCCCATGTAGAGCGCGGTGACCGTCTTGCCGGTGTCGACGTCGAGCGTGGACAGCAGCGCCATGCCGATCACCATGATGATGCCGCCGATCACCGGGAACTTCTTGTACCGGCCGGTACGCGTGATCAACTGGCCGGCCAAGAGCGAGGTGACCAGCAGCCCGGCCATCATCGGCAGGAGCAGCAGACCCGAGTTGGTGGCCGAGGCGCCCTGCACCACCTGCTGGTACAGCGGCAGGTAGCTGATCACGCCGAACATCGCGAAGCCGACCAGGAACCCGAGCAGCACGCTGAGGGTGAAGTTGCGGTTGCGGAACAGCCCCAGCGACAGTACCGGCTCGGCGGCGCGGCGCTCGACGAACGTGAACCCGACGAGCGTGACCGCGGCGAGTACGGCCAGCCCGAGCACCTGCCAGGACAGCCACGCGTACTCGTGGCCGCCCCAGGTGGTGATCAGTACCAGCGCGGTGATCCCGATCGCGAGCAGCCCGGCACCCACCCAGTCGATCCGGTGTTCGGTCCGGTACCTCGGCAGCCGCAGCCGGAAGACGAGCAGCGCCAGCGTGACCACGCCGATCGGGACGTTCACGTAGAACGCCCAGCGCCAGTTCAGGTGGTCGGTGATGTACCCGCCGACCAGCGGCCCGGCCACGAAGGCGAACGCCATGAGCGCGGCGGTGTACCCCTGGTAGCGGCCCCGCTCGCGGGGCGGTACCAGGTCGCCGATGATCGCCATGGCGCCGACGAGCAGTCCGCCCGCACCGAGGCCCTGGAGGGCCCGGAACCCGATGAGCTGGTTCATGGTGTGCGCGGCGCCGGACAGGGCCGAGCCGATCAGGAAGATCACGATCGAGGTGAGGAACACCCCTTTGCGCCCGTACAGGTCGCCGAGCTTGCCCCAGATCGGGGTGGATACCGTGGTGCCCAGGACGTACGCGGTGACCACCCAGGGCAGGTGCGACAACCCGTGCAGATCACCCACGATGCGCGGCAGCGCGGTACTGACGATCAGGTTGTCGAGCATCGCCAGCAGGATCGCCAGCAGCAGGCCGGGCAGCACGGCCAGCACCTCGCGGTGCGGAACGTACGTGGTCTGGGTGTCGGACACGATAGCCTCCCCGTGAGGGTTCTGGTCCTACTTACTTGCCGTACGGTAAGCTACTTACTTGCCGGCCGTCAAGTAGGATGGCGGGAACGCGTTGAAGTAGAGGCACACATGAGAGAGCACGGCGACACCCGGTCCCGGATCCAGCAGGTGGCCCTGGAGCTGTTCACCGAGCAGGGGTACGAGGCGACGTCACTGCGGGAGATCGCCGAGCGGCTCGGCGTGACCAAGGCTGCCCTGTACTACCACTTCAAGACCAAGGACGACATCGTCGCGAGTTTCATGGAGGACCGGGCGGCCGGGCTACAGGAGATCGTGACCTGGGCGAGCGGCCAGCCGCGTACCGACGCGACCCGGCGGGAGCTGCTCCACCGGTACTCCGAGCTGATGAGCCGGAGCAAGGCCCACCTGGTCATGCGCTTCCTGGAGCGCAACCAGGCCGCGCTGCGCGGTCATGCCAAGAGCGAGCAGATGCGGGAGATCATGTACGGGCTGATGGACCTGCTCAGCGAGCCCGGCGACCCGCTGCCGGCCCGGTTGAAGAGCTCCCTCGCCCTGTTCGCGATGCATGCCACGTGGTTCATCGACGCGGACGGCGAGTACACAGACGAGGAGCGTAGTGAGGCGGCGCTGACGATCGCTCTGGAGCTGCTGGAGTCGGCCCGGGCGGACGCCGCGCAGGTGACTACTCGATGACGGCGATCAGGTCGCCCTCCTGGACGACGTCGCCCTCGTTGACCGCGAGCTGCTGGAGTACTCCGTCGGACTCGGCGAGGACCGGGATCTCCATCTTCATGGACTCAAGGATGACCAGCGTGTCGCCCTCGGCCACCTCGTCCCCGGCGGAGGCGACCACCTTCCACACGTTGGCCACCATCTCGGCGCGGATTTCGTCGGCCATTCGCCCAGCCCTCCCAACATTCACGTCGCGTGCGATCAGTATCCAACCACGGATCGCCGGACGGGTGTCGTTAGGATGCTCGGGTTGGTCCGCGACGTTTCGCCAGGAGGTTGGCATGGCCAAGAAGTCCAGGAAGAAGAAGGCGCGTAAGAAGAGCGCCGCCAACCACGGCAAGCGGCCCAATTCCTGACGCGGTGCCTGCCGCCCCGGCGCGGCGCGCCGGGGCGGCACGGTTCACTCGGCCAGGTACTCGTGGGCCTCGGCCTCGACGACGAACTCCATCAGCTTGGCGCGCAGCCGCTCGCGCAGCCCGGGGGGCGCGAGGTCGGCGCCGCAGCACCGGGCGACCAGCGCCTTGACCTCCTGCTCGATGCCGTACTCCCGGAGGCACGGCGAGCACTCGTCGAGATGGTCGCGGATCAGCTGCCGCCGCTCGTCGCCGCACTCCAGATCCAGATAGAGGTACACCTCGGCGAGTACGTCCAGGCAGTCCGTCTCGTGGGGGTCCCCGCAGCTCATGCTCAAACCTCCCGACCGGCAGGGGCGTCCGCGGCCAGGTCCGACCCGCCCCGCGTGAGGCCCCGCTCGGCAGCGTAACCCTCCAGCAGCCGGCGAAGGTTGCGCCGGCCGCGGTGCAGCCGCGACATCACGGTGCCGATGGGGGTACCCATGATGTCGGCGATCTCCTTGTACGAGAAGCCCTCGACGTCGGCGAGGTAGACCGCCAGCCGGAAGTCCTCCGGGAGCGACTGGAGCGCTTCCTTGACGTCGGAGTCGGGCAGCCGGTCGAGCGCCTCGGTCTCGGCCGACCGCAGGCCACTGGACGTGTGCGACTCCGCGGAGGCGAGCTGCCAGTCGGAGATCTCCTCAGTCGGCGCCTGGATCGGCTGGCGTTGCCGGCGCCGGTACGAGTTGATGTAGGTGTTGGTGAGGATCCGGTACAGCCAGGCCTTGAGGTTGGTGCCCTCCTCGAACTGGTGGAAGGCGGCGAAGGCCTTGAGGAAGGTCTCCTGCACCAGGTCTTCGGCATCGGCCGGGTTACGCGTCATCCGCAGGGCGGCCGCGTAGAGCTGATCGACAAAGGGCAGGGCGTCCCGCTCGAAGCGGGCACGCCGCTGGTCGGTCCGTTCGGCCTGGGCCAATCGACTCGCCCTCCTCGGCTGTTCCGCCGAGGATACGCCGAGCGTCTGCGCCAGCATCTGGGAGCCCAGAGCGCTGTCCCGGTCCGCCGGCCATTCCGGCGCGTACAACAGCCGCCGTACCAGTCCTTGCTGATCCGCCTGGCTGGGCCTCATCTGCGTGGCCACGCTGCCCCTTCCGGTCGAGGTCATCCGGGTGGTGCAACATCGCGGGGGCGGGCGGCATTCCGCCACCGGGGCGGGTCAGTTACAACGACTCAGCTACACCGACTCCGCCCAGCCGTGCCGGGCCAGCCAGCCGGCCACCGCAGCCCCGAGGGCGGCCGGGTCGCCGCGCAGGTCGTGCCGTTCGCCCGGGCGGACGAGCACCTCGATGCCGGGCCCCGGGGACGGCACGCCGAACGGGTCCCGGTCTCCGTTGACCACGAGCGTGGGCAGGCCGGTGACCAGCTCCGGGGCCCGTGTCCGCTCCGGCCGGCCAGGCGGGTGCAGTGGGAACGCCAGCGCCACGATGCCGGCGGCACCGAGCGCGCGAGCGGTTCGGCAGGCGACGCGGGCGCCGCTGGAGCGCCCACCGACGATCAGCGGCAGGCCGCCGATGGGCAGCGTGGACACCACCGTGGCCCACGCCTCGTCGAGCTGGGCGGCCGGGGCCGGCGCCCGCCGGCCGCGGACCCGGTACGGCTGGGTGACCCGGGCAACCGTCACCGACGCGGCCAGCGCCGCCCGGCGGACGGCCAGCAGGTCCGGCGCGTCCACCCCGCCCCCGGCACCGTGGCCGAGGACAAGGAGGCTGCGCGCCGGACCTACGGGCTCTTCCAGGTCGACCAGCGCAGGGCCGTGCGGCGTGGGTACCTCGGCGTGCCCCCTCAGGAAGCGACCCGGTCGACCAGGTCGACCAGGGTGCGCTGTTTCGGAATCAGGGTGAGCACCGTACGGCTTTCGTCCGCCGGTACCTGCCCCGCGTTCTCGGCCCGCCATGCGACCAGCATCGCTCGTCGCTCGCGCGGTGTCGTGGCGCCCCACACGCCATGACAGTCGCCGACCTCCAGCGCCCAGGCCAGGCAGGCGCCCTGTACCTCACACGTGCGGCACAGGGCGACGGCCGCGTCGGCCGGTTCGCTGGGAGCCGGAAAGAACGTTTCCGGATCGACAGATTGACATACCCCTCGGGTACGCCACGCAGCGTCTTCTTGCCGCTCACTGAAGGCACGCAACAATCGCGGATCTTTTCGTGCAGCGGCGACCTCGTGCGGGCGTGGCATTCGCGCCCGAGTCATTCACCCACCTCCCCCGTGGGTCCGGACTGTTCAGCGACGCGGTGGATAGATGCGGCGCTGCCGGCAGGGTGTTCTACCGCATTCGACGGTACAAGGACAAGTGGGCGTTGCCAGGATGTGGAAAACTGCCGGGACAAAAAAGGAAGCTCTGCCTAAAACAGCGTCAGATCTGTCGGATGCACGTCATTTGTCGGCGACGCTGTCACATCGACGGGCGCCGTCAATCCCGGGCCGTCGTTCCGGACGTCCCCCACCTCCGGACCGACCGGCCGGACCTCCAGCGCCGCCAGGAATTTCGGCGGCGGCACCGTCAGCAGCGCCGCGGGATCCGCCGGCCCGGAAAGCCATCCCGCCCACCGGTCCGCCGGCACTATCAACGGCATGCGATCGTGCACCGACGCCAAGTGACCAACCGCTGCGGTAGTCACGATGGAAAACGTCACGAGGCCGGTCGCGGACACGCTCCATAGGCCCGCGAATGCGAGCACGAGACTCTCCTCGGCGGTCAGGAAATACGCCTGCTTGCCGCCACCTTCCCGAACCCGCCACTCGTACCAGCCGTCGGCCGGGACCAGGCACCGGCGCTGGCGGAAGGACGGAGCGAATGCGTTCGAGCTGAGTACCGTCTCGGCTCGCGCGTTGATCATCCGTGCTCCGATCCGGGCGTCGCGCGCCCAGGGCGGTACCAGCCCCCAGCGCGCCACCCGGACCGCCCGCCCACCCTTGGCGGCCGTGACGATCGGCCCCGGGTCGGTCGGTGCCAGGTTGTAGTCCGGTGCGAGGGCGCCATCGGTCTCGTCGACGGCCTCGAACAGCTCCGCGAGATCGACCGAGCTGCGCGTCGTCGCGTACCGCCCGCACATGTGCTCAACCTACCCGGCCGATCGTCGTCGGGTGGCCGAGACGGCAGACTGTACGCGTGACCCCCGCACCCGTGCCCTGGACCGCGCCCACCGCGCGCCGGCCGGTCTCCGCGACCGTCCGGCTTCCCGGATCGAAGTCCATGACGGCACGGGCGCTCGTGCTGGCCGCGATCTCGGTCGGCCCCTCGACACTGCACCACCCGTTGCGGGCGCGCGACACCGAGCTGATGGCCGGCGGGTTGCGCGCGATGGGCACCCACGTCAGTACCGTCGACGACGAGCGCTGGCTGGTACGGCCCCGGCCGCTCGCCGGGCCGGCGCACGTCGACGTCGGCCTCGCCGGTACGGTCATGCGGTTCCTGCCCGCCGTCGCGGCGCTCGCCGACGGCCCGGTCACCTTCGACGGCGACGCCCGGGCCCGGGCCCGCCCGCTCGGGCCGCTCGTGGAGGCGCTGTGGGCGGTCGGGGTGCGGATCGACGCGGCGCCGGCCGGCGGGCTGCCGCTGACCGTGCACGGGGTGGGCCGGGTACGCGGCGGGGAGGTGACCATCGACGCCTCGGCGTCCAGCCAGCTCGTCTCCGGCCTGCTCCTGGCCGCACCCGACTTCGACAGCGGCATCGTGGTGCGCCACGTCGGCCCGCCTGTGCCGTCGGCGCCGCACCTGCGGATGACCGTCCAGATGCTGCGGTCGGCCGGGGCGGGAGTGGACGACTCGACGCCGGATGTGTGGGCGGTCCAGCCGGGCCGGTTGTCCGGCCGCGGCTGGGACGTCGAGCCGGACCTGTCGGGGGCGGCACCGTTCCTGGCGGCGGCGCTGGTGGCTGGCGGGGCGGTGACGATACCCGGCTGGCCGGTGGCGACCAGCCAGCCCGGCGACCGGCTGCGCGGCCTGCTGACCGCGATGGGCGGCCGGTGCACGGTGAGCACGGAGGGGCTGACGGTACGTGGAACCGGGAAGATCCACGGGCTGGATGCCGACCTGTCCGCGACCAGCGAGCTGACGATGGTCCTCGCCGCGCTGGCCGTGCTCGCCGACTCGCCGTCGCGGTTCACCGGGATCGCCCACATCCGGGGGCACGAGACCGACCGGCTGGGCGCGCTGACCCGGGAGCTGACCGCCCTGGGCGCCGAGGTCACCGAGCTACCCGACGGGTTGGCGATCAAGCCGGGTCCGGTGCGCGGCGGTGGGTTCGAGACCTACGACGACCACCGGATGGCGCACGCGGGCGCGGTACTCGGGCTGGCCGTGCCGGGGATCCGGTTGACCGACGTGGCGTGCACCGCGAAGACCATGCCGGACTTTCCCGCCTTGTGGGAGTCGATGGTCGGGGGTGGCCGCTGACCGGTAAGCGCCGCCGGGAGTACGACGAGGACGACGTACGGGTCCGCCCGGGTCCGGCGTCGCGTCCCCGTACCCGGATCCGGCCGCGGTACGAGCACGCGGCGGACGGCTTCGTGGTCGCGGTCGACCGCGGCCGGTACACGGTCGACCTGGACCAACGGCAGGTGCTCGCGATGCGCGCCCGGGAGCTGGGCCGCCGGGGCGTGGTGGTAGGTGACCGGGTGGCGCTGGTCGGCGACCTGTCCGGTGCGCCCGGGTCGCTGGCCCGCATCGTGCGTATCGCCGAGCGCGGCTCGGTGCTGATGCGGACCGCGGACGACGACGAGAGCACCCCCGAGGGTCGGGTCGAGCGGGTCGTGGTGGCAAACGCCGACCAGCTCGTCATCGTCAGCGCGCTGGCCGATCCGCCGCCGCGGACCGGGTTCATCGACCGGTGCCTGGTCGCGGCGTACGACGCGGAGATCGATCCAATGCTGTGCCTGACCAAGGCCGACCTCGCCGGGCCGGAGGAGATCCTCAGCTACTACGCCGACCTGGACCTGCCGAACGTGCTGACCCGGCCGGACGGCGACCTCACCCCGCTGGTCGACGCGCTGGCCGGGCGGATCTCGGTACTCGTCGGGCACTCCGGGGTCGGCAAGTCCACGCTGGTCAACCGGCTGGTACCGGACGCCGACCGGCGGGTCGGCACGGTCAGCGCGATCGGCAAGGGGCGGCACACCTCGTCCAGTGTGGTCGCGCTGCCCCTGCCCGGTCAGGGCTCGTCAGCCGACGGCTGGATCATCGACACGCCCGGGATCCGGTCGTTCGGGCTCGCCCACGTCTCGGCCAACAGCCTGCTGCACGGGTTCCCGGACCTGGTCCAGGGCTCGGTGAACTGCCCGCCCAACTGCGACCACACCGGCGCGTCCGGCGACTGTGGACTGGACGCGCTCGTCGCGGCCGGCAAGGCGGATCCGCGCCGGCTCGCCTCCTTCCGGCGCCTGCTCGCCTCCCAGGCCGGCGCGGCCGAGGACTGATATGTTGGCGCTCGCTCCGCCCGCGTCGGGGCGCTAGGACACGTCGACGTAGCCGCCGGCCCGCCAGTACAGGCCGTGCTCGCGGGCCATCAGCTCCTCGTCGATGAGGTACCGGCGCAGCGTCACGTAGTCGTCGTACCAGGCGCGCAGGACCGCGTCGACGGCCCGCTCCGGATACCGGACTCCGGGCTCGAAGCAGGCCGCGATGTGTTCGAGCACCACGCGGCGCTTGGACCGGGCGGCGGGGAGCTGGAGCAGCCGGCCCTCGCGGACGAACGCGCGCAGTACGGCGGCCCGCTGCCGGTCCGGGTCCAGCGGCTCCTCGGCCGGCCCGGGGCCGGACTCCCGCACCGCGTCCTTGAACGCCGCGATGTCCGCGACCAGCCGGCCGTTCACGAGGCTCACCAGGCCGCCCTGCTCCAGGCGGCGCAGCGCGATGATCACCTGCCGGGCGGGCAACCCGCTGCCCGCGACAACCTCGCTGGGGGTACCGGCGCCGAGCACGACGGCGGCGTACACCCGCAGCCGCTCCTCCTCGGCCAGCAGGCCGCACAGAACTTCCGGTCGCACGTCTCGACGTTAACCAAATACGCCCGCCGGGCAATGCCGGTCGCCGACCAGTCGCGCCGCGTGTCGCCCCGGCCCCTCGGGCGCCGGTCCGGCCCGGCGTCGGCTAGGTTTCCGGCATGGCCGGATACGCCGACGACCTCGCGCTGTCCCACGTGCTCGCGGACACCGCCGACGCGGTGTCCATGGCCCGCTTCCGGGCGCTGGACCTGCGCGTCGACGCCAAGCCGGACCTGACCCCGGTCTCCGACGCGGACACCGCCGTGGAGCGGGCGCTGCGCGGCACGCTGGCGCGGGCCCGGCCGCGCGACGGCGTGCTCGGCGAGGAGTTCGGGGTGACCGACGCGCCGGCCGGACCGGGCAGCCGGCAGTGGGTGATCGACCCGATCGACGGCACCAAGAACTTCATCCGGGGGGTACCGATCTGGGGCACGCTGATCTCCCTGATGGAGGGCGACCAGGCGATGGTCGGGATGGTGTCGGCCCCGGCCCTCGGGCGGCGGTGGTGGGCGGCGCGCGGGCACGGGGCGTTCGCCGGCCGGCACCGGGCCGCCGCCACCCCGATCCGGGTATCCGGGGTGTCCCGGCTCTCCCACGCCTCGTTCTGCTACTCCGACCTGCGCGAGTGGGAGGATGCCGGCCGCCTTTCCGGGATGCTCGACATCGTCCGGCGGTGCTGGCGCAGCCGCGCGTACGGCGACTTCTACGGGTACATGCTGGTGGCTGAGGGAGCTGTCGATGTGATGGTCGAGCCCGAGCTGTCGCTATGGGACCTCGCCGCGCTGGTGCCGATCGTCACCGAGGCCGGGGGTACCTTCACCGACCTCGCCGGGCAGCCGGGGCCGGCGGGCGGCAGTGCCGTCGCGACCAACGGGAAGCTGCACGCCGACATCCTCGACCGCCTCGGGCACGCGTGGTGACGGCCGCCGCAGGGTGGGTGTACCTCGCGGCGATGATCGTGGCCTACGGCATCGCCAACCTGCTCCAGTCGGTCGCCGCCGCGCGTACCCGCCACGAGCGGCGCTTCCACCTCAGCCTGCTGGTCCGGCTGTGCGGGCACCGCACGTACCTGCTCGGCATCGGCTGCCAGGTCACCGCGTTCCTGCTGGCCTTCCTGGCCCGCCGGGAGCTGCCGCTCTTCCTGGTGCAGGCGAGCGTCGCGGCCGGCCTCGGGTTGACCGCCGTGCTCGGGGTACTGACGCTGAAATGGCAGCTGCCCGCCGCGGAGCTGGCGCTGCTCGGTGGCCTCGGCGGCGGCGTGGCCGCGCTGATCGTCGCCGCGCAGCCGGCCCCGTCGCGGCAGCTCGGCCCGTGGGCGGAGGCTGGGCTCGCCGCCGTGCTGGCGGCCATCGCGG
>JBKPCQ010000063.1:0-17644 GCA_046727455.1 Actinomycetota bacterium | reverse complement strand
GCTCCCGGTCGAGACGGCGGCGCACCCGGCCGGGCCACCGCCCAGCCCGGCGCCCGCCCCGGCGGACGCCGCGATGGCCCAGGAGATGGCCGACGAGTTCGAGGCGGGGGTACGCCGGGCGCAGCGCCAGGCCGTCGACCGGCCCGCCGCGCAACCCGCCGCGCCGGGCCGGGCCGCCCTCGGCAACGCACCGCTGACCCGGCGGGTACCGGGAGCGACCCTCGCGGCCGTCCAGGGCACGGTGCCTCTCGGCACCGGGCTGCCCCACCAGCCGCCACCCGATCCCGACGAGGCCCGGGACCTCGTCGAGCAGTTCGAGTCCGGCGTCCTGCGTGCCCTGCACGACGCCCGCTCCGATCACCAGTGAAGAAGGGGCCTGATGACCACTCCGTACATCCATGACAGCGCCGAGCGACAGAGCCAGCCGGGGCGGACCACCCAGCTCAGCCCCGAGGCGCAGACCTTCAACTGGCTGCTGGACTCGTTCACGTCTGGTACAGCCGGGGTGGTCGAAGCGGTCGCGGTGTCCTCCGACGGACTGCTGATGGCGATGTCCGCGACCCGCGACCGGGCCAACGCCGAACGGCTGGCCGCGGTGGTGTCCGGCATCACGAGCCTGGCCGGCGGCGCGGCGCACTGGTACTCGCTGGGCGGGCTGAACCGGGTGGTCGTGGACATGGCGAACGGGTACCTGCTGGTGACGTCGATCAGCGCCGGTTCGGTCCTCGGGGTCATCGCGGACCGTTCGGCCAACCTCGGTGCGGTGGCCTACGAGATGACGCTCTTCGCCAGCCGGGCCGGCGGGGCGCTGACCCCGCGCCTGATCATGGAGTTGAAGAACGCCGTCCAGTCATAGCGAGCGGAGCGAGGCGATGGCGTGACGTTCTCGGCGTGGGAGAGGCGCGCGGGACAGGATGGATCCGCCCGGATCCGTCCCTTCCTCTACGCACCCCCGCCGGGGCCCGCCGACCCGGTGGCGAACCAGGACCAGGGCGGCTCGGTGCCGCGGCCGTTCGTGTTGACCTCCGGCCGCGTCCTGGGCAGGAACTCGGACATCGAGCTGGAGACCCAGGTGACCGCCCGGATGGACCGGTTCGGCCGGCATCAGGCCCCGCTGTCCCGGTTGACCCCCGAGCTGCAGGCCATCGTCGTGCTGTGCGAACAGCCCGTCTCCGTCGCGGAGATCTCCGCCCGGCTGCGGCTGCACCTCGACGTGACCAGGATCCTGGTCAACGACCTGCGGACGGCCGGGTACCTGGACGTCCACACCGACTCCGCAAACCCGACCGACCCCGAGACCATCCTGCGAGTGATTCGTGGACTACGCGCCATCACCTGACGGAACCGCCCGGAAGCCACCGGTACCCGTGAAGATCGTGGTGGCCGGCGGCTTCGGCGTCGGCAAGACCACGACGGTCGGGGCGATCTCCGAGATCTCCCCGCTCACCACCGAGGCCGAGATGACCGTGGCCTCGGTCGGCGTGGACACCCCCGGCCTGCGCACCGGCAAGACGCACACCACGGTCGCGATGGACTTCGGCTGCGTGACCATCGACCAGAGCCTCAAGCTGTACCTGTTCGGTACGCCCGGCCAGGCCCGGTTCGGGTTCATGTGGGACGACCTGGCCCGCGGGGCGCTCGGCGCGCTCGTCGTGGTGGACAGCGCCCGGCTGGACGACTGCTATCCGGCGGTGGACTACTTCGAACACGCCGGGCTGCCCTTCGTCATCGCCGTGAACGCGTTCCACGGGCGGCTGACGCACGAGCTCGGTGAGGTGCGCTGGGCGCTCGCGGTGCACGACGACATCCCGGTCATCGCGTTCGACGCGCGCGACCGGCTCTCGGTACGCGACGCGCTGCTGGCCGTGCTCGACCAGGCGCTCGCCCGTGCGACCAGGGCAACCAGGCAGCGGATTTCCTGACGGCGGTCGAAAGGGGCACGATGGACGGCGGACTGGACGACCCGCTGGTGCGGATGCACCGGTGGGATGCGCTTCGCCAGCGGCTGGCCAACTCGGCCGCCGGTCGCCTGGGGCCGGTCGTCGACGAGGTGATCGAGGCGGTCGCGACCGTCCTGCACCGGCACGCCCCGGTCACCGTGACGCTGATCGTGGAGGGCAGCGAGGCGCGGACGACCGCGCAGCTCGCCTGGCACGAGGGCCAGCTCGTGGTGGCCCGGACCGAGCCGCAGCCGCTGGCCGCCAGCGGTACCGGCGCCGGCGCCGGCCAGCCGGCCGAGACCTCCGAGGAGACCGCCGCCCGGCTCGCCGACCTGATCCGCCAGGATCCGTCCCTGCTGGACGGGCGCGACCAGTGGGGCGGACCCCGGGCCGATGCCTAGGGCGTGACACACTTGGCCCCGTGCTGCGCTGGTTGACCGCTGGGGAGTCGCATGGCCCCGCCCTTGTCGCGCTGCTGGAAGGGGTACCCGCCGGGGTCCGGGTGACGATCGCCGAGATCGCCCGGGAACTGGCCCGCCGGCGGCTCGGGTACGGCCGGGGTGCCCGGATGTCCTTCGAGCAGGACCAGGTGGCGGTCATCGGCGGCATCCGGCACGGCGTGACGCTGGGCAGCCCGGTGGCGGTACGCATCGGCAACAGCGAGTGGGCGAAGTGGGAGACCGTGATGTCGGCCGACCCGGTCGACCTGGACGTGCTCGCCGCCCAGGCGCGCAACGCCCCGCTGACCCGGCCCCGGCCGGGCCACGCCGACCTGGCGGGCATGCAGAAGTACGGGTACACCGACGCGCGGCCGATCCTGGAGCGGGCCAGCGCGCGGGAGACGGCGGCGCGGGTGGCCGTCGGTACCGTCGCCAAGGCGCTGCTGCACCAGGCACTCGACGTGGACATCGTGTCGCACGTGGTGGAGTTGGGCCCGCTGGCGATCAAGCCGGGACTCGTGGCGCGGCCGGAGGACGCCGAGCGGATCGACGCCGACCCGCTGCGCTGCCTCGACCCGGAGGCGAGCGCCCGGATGGTCGAGGAGGTCGACGCGGCCAGGAAGGACGCCGACACGCTCGGCGGGATCGTCGAGGTGCTGGCGTACGGGATACCGCCGGGGTTGGGCAGCCATGTGCAGTGGGACCGCAAGCTGGACGCGCGGCTGGCCGCCGCGTTGATGTCCATCCAGGCGATCAAGGGCGTCGAGATCGGCGACGCGTTCACCCAGGCCCGCTCGCGCGGCTCGACGGCGCATGACGAGATCGTGCCCGGCGCGACCGGGGTGCGGCGGCTGACCGACCGGGCCGGCGGGCTGGAAGGCGGCATGACGACCGGCGAGCCGCTGCGGGTACGGGCCGCGATGAAGCCGATCTCCTCGCTCAACCGGGCACTGTCCACAGTGGACGTGGTGACCGGCGAACCGGCCACGGCGATCAACCAGCGCTCGGACGTGTGCGCGGTACCGGCCGCCGCCGTGGTGGCCGAGGCGATGGTGGCGCTCGTGCTGGCCCAGGCGGCGACCGAGAAGTTCGGCGGCGACTCGGTGGCCGAGATGCGCCGCAACCTGACCGGCTACCTCGACAACCTGGTGATCCGGTGACTCGTCCCGTTTGCGTGCTCGTCGGGCCGATGGGTGCCGGGAAGACCACCGTCGGCGGGCTGGTCGCGGCGCGGCTCGGGGTACCGTTCCTGGACTCCGACGCGATCATCGAGGAGCGGGCCGGCAAGCCGATCCCGGAGATCTTCGTCGACGACGGCGAGCCGCATTTCCGGGCACTCGAACGAGCCGCCGTCGCGGACGCGCTGGTCGCGCACCGGGGGGTACTGGCGCTCGGCGGTGGCGCGATCCTCGCCGACGAGACCCGCGCACTGCTGCGCGGGTACCGCGTCGTGTTCCTGTCGGTGGAGCTGGCGGACGTGATGCACCGGGTGGGCATGGGAGTGGGCCGCCCGCTGCTCGCGGTGAACCCGCGCGCCACCATGCGGCACCTGCTGGAGCAGCGGCGGCCGCTGTACGAGGAGGTCGCCACGGTGATCGTGAAGACCGACGGGATCACCGTGGAGGAGGTCGCGGCCGCCGTCCTCGGCGCGCTGTCGGCCTGACGGGCGGCTGGCCTCAGATCGCGGCGAGCGCGCCGGCCAGCGCCTCCGGCTCGCTGAGCATCGGCCAGTGGCCGGTCGGCAGGCCGACCATCGTAGCGTCGCCGAGCGTCGCGAAGTACGGGTGACCGTCCGCGATCATCTTCCGGACCAGGTCGGGCGGTAACGTCGAGGCGATCAGCGTGCGCGGTACCTTCTCCCACGCGCCGGTCACCGCGAGCCCCTGGCGGATCGAGCCGTACGGGTGCGGGGTCGCGCGCCGTTGCAGCATCTCCAGCATCTCCGGGGTCAGCCCGGCGATCAGCGCCGGATCGCGGTCCGCCCATGACGGGGGCGGGACCTGCCACCCCTCGCCGACCTGCGCGACGATCGCGGCCTGCTCCTCCGGGTCGCTGGTGTCGAACTGGGACATCCCGTTGGGCAGCGGGCCACTGTCCACGTACACGACGTGCCGGATCCGGTCGGGGATGCGGTCGGCGGCGGCGGTGACCGGGGAGCCGCCGTAGCTGTGCCCGGCGAGCACCACGTCGGTCAGCTCCTCGGCCTCGATCAGCGCGGTGATGTCGGTGGTGTGCGTGTCCAGGTCCGTCTGCGGGCCGCCGACGTGCATCCGGTCGGCGACCCCGGTGAGCGTGAGCGGGTACACGTCGTGGCCGGCGGTACGCAGCCGGGCGGTGACGCCGCGCCAGACCCAGGCGCCGAGCCAGAGGCCGGGAACGAGTACGAAGGTCGTCATGCGGCTACGCTAGGCGGAAATCCGGGCCGATCCCGTCCGGGTTAGGGGTGTGATCCATGCCACATCCGGCGGCCAAGGTGCTGGCCCTGCTGGAGCTGCTCCAGGCGCACCACACGCTGTCCGGCCCGGAGCTGGCCCGGCGGCTGGGCGTCGACCAGCGGACCGTCCGGCGGTACGCGGACACGCTGGCCCAGTTGGGCGTACCGGTGAGCGCCACGCGGGGCCGGTACGGCGGGTACCGGCTGCGGCCGGGGTACAAGCTGCCGCCGCTGATGTTCACCGAGGACGAGGGCGTGGCGGTGGTCCTCGGGCTGCTGGCGGCCGACCGGCTCGGGCTGGTGACGGAGCGGCACGCCGGGGCGAGCGCGCTGGCGAAGCTGCGCCGGGTGCTGCCGGCCGGCCTGTCGACGCGGGTGGCCGCGCTGGAGGAGTCCCTGGGGTTCACGCTGCGCCAGCCGCGGGCCGCCGCCGGGGCGGCCACGCCGGTACTGCTGGCGCTGGGTGAGGCGGTGAGCCGGCGGCGCCGGGTCGTGCTCACCTACCGGGCCTGGCGCGGCGGCCGGTCACGGCGCGGGCTGGACCCGTACGGTGTGGTGTTCCACGGCGGCCGGTGGTACGTGACCGGGCACGACCACAGCCGTGGCGAGGTAAGGACGTTCCGGGTCGACCGGATCGAGGCGGTCGAGCCGGACGACGCCGGCTTCGACGTCCCCGAGGGCTTCGACGCCGTGGCGCAGGTGACCCGCGGGCTGGCGGCCGTACCGTACCGCTGGGAGGTGACCGTCCGGCTCGCCGCGCCGCCGGACGCGGTGCGCCAGGTGATCCCGCCGTCAGTCGGCACGGTCACCGGGACCGGCGACGCGACGAGGCTGGACTGCCGCGCCGAGGATCTCGACGGCATGGTCCGCCTGCTCGCCAGCCTGCCGTGGGCCTTCACCGTCGACCGGCCGGAGGAGCTGCGCGCCGCCCTGGCCGCCCACGCCGCCCGGCTGGCCGGCTACGCTGGCGCGCGATGACGGACATCACGACCATTTCCGTTGGCGGCGAGCGACCCTACGACGTGCTCGTCGGGCGCGACCTGCTCGGTGCGCTGCCCGGGATGCTGCCCGGCGCCGCCCAGGTCGCGGTGCTGTACGCGCCGCCGCTCAAGGAGTACGCCACCCGGGTCGCGGACGCGGTCGGCACGGCACTGCCGATCGAGCTTCCGGACGCCGAGGCCGGCAAGACGATCGAGGTGGCGGCGCGGTGCTGGGACGCCCTCGGCGCGTCCGGCTTCACCCGTACCGACGCGGTGGTCGGCGTCGGCGGGGGCGCGGTGACCGACGTGGCCGGCTTCGTCGCGGCCTGCTGGCTGCGCGGTGTCCGGGTGGTCCAGGTGCCGACCAGCCTGCTCGGCATGGTGGACGCGGCGGTCGGCGGCAAGACCGGGGTGAACACGGCCGCCGGCAAGAACCTGGTCGGCGCGTTCCACCCGCCGGCCGGGGTGCTCTGCGATCTGTCCACACTGGACACCCTGCCCGAGGTCGACCTGGTCGCCGGGCTGGCCGAGGTGGTCAAGTGCGGCTTCATCGCCGACCCGGCGATCCTCGACCTCATCGAGAGCGCCGGGGCGGCGGCCAGCCTGGGCGAGCTGGTCGAGCGGTCGGTCCGGGTCAAGGCCCGCGTCGTCTCGCAGGACCTGCGCGAGTCGGGGTTGCGGGAGATCCTCAACTACGGGCACACGCTGGGCCATGCCATCGAGAAACACCAGCGGTACCGGTGGCGGCACGGCCACGCCATCTCCGTCGGGCTCGTGTTCGCCGCCGCCCTCGGCCGGCACTCCGGGCGTCTCGCCGCCGACGTCGCCGAGCGCCACCGGGTGGTCCTCACCGCCCTGGGCCTGCCGGTGACCTACCCCGCCGACGCCTGGCCGGCGCTGCGGGCCACGATGCGGGTGGACAAGAAGGCGCGCGGCGCCAGGCTGCGCTTCGTCGTCCTCGACGACCTCGCCCGCCCGGGGATCCTCGAAGACCCGCCCGATGCCCTCCTGGAAGCCGCCTACGCGGAGGTGTCAGCGTGAGCGAGCGGAGCGAGCGAACCATCAGGCTCAGGAGCTTGCGTGAACGCAGCCTCCGAGCGGGACGCGAGGAGGCTGCGTGAACGTGTACGTGTTGAACGGGCCGAACCTGGGCCGGCTCGGTACCCGCCAGGTCGACGTCTACGGGCTCACCTCGTACGCCGACCTCGCCGCGATGTGCGAGCGGGTGGGCAAGGAGCTGGGCCTGTCGGTGACCGTGCGGCAGACCGACGCCGAGCACGAGATGCTGGCGTGGCTGCACGCCGCCGCCGACGAGGGCGCCGCCGTGGTGCTCAACTCCGGTGCCTGGTCGCACTACTCATACGCGATCCGGGACGCGTGCGCGCTGCTGCGCGGGCCGCTCGTCGAGGTGCACATCTCCAACATCCACGCCCGGGAGGAGTTCCGGCGCCACTCGGTGGTCTCCTCCGTCGCCACCGGCGTCATCTGCGGGCTGGGCGTCGACGGGTACCGGCTGGCGCTCGCGCACCTGGCTCAGCGCAAGGACGGCCAGCCCCAGGGCTAGGCCGCCGAGCGCCGCCACGACGCCGCGCACGGTGAACGAGACGCCGTGCGGCAGGAGTACGAGGGACAGCCCGGCGGACAGTCCGGCGGCCCAGCCGACCAGCCGGCCGTCGGAGGTGCCGGCGGCCAGGGGCACCAGCGCCCACAGCAGGTACCACGGGTGCACCACCGGCCCCAGCAGCACCACGGCCCCGAGCGCCACCCCGACCGCGGCGGGCGTGCCGAGCCGGTCCCGGCGCAGCCACGCGGCGAGGCACACGATGCCGGCGAGTACCGCCCCGGCCAGCCGGGCCGCCGGCACCGCGCCGAACAGGTGCCCGAGGTCGGTGCTGACCGACAGTCCGTTGTGGACGATCGTCGGAGTGGCGAGCGCGCCGACCCAGCCGAGGCCGAGGCCGGTCACCAGGGTTACCGCGCCGATCGTCCCCGCGGCGCCGGCCAGCGTGGCCGCCGCGCCGAGCGGCCAGCGCCACCGGCCGCCGATCCGGCCGGCCCATACCGGTACCAGGAAGCAGAGGGCGAGGGCGGCCGGGGCCTTCACCAGCGCGGCGAGCGTCACGAGCAGCACGGCGCCGGCGAGTCGGCCGCCCGCCGCGAGGAGCAGGCCGGTCACCAGCAGTGCGACCATCATGGCGTCGTTGTGCCCGCCGGCCACGGCGTGGACGAGCACGAGCGGGTTGAGCACGCCGAGCCACAGCGCCCGGCCGGGATCCACCCGGTACCGGACGGCCAGGCGCGGTACCACCACGGCGAGGGTGACCACCGAGGCGAGCGCGACCGCCCGCATGCCCAGCACCCCGGCGACCAGGTGGGTACCGGTGACCCCGACCACGACGGCGGCCAGGGCCAGGAACACCGGCCCGTACGGTGCCGGTGTGCCCAGCCACAGCGGGTGTACCTGCGCCACCAGCGGGCCG
Organism: Actinomycetota bacterium; assembly: GCA_046727455.1. GTDB lineage: Bacteria > Actinomycetota > Actinomycetes > Mycobacteriales > Micromonosporaceae > AC-43. Next base: position 9,370 of record JBKPCQ010000063.1, on the reverse strand, counting down.
CCGCCGAGCGCCGCCGGCCCGACCGCGTACGCGTCCAGCCCTCGCCGGACCATGGCGCCCTGGGCCAGGTAGCTGTACACGTCGCGGCTGAACAGCGGCGGCGCGAGCGCCAGCGGCGCCGCCCAGCAGGCGAGGACGCCGAGTGCCCGGCGCGGCCGGCCGGCGAGCACCGGGCGCAGCCGCAGCCAGGCCCCGACCAGGATGGTGAGCCCGGCCACCGCGCACACCATGCCGGTGAACGGCAGCCCGAAGTGGTGCCGGAGCGCGGGGGACAGGTAGAACGGCGCGCGGGTGGGCAGCGCACCGGCGGTGAGCCCACCGACGGCCAGCGCTGTCGCGCCGACGAGACCGATCTTCACGCTGGCACGTTGCCAGACAACGGTGGCGTCACCACGTACCGCGAGTGTCCCGCCGGTGAACCGGTAGACTTGCCGGGTCCTTTGACGAATCCATGAGCAGGGCGGGTTATGGCCACCACGAACGACCTGAAGAACGGTTTGGTCCTCAACCTTGACGGCGAGCTGTGGTCCGTCGTGGAGTTCCAGCACGTGAAGCCGGGCAAGGGCGGGGCGTTCGTGCGGACCACGCTGAAGAACGTGCTGTCCGGCAAGGTGGTGGACAAGACCTTCAACGCCGGTACCAAGGTGGACACCGCCACCGTCGACAAGCGCACGATGCAGTTCCTGTACGCCGACGGCGACGAGTACGTGTTCATGGACCTGGAGTCCTACGACCAGATCCACGTGCCCGCCGGCACCGTCGGCGACGCCGCGAAGTACCTGCTGCCGGAGGCCGAGGCGACCGTCGCGACGCACGAGGGGGTACCGCTCTACGTCGAGCTGCCCGCCAGCGTCGTGCTGGAGATCACCTACACGGAGCCGGGGCTCCAGGGCGACCGCTCGACCGGCGGCAACAAGCCGGCGACCGTGGAGACCGGCGCGACCGTCCAGGTGCCGCTGTTCATCTCCACCGGCGAGAAGATCAAGGTGGACACCCGCGACGGCCGCTACCTCGGGCGCGCGTAAGGGTCATGGCCGAGGGTCCCAAGACGCCGATGCCGGCGCGCCGGAAGGCGCGCAAGCGCGCGCTGGACGTCCTGTACGAGGCCGACCTGCGTGGTATGCCGATCCTGGAGGTGCTGCGGGCGGCCGTCGCGCGCACTGAACCGCCCCGGCCGTCGTACCTGGACTACACGATCCGGCTGGTCGAGGGCGTCGCGGCGCACCAGGACCGGATCGACGAGCTGATCGCGAGCTACGCCGAGGGCTGGACGCTGGAGCGGATGCCGCCGGTCGACCGCAACCTCGCCCGGATCGCGGTCCACGAACTGCTGTACGAGGACGTCGACGACCCGGTGGCGATCAGCGAGGCGGTGGAGCTGGCCAAGCAGCTGTCCACCGACGACTCGCCCCGGTTCCTCAACGGCGTCCTGGGCCGGATCGCGGAGTACACGCCCCGCTGACGCGGAGGGGCCGCGCGACGCGCGGGCCCCCTCTGTCGCGGTCGGTGGGGCTACTGGAACATCGCCCGGGGGTCGGTGACCAGGACCCCGGCCTCGGTGAGCCGCTCGACCAGGCCGGACGGCGACGAGTCGTACACGATGGCCAGCGCGCGCAGGTCGTCGGCGCGGATGGACAGCACCCGGCCGTTGTAGTCACCCCGCTGCTGCTGGATGGCGCGGGCGTACTTGGCCACGTACGCCAGTTCCTCGGCGGTCTGGTCGTAGAGCTTCTCCAGATCAAGGACGATCTTGCCTGCCGACTCGTGACGAACGCCACTGCCTTCAGGCAGCAGTTCGGCCACCGGTACCCGGTAGAAGTCGGCCAGCTCGGCGAGGCGCGACACGGTTACGGCCCGGTCGCCGCGCTCGTAGGAGCCGACCACGACGGCCTTCCAGCGTCCAGCCGACTTCTCCTCCACACCCTGCAGGGACAGGCCCTGCTGCTGGCGGATGGAGCGCAGGCGGGCGCCCAGGGACTTGGCGTACTCAGAGGGCATGTGGACACTCCCAGTCACTGACCCAGGGGTTCTCCCCGGCGGTCGCTACGGAGCGTGACCGTAACCGGGATGCGACACGCGGTCAAGTGTTGTTACCCAGCCGTTTCGCGATCTGGGTGCCTGGTAGGGTCAGGCAGAGCCGTGCTACGGCTACCCAAAAGGGCATAGGGGTACAGACATCCTTTAACGACCCGTCCCGTGAGGCGGGGAAGGAGGTCCACTGTGGCGCATCCGCGTGCGGCCGACCCGGCCGCCGGCAAGACCATTCTGAGCAGCGCCGAGCTGGCCCGGGTGATCGACCGGATCGCCCACCAGATCCTGGAGAAGACCGGCGGCGGCCGGGACAGCGCGCTGCTCGGCATACCCACCCGGGGGGTACCGCTCGCCCGCCGGCTCGCCGCCCGGATCGAGGCCTTCGAGGGCATCCACGTTCCGGCCGGCGCCCTCGACATCACCCTGTACCGCGACGACCTGCGCCTACGCGGCACCCGGGCGCTCGGGCCGACCAGCCTTCCGCCCGGCGGCATCGACGCGCGCCGGGTGATCCTGGTCGACGACGTGCTCTTCTCGGGCCGTACCGTCCGCGCCGCCCTGGACGCGCTGAAGGACCTCGGGCGCCCCCGTGTGGTGCAGCTCGCCGTCCTCGTCGACCGGGGTCACCGGGAGCTGCCCATCCGCGCCGACTACGTCGGCAAGAACATCCCGACCGCGCTGACCGAGAAGGTGCGCGTCCTGCTGACCGAGGTGGACGGCACCGACGAGGTCCGGCTCGAGGAGGAGCGTTGATCAGACATCTGCTGTCGGCCGCCGACCTGGATGCCGACGCCGCCACCCTGGTGCTCGACACGGCCGTCGAGATGGCCAACCTCGCCGGGCGCGAGGTCAAGAAGCTGCCCACCCTGCGCGGGCGTACCGTCGTCAACCTCTTCTACGAGGACTCCACCCGGACCCGGATCTCGTTCGAGGCGGCGGCCAAGCGGCTGTCCGCCGACGTGATCAACTTCTCCGCCAAGGGGTCCAGCGTCTCCAAGGGGGAGAGCCTCAAGGACACCGCCCTGACGCTCCAGGCGATGGGCGCCGACGCGGTGGTGATCCGGCACTCCGCGTCCGGCGCGCCGCACCGCCTGGCGACCTGGGTCGACGGGAGCGTGGTCAACGCCGGCGACGGCACTCACGAACACCCGACGCAGGCCCTGCTGGACGCGTACACCATGCGGTCCCGGCTGGGCCGGCTGCACGGGCTGTCCGTCGCGATCGTCGGCGACGTGCTGCACAGCCGGGTGGCCCGCTCCAACGTGCTGCTGCTGCACACGCTGGGCGCCCGGGTGACCCTGGTCGGGCCGCCGACGCTGCTGCCGGTCGGGGTGGACTCGTGGCCGGCGAAGACCAGCTACGACCTCGACGACGTGCTGCCCGGCGCCGACGTGGTGATGATGCTGCGGGTCCAGCGCGAGCGGATGGCCGACGCGTACTTCCCGTCGGTGCGCGAGTACTCCCGCCGGTACGGGCTGGACGTGGCGCGGATGCGGGCGCTGCCCGAGCACGCGATCGTGATGCACCCCGGCCCGATGAACCGGGGGATGGAGATCAGCCCCGACGTCGCGGACTCACCCCGCTCGACCATCGTCGAGCAGGTCGCGAACGGGGTCAGCGTCCGGATGGCCGTGCTGTACCTGATGCTCGGAGGGCAACCCAAGTGACCACGTACCTGATCAGAGGCGCCTCGATCGTCGGCGGACCGGCGACCGACCTGCTGGTCCGCGACGGCCTCGTCGCGGCGGTCGGGCGGGACGCCGCCACGCCCGGCGCCGAGGTCGTCGACGCGGCCGGCCTGGTGGCCCTGCCCGGCCTGGTCGACCTCCACACGCACCTGCGCGAGCCGGGCCGGGAGGACGCCGAGACCGTGGAGACCGGGTCGCGGGCGGCGGCGCTGGGCGGGTACACGGCGGTATGCGCGATGGCGAACACCGATCCGGTGGCCGACACGGCCGGCGTGGTCGAGCAGGTGTGGCGGCTCGGTCAGGCGGCCGGGCTGGTCGACGTGCAGCCGGTCGGGGCGGTCACCGCGGGGCTTGCCGGGGAGCACCTTGCCGAACTGGGCGCGATGGCCACGTCGGCGGCGCGGGTACGCGTCTTCTCCGACGACGGGCACTGCGTGGCCGACCCGCGGCTGATGCGCCGGGCTCTGGAGTACGTCAAGGCGTTCGACGGCACCGTCGCCCAGCACGCCGAGGAGCCCAGGCTCACGGTCGGTGCGCAGATGCACGAGGGCGAAGTCTCCGCCCGGCTGGGCCTGACCGGCTGGCCGGCGGTGGCCGAGGAGGCGATCATCGCGCGGGACGCGCTGCTCGCCGGGCACGTCGGCTCGCGGCTGCACGTCTGCCACGTCTCCACGGCGGGCAGCGTGGAGATCCTGCGCTGGGCCAAGCACCGGGGCATCCGGATCACCGCCGAGGTCACCCCGCACCACCTGCTGCTGACCGACGCGCGGGCCGCGTCGTACGACCCGGTGTTCAAGGTGAACCCGCCGCTGCGGACCGAGGCGGACGTGGCGGCGGTACGGGCGGCGCTGGCCGAGGGGGTCATCGACGTGGTGGCGACGGACCACGCGCCGCACGCGGTGGAGGACAAGGAGTGCGAGTGGGGGTACGCCCGGCCGGGCATGCTCGGCCTCCAGACCGCGCTGTCGGTGGTGTGGTCGACCGGCGTACTCGACTGGGACGGCGTCGCGACGCGGATGTCCCGGATCCCGGCGCGCATCGCCGGGCTCGACGGGCACGGGAAGGACCCGGCTCCGGGGGTACCGGCGAATCTGACCCTCGTGGACCCGGCGGCGGCCTGGCAGGTCGACCCCGGCGCCCTTGCCTCGCGCAGCCGCAACACCCCGTATGCCGGGATGACCCTGCCGGTCCGGGTGGTCGCCACCTTCCTGCGCGGTGAGCCGACCGTCCTCGACGGGAAGGGCGTCCGGTGAGAGGGCCGGCGATCCTCGTCCTGGAGGACGGGCGGACCTTCCGGGGCGAGGCGTACGGCAGCGTGGGCGAGGCGTTCGGCGAGGCGGTCTTCACCACCGGCATGACCGGGTACCAGGAGACGCTGACCGACCCGTCGTACCACCGCCAGGTCGTCGTGCAGACCGCGCCGCACATCGGCAACACCGGCGTCAACGACGAGGACGACGAGTCGTCACGGATCTGGGTCGCCGGTTACGTCGTGCGCGATCCGGCCCGGCGCGCGTCCAGCTGGCGGGCCACCGGCGCGCTGGAGGACCGGCTCGCCACCGAGGGCGTCGTCGGCGTCTGCGGCATCGACACCCGGGCGCTGACCCGGCACCTGCGCGAGCGCGGCGCGATGCGGGTGGGAGTGTCCAGTGTGGACGAGGACGCGGCAGCGCTGCGCCGTCGCGTGCTCGCCTCGCCGCAGATGCTCGGGGCCGACCTGTCGGCCGAGGTGACCACCCCGTCGCCTTATGTGGCGCACGCGCGGGGGGAGCACCGGCTCACGGTCGCCGCGCTGGACTTCGGCATCAAGCGCAACGTGGCCCGGCGGCTGGCCGCCCGCGGGGTCACCACGCACGTGCTGCCGGCGACGTCCACTGTGGACGACCTGTACGCGGTCAAGCCGGACGCGGTGTTCTTCTCGCCGGGCCCGGGCGATCCGGCGACGGCCGACCACGCGGTGTTCCTGGCGCGCGCCGTCCTCGCGCGCGGGACGCCGCTGTTCGGGATCTGCTTCGGCAGCCAGATCCTCGGCCGCGCGCTGGGCTTCGAGACGTACAAGCTGGCGTACGGGCACCGGGGCATCAACCAGCCGGTGCTCGACAAGGCGACGGGGAAGGTGGAGGTGACCTCGCACAACCACGGGTTCGCGGTGCGGGCCCCGCTCGACGGCGACGTCGAGACGGAGTTCGGCGCGGTGGCGGTCAGCCACGTGTGCCTCAACGACCGCGTGGTGGAAGGGCTGCGCTGCCGGGACGTACCGGCGTTCACCGTCCAGTACCACCCGGAGGCCGCGGCCGGCCCGCACGACGCGGACTACCTCTTTGATCGCTTCGTCGAGCTTGTCGAGACGAACCGGCTGGCTCAGCGTGGAGCTGACAGCGATGCCTAGGCGGACCGATCTGTCGCACGTGCTCGTGATCGGGTCGGGGCCCATCGTCATCGGGCAGGCGTGCGAGTTCGACTACTCGGGCACCCAGGCGTGCCGCGTCCTGCGCGCCGAGGGGCTGCGGGTGTCCCTGGTCAACTCCAACCCGGCGACCATCATGACCGACCCGGAGTTCGCGGACGCCACGTACGTCGAGCCGATCACGCCCGAATTCGTCGAGTCGGTCATCGCCCGGGAGAAGCCGGACGCGCTGCTGCCGACGCTGGGCGGGCAGACCGCGCTGAACACCGCCGTGGCGCTGCACGACGCGGGCGTGCTCGCCAAGCACAACGTCGAGCTGATCGGCGCGAACATCGACGCGATCCGGCGGGGCGAGGACCGGCAGCTCTTCAAGGAGATCGTGGCCCGCGCCGGGGGAGCGGTACCCCGGTCCCGGGTCTGCCACTCGATGAACGAGGTCCGCCACGTCGCTTCAGAGCTGGGTCTCCCGCTCGTCATCCGGCCGTCGTACACCATGGGCGGGCTCGGCTCGGGGATGGCGCACACGCCCGACGACCTGGAACGCCTGGCCGGCGGCGGCCTCGCCGCGAGCCCGATCCACGAGGTGCTGGTCGAGGAGAGCGTGCTCGGCTGGAAGGAGTACGAGCTGGAGCTGATGCGCGACCGGCACGACAACGTGGTGGTCGTGTGCTCCATCGAGAACGTCGACCCGATGGGCGTGCACACCGGCGACTCGGTGACCGTCGCGCCCGCGATGACCCTGACGGACGTGGAGTACCAGCGCATGCGCGACCTGGGCATCGCGGTGCTGCGCGAGGTCGGCGTCGACACCGGCGGGTGCAACATCCAGTTCGCCGTCAACCCGGCCGACGGCCGGCTGGTCGTCATCGAGATGAACCCGCGGGTGTCCCGCTCGTCCGCGCTCGCGTCGAAGGCGACCGGGTTCCCGATCGCGAAGATCGCGGCGAAGCTGGCCATCGGGTACACCCTCGACGAGATCCCCAACGACATCACCCGGGAGACGCCCGCGGCCTTCGAGCCTTCGCTCGACTACGTCGTGGTGAAGGTCCCGCGGTTCGCGTTCGAGAAGTTCCCCGGCGCGGACCCGGTACTGACCACCACGATGAAGTCGGTCGGCGAGGCGATGAGCCTGGGCCGTGACTTCGCCGAGGCGCTGGGCAAGGCGCTGCGCTCGGTGGAGACGAGAGCAGCCGGCTTCTGGACGGACGGTCCCGCCGGGGCCACGAACGGCGACCACGACGGCGAGCGACCCCGGCGCGAGGCGGCGCTGGCCGCCCTCCGCACACCCCATGACGGCCGGCTCTACACGGTCGAGGCCGCGCTGCGGGCGGGGGCCACGATCGAGCAGGTACACGAGGCGAGCGGGATCGACCCCTGGTTCATCGACCAGATCGCGGCGCTCGTCGACCTGCGGGAGGCGCTGATCGACGCGCCCTTCGTCGACGAGGCGCTGCTGCGCCGGGCCAAGCGGGCCGGGCTGTCCGACCGCCAGCTCGCCACGCTGCGGCCGGAGCTTGCCGGCGAGGACGGGGTACGCCGGCTCCGGCACCGGCTGGGCGTCCGGCCGGTGTACAAGACCGTCGACACCTGCGCGGCCGAGTTCGCCGCGAAGACGCCGTACCACTACTCGACCTACGAGGAGGAGACCGAGGTCGCCCCGTCCGACCGGCCCAAGGTGCTGATCCTCGGCTCCGGGCCGAACCGGATCGGCCAGGGCATCGAGTTCGACTACTCCTGCGTGCACGCGGTCATGGCGCTCCGTGCCGCCGGCTACGAGGCGGTCATGGTCAACTGCAACCCGGAGACCGTGTCCACCGACTACGACACCGCCGACCGGCTCTACTTCGAGCCGCTGACCTTCGAGGACGTGCTGGAGGTCTGGCACGCCGAGGACATCTCGGGTAAGGCGGCGGGCGGCCCGGGCGTGGTCGGGGTCATCGTCCAGCTCGGCGGGCAGACCCCGCTGGGGCTCGCCCAGCGGCTCAAGGACGCCGGGGTGCCCATCGTGGGTACCACCCCGGAATCCATCCACCTGGCGGAGGACCGGGGGGCCTTCGCGGCCCTGCTGGACGAGGCCGGCCTGCGCGCCCCGGCCTACGGGACGGCCACCTCCTTCGAGGAGGCCAAGTTGATCGCCGACGCCATCGGGTACCCGGTCCTGGTCCGGCCGAGCTACGTGCTCGGCGGGCGCGGCATGGAGATCGTGTACGACGACGCGACCCTGTCCGCCTACATCGCCCGGGCCACCGACATCTCGCCGTCCCATCCCGTGCTGGTCGACCGGTTCCTCGACGACGCGGTGGAGATCGACGTCGACGCCCTGTGCGACGCGACCGGCGAGGTCTACCTCGGCGGCGTGATGGAGCACATCGAGGAGGCCGGCATCCACTCCGGCGACTCCGCCTGCGCCCTGCCGCCGATGACGCTCGGCGGCGCGCACATCGCGCTGGTCCGCCGGTACACCGAGGCGATCGCCCGGGGGATCGGGGTCCGCGGGCTGCTCAACGTCCAGTACGCGCTGAAGGACGACGCCCTGTTCGTGCTGGAGGCCAACCCCCGCGCGTCGCGCACCGTGCCCTTCGTGTCCAAGGCGACGGCGGTACCGCTGGCGAAGGCCGCCGCCCGGATCATGCTCGGCGCCACGATCGCCGACCTGCGCGCCGAGGGCCTGCTCGTCCCGCACGGCGACGGCGGCGACCTGCCCGACGACGCGCCGATCGCGGTCAAGGAGGCGGTACTGCCGTTCAAGCGCTTCCGCACCCCGGCCGGCAAGGGGGTGGACAACCTGCTCGGCCCGGAGATGAAGTCCACCGGCGAGGTCATGGGCATCGACCGGAACTTCGGCCACGCGTTCGCCAAGTCGCAGGCCGCCGCGTACGGTTCGCTGCCGACGTCCGGGCGGGTCCTGGTGACCGTCGCCAACCGCGACAAGCGCGGCATGATCTTCCCGATCAAGCGCCTCGCGGACCTCGGCTTCGAGATCGTCGCCACCGCCGGTACCGGCAGCGTCCTGCGCCGCCACGGCATCGCCTGCCAGATCGTGCCCAAGCACTACGAGTCCGTCGATGGCGTCCGGCACGCGGTCGGGCTGGTCGAGGACGGTGAGGTGGCGCTGGTCATCAACACGCCGCAGGGGCCGGCGGCGCGGATGGACGGGTACGAGATCCGGTCCGCGGCGGTGGCGACCGACACGCCGTGCGTCACGACCGTGCCCGGGGCGGCCGCCGCCGTGATGGGCATCGAG